>JABFXP010000717.1 GCA_013361685.1 Catenulispora sp.
GGCGGCCCGCGCCGCGCTCGCCGCCCTGGAAGCCGACGACGGCCGGGTCGACGGCGGCGTCGCCCCGCAGACATGGCTGACCGAGTTCATCGCCGGCGCGCACCGCGGGCTGCGCGGCACGCGGGGCGCGGTGCTGGGCGCCTGCGTCATCGATCCGCAGGAGCGCCAGGCGGTGTTCTGCGGAGTCGGGAACATCACCGGCCGGGTCCACACCACGACCGCCAGCCCGCACCTGGTCAGTCAGCCCGGCACCCTCGGCGCCGAGGCCTCGCCGCCGCGCGCCCGCCCCACCGCCTACCCGTGGACGCCGGTCACGACCCTGGTCATGGCCTCCGACGGCATCGACACCCGCTGGGACCCCGCGGAGCACCCCGGGCTGACCCGCCGCCACCCCGCCGTCATCGCCGCCGTACTGCACCGCGACCATGCCCGCGGCCGTGACGACGCCGCGATGCTCGTCGTGCGGGCCGCCGGCGCCGAACAGGAGACGCCGTGAGCGAGCCCGCCGCCCCCTTCCCGCCGGCCGAGCAGGTCGCCGCCGAGCTGGCCGCCGCCCGGCTGCGCATCGCCGAGCTCACCGAGGAGCTGGACGCCACCAACCGCGGCATCATCGCCCTGCACACCGATCTGGAGTCCGCCCGGGCCGCCGAGGCCCGGGCCGTGGCCGATCAGGAGGTCGCCTCCGAGCGCGACCGCATCGCCGCCGAGCTGCGCGACCAGGTCGTCCAGCGGGTCTTCGCCGCCGGGATGTCCTTGCAGGGCGCGCTGGGCCTGATCCAGAACAAGACGGCGGCCGGACGGGTGCGCGCGGTCGTCACGGAACTGGACGCGGTCATCGCGCAGCTGCGCGCGGCGGTGTTCGCCACCGAGGACCAGGCGCGGCCGGCGCCCCGGCTGCGCGTGCAGCTCAACGACCTGGCCGCCCGGGCCGATCCCGTGGCCGGCCGCACCCCGTCCCTGGGCTTCCGCGGCCCCATCGACGAGTCGGTGCCCGAGGACGTCGCCGCCGCGCTGCTCGACGCCGTCCAGGCGGCGTTCGTGCTGGTGCCGGTGACGGCCACCAGGATCGACGTCCATGTCGAGGCCGATGCCGAGCTCACCTTGCTGGTGGACTACGACGGCCCCGAGCCGGCCGCCGCAGACCTGGCCGCGCTGAACTCCAGCGCCCGCTCGCACGGCGGAGCAGTGGCCGCCGAAGCGAGCGGCGGCGGGACCCGGGTCAGCTGGCGGGTGCCGCTGCCCGAACCGCCGCGGTCCTGAGCAGACATCAGACACCACAGCCCTGAAAAGGGATCGGTCAGTCCGCGCCCGAGATCACGATCCGCGGATCTTCGGGGAAGCCCTTGCGGCCGGACAGGGCCAGCCGCACCGCCGCGGAGACCTCACGCAGCGCCTGGTCGGTCAGCACGACCGGGACGCTGACGAACACCCCGACGTCCACGGCGCTCTCGGCGATCGACACCGTCGGGCAGGCGTCCACCTCGCAGGCGAGCAGGGCGCGGCGCGCCGCGTGTTCCACCGCTTGGCCGGCGGCTGCGATGCCGGGGCGCATGATCGCCTCGCACACCTCGATGACGTCGTCGGGCGCACAGATCGACACGGCCCGCGACCAGGGATACCGGGCCGGGTCGGCGGATCCGACGACCACCAGGGGCACCCCGTTCCCGACCGCGCAGACGGCACCGCGCTCGCGGGTGGACTCCGCGCCGGCCGTGGCGCGCACGTCGATGAAGATGTCGACCAGCTCACCGTGCAGCGGGCAGCCGCCGGGCCCGGCGGTCACGACGCACTCATCGTCCGAAGCCCCGCTGTCATGGCACAGTTCCACGTCGTAGCCGGCAGCATGGAGCTGGGCCTCCACTCGTGCTCCAGCACCGGATTCGGATTCGGTGAGCAGGACTCTCATGATCGCCTCGATCAGATGCCGCCGATATGTACGTTTTAGAAGAGGGGCCCTTCCATTGCGGAGGACGGCGACTGCGCGGTGAGCGACCAGGGGAGGTGTCGCTGCTCCACGCCCTTCAAGCCGGGGCCCCTCTTCACCAACGATTCCAACGCACCGGCACTGATCCAAGCAGGGGCGAAAGTCATGCCCGGACAGAGCCGTTCGGCCTTACGCCCGCCCGGCCGGGCACAGGGGGGAAACGGTCCAGACAGGCTTCTGCGATTTGAGGGTCCATACGCCTGGTCTGGACCATGCCCTTCGGCCCTGTCCGGCATCGGGGCCACGCGCTGTCATTGAGGTGCCAACGAATCCAGCGCAGTCCCAGTCCCACCCGGAGGAATCTCATGAGCACACACCACGGAATGCACGTCACGCAGCGCTTCCACTGGCACCGCACATCCGCGTCGGCGACCTCTGCGAAGCCGGCCGTCGCCGTCACCGCGCGTGAGGCGTCGATCGCCGGGCTGCGTATCGGTGTCGGTTTCGTCTTCTTGTGGGCGTTCCTGGACAAGACCTTCGGTCTGCACTACTCGACGCAGTCCAAGGGCGCCTGGATCCACGGCGGGTCCCCGACCAAGGGCTTCTTGAGCCACGTCAGCGTCGGCCCGTTCCAGTCGGCGTTCCACTCCATGGCCGGCAACGGCTTCGTGGACTGGATGTTCATGCTCGGCCTGCTGGGCATCGGCGCGGCCATGGTCACCGGGGTCGGCCTGCGGATCGCCGCGGTCAGCGGCATCCTGCTGGTCACCATGATGTGGCTGGCCGTGTACCCGCCGGCGCAGCACACCGCCAAGGGCGCCGCGACCGGCTCGAACAACCCCTTCGTGGACGACCACGTGCTCGAGGCCCTGGCCCTGACCGCCGCCGCGGTCTTCGGCGCCGGCAGCCGGATCGGACTGGGCGCCTGGTGGGCCCGGATCCCCTTCGTCAACAAGCACCGGTCGCTGATCTGAACAGGCCGGCCGATGGGGTCTGTGGCGCATCCCGACGGCCCCGGACGGGTTCCCATCCCGTCCGGGGCCGTCGCCCGCGTCGGCAGACCCACAGACCCTGATCAAGCCCGGTCAGTGGCGGGGCCTCAGCAATTCGAAAAAGGGTGGCAACTGTGAACAAGTCCGTTGTGCTCGCCTACGACAACGTCGGCCAGGCCGACCGCGCCCTGGCCCTGGCCGTGTGGGAGGCGGTCGACCGGGGCGACGCGCTGGCCATCGTCCGGGCCCACCGCCTGGGCCGGTGGACCGCCCAGCCGCCGGAGGGGACCACCGAGCCGCTGGTGGCGTGGCGCGACAGCGTCGGCGAGGCGCTGGAACAGGCGGTGGCGGCAGTCCGCGCGCGCCGTCCGGGCCTGCCGGTGGAGACGCGGATCGTCTCCACGACCGTGCCGCGCGTCCTGGCCATGGCCAGTGAGGACGCAGAGCTCGTGGTCGTGGCCGAGCACGCCCGCGCCGTCCCCGGACGCGGACTCCTGAGCGCGCTCGCGTCGGGGCTGCTGGCCGAGGCGCGCTGCCCGGTGATCGTCATGCGGGGCGCGAGCCGTCCCACCCAGGACCGCCTGCTGGCGGCGGTCGACGTCGAAGGGTCTTGCGAACCGGTGCTGGCGTTCGGCTTCGAGGAGGCCGATCGGCGCGGCGCGGAGCTGAAGGTGGTCAACGTCTGGAATGAGCCGCCGATCCACGAGTACCGCGAAGGTCCGGAGCGCCGCCACCAGATGGCGCAGCTCAAGAGCAGCCGGCAGGACGCGCTCGACGAGCTCGTGCAGAACTGGCGGGACAAGTACCCCGAAGTGCGGGTGACGGTGTCCGTGGCGACCGGCGCGATCGGCGACAGCCTGCTGCGGGCCTCGACGACCGCGGATCTGGCGGTCATCGGCGCGGCGCGGCGCGGCACGGACCGGGTCGGCGTCCGAGTGGGGCCGGCCGCGCACACGCTGCTGCGCCGCTCGGCGTGCCCGGTCGCTTTGGTGCCGCTGGGCTGAGGCGCCTGGAGGGCACGCGGCTGCGCGGCTATGGAGAACGACCGGTCGTTTCCGTCATCGGCGACCGGTCTTTTCCCGTCACGCCGGAGTGGCTGTGCGCGGATCAGCGCGACGAAGCAGGCGGCGGCAACGGGTCTGGCGGATCGACCAGACGGTACTGATATGCCACCGCGACCAGCTGCGCCCGGTCTCGGGCGCCGAGTTTGACCATGGCCCGGCTGATGTGGGTTTTGGCGGTGGCCTGGCTGATGACCAGCGCGGCGGCGATCTCGTCGTTGCTCAGGCCGTGCGCCGCCAGCCCGGTGACCTCGCGTTCCCGGTCGGTGAGCTGGGCCAGCGCCGCGGAATTGATCTGGCGGGCGGGGGTGCGGGCGACGAGCCGCGCGATCAGCCGGCGGGTCAGGCCCGGTGACAGCAGCGATTCGCCGCCGGCGACCACCCGGATGCCCTGCAGCAGCTGGCCGGGAGCGGTGTTCTTGACGAGGAAGCCGCTGGCGCCGGCGTCCAGGGCGTCGATGACGTATTCGTCGTGGTCGAACGTCGTGAGGATCAGCACGTGCACGCCGGCGAGCTCGGGATCCCCGGTGATCCGGCGGGTGGCGTCCAGCCCGTCCACCCCCGGCATGCGGATGTCCATCAGGACGACGTCCGGGCGGGTGTCCCGGGTCAGTTCGGCCGCCGCGGCGCCGTCGGCCGCCTCACCGACCACGATCATCCCCGGCTCGGCGTCGAGCAGCGCCCGGAATCCGGCGCGGACCAGCCTCTCGTCGTCGGCGATGAGCACCCTGATCGGTTCGGTCACGGCTGCTCCGGAGTGGGGATGACACACCGCACCTGGAACCCGCCGGCGGGGTGCGGGCCGGCGGTGAACTGACCGGACAGGGCCACGGCCCGCTCCCGCATGCCGGTCATGCCGTGGCCGTCCCCCTCGCCGCCGTCGCCGTCGCGGGCACCGGCGGGGCCGACGCCCCTGCCGTCGTCCCGGATCTGGATGACCAACTGTGCCGGTTCGCGGCGCAGATCGAGGCGGACGGTGCGGGCGTGGGCGTGGCGCACGACGTTGGTCAGCGCCTCCTGGACGATCCGATAGGCGGCCAGGTCGACAGCGGCGGGCAGCGGGCCGGCGCCGCGGTGGATGTTCAGCGTCGGCCGCACACCGGCCGCCCGGACCGGCTCCAGCAGGGTGTCGATCTGGTCCAGACCGCCGCGCGGGCTCCGCGGCTGGTCGGGCTCCTCACCGTCGGCGCGCAGGATGCCCAGGATCGATTTGACGTCGGTCAGCCCCTGGTCGCTGATCTGCTTGATCGCGCTCAGCGCGGCCACCGCCTGCGCCGGCCGGGTGGCGATGAGGTGGATGCCGACTCCGGCCTGCACGCTGATCCCGGCCATGGTGTGGCCGATGACGTCGTGCAGCTCGCGGGCGATGCGCAGGCGTTCCTCGACCACGCGGCGGCGGGACTGCTCGTCGCGGGTCTGGGCCTCGCGAGCGAGCTGGGCGCGGGTGGCCACCAGCAGAGCCCGGTGATACCCGACCGCCGTGCCGGCCGCACCCGCGGTGAAGGCCATCCACACGGCGTTGCCGCTGATCCCGGCCGGTGCGGCGCCGTCGAAGGCGACGTGGATCGCCACGAGCGCGGTGACGGCGGTGAGCCCCGTGCCGGCCAGGCCCCACCGCCAGCCGCGCAGCGCGGCGAGGGTGTAGCAGCCGATCAGCGGAGCCAGCGGGATCAAAGGGCTGGGATAGTGGCCCGCGGCCCACGCCAGGGCGGCGGCGTCGAGGACGGCCAGCGTCCCGGTCGGATACCGGCGGCGCAGCGCCACGGCGGTGCCCGCCACGGCGACCAGCCCGAGCGCCGCGGCGTCGAGCCGGTGGGGAGCGTCGATCCACTCCCAGTTCGCGCCCGCCGACACCAGCACCACCAGCGCCACACCGAGCCCGAACAGGGCATCGACGCGACCTGGCACGGCCTGGCGCACAGCGCTGATCATCCTTGGCGTCTGCATCGCGGACATTCTGTCGCTGTCCGCGGGTCCCGCGCATCCGCTGTCAGTGGTGCTCGGACATACCACCCTCGGCGCAGCCGCCTACCACCTGCGGCTGACCTACTCCGCCGGGATGAGCCGACAAACGCGCCCGCTGTGCGACGTGGACCGTCCGCACCGGCCGCCACGATCAGGTCGTGACGAGCGAGGTGAGGAGAAGATGATGACAACGCAGGCTCCCGGTGGTGACGGAGCTTTGGCGCGAATGGCCCGGTTCTGCTACCGGCGGCGCCGTCTGGTCTCGGCCGTCTGGATCGTCGGCGTCATCGCCGTCGCGTTCGCCGGCTTCGGCTTCGGCGCCGCGCCGGACAACGACATGTCCGGCGGCGGCTCGGGATCCGCCAAGGCGCAGACGGTGATCGAAAAGCACTTCCCCGAGATGCAGGGGGACACGCTCACCCTCGCGATCAAGGCGGACAAGGGCATCGACGACCCCGCAGCCCGGCAGCGCATCGAGAAGGTCCTCGCCGAGCTGGACGCCTCCCCCGTCACCGGGCCCGTGGCCTCGCCATATCAGGACACGAAGCTGGTGACCGGGGATCGTCGGATCGCCCGGACGATCGTCCCGCTGACCGTCAAGGACGCGAAGAAGACGGACGTCAAGCAGCTGGTGGACGCCGTCAAGCATGCCTCCGGCGACGGCCTGTCACTCGGTCTGGGCGGACAGCAGGCCGAGAAGGCCGAGACGCCGAAACAAGGGCCGGGCGACAGCGTGGGCGTCCTGGCCGCCGCGGTGATCCTGTTCATCGCCTTCGGGTCGCTGGTGGCGATGGGCCTGCCGCTGGCGACCGCGCTGACGGCGATCCTCGGCGGCCTGGCCCTGACCAAGCTGTCGGCGCACCTGGTGCCGGCCCCGGACTTCACCGTGATCTTCGCCGCCCTGATCGGGCTCGGCGTCGGCATCGATTACGCCCTGTTCATCGTGACCCGTTACAAGGACGGGCTCCAGGCGGGCGACGATCCCGAGAGCGCCACCGTCAAGGCCGTGGCCACCGCCGGCCACGCGGTGCTGTTCGCCGGCACCACCGTGGTCATCGCGATGCTCGGCCTGATCACCATGGGGCAGAGGCTGATGACCGGAGTCGCCATCGGCGCCTCGGTGACCGTGCTGACGACCATGGTCGCCGCGGTGACCCTGCTGCCGGCCTTGCTGGGGTTCACCGGGCGGAAGATCAACTCCCTGCGTCTGCCGCGCCGCTCCGCCCGCCGCCGCGGGTCCGCCGGCGAGCCGGCTCCGGCCCGCCGGACCCCGGCCGAACGCTGGGCCGGCGGGGTGCAGCGCCGGCCGCTGGCGGCGGCGGTCCTGGCCGGGGCGGGTCTGCTGGTGCTGGCCGCTCCCGCGCTGTCGATGCGCCTCAGCCTGCCCGACGCCAGCGTGCAGCCCCACGACCGAGGCAGTTATACCTCGTACAAGATCCTCTCCGAGGGCTTCGGCCCCGGCTATGGCGCACCCCTGATCTTCGCCGCCGAGGGCGGTTCCAAAGACGCGCTGGCACCGGTCGTCGCGGCGGTGGCGGCGACCGACGGCATCGCCTCTGTCACGCCGGCCCGGACCAGTAAGGACGGACAGGCCGCCGTCTTCACCGCCTTCCCCGATACCGGATTCCAGGACGAGGCCACCACCCGCCTGGTCCACAAGCTCCGCGACGACGTGCTGCCCAAAACCCCCGCCGGCAAGGACGTCTGGATCGGCGGCCCGAACGCCGCCGCGATCGACTACGCGCAGCAGACCGGCGCGCGCCTGCCGCTGATGATCACGGTCGTCATCGTGCTGTCGGTGGTGCTGCTGATCGCGCTGGTCCGATCGGTCACGATCGCCTTGCAGGCCGCTGTGATGAATCTGCTGTCGATCGGCGCCGCTTATGGCGTGCTGGTCGCGATCGTGCAGTGGGGCTGGCTCGGCTCGGCCCTGGGCTTCACCACCCGCATGCCGATCACCACCTGGGTGCCGCTGACGATGTTCCCGGTCCTGTTCGGTCTGTCGATGGACTATGAGGTCTTCCTGATCTCGCGGGTCCGTGAGGAGTACGTGCTCAGCGGTGACACCCGGACCGCCGTCACGCGCGGACTGGCCCGGACCGCGAAGATCATCACGGCGGCCGCGGCCATCATGATCTCTGTCTTCACGACTTCTCTGCTCGGTCCCGACGTCTCGATCAAGCAAGTCGGCCTGGGCATGGCTGTCGCGGTGTTCATCGACGCCACCGTCGTCCGGATGCTGCTGGTGCCCGCCGTGATGGAGCTGTTCGGTCGGGCCAACTGGTGGATGCCCGGACGCCGGACGACGCAGCCTGCTGTGGCCGCGCAAGCCGGGGCCGGGGAAAGGGATGGCGCCGAGGCGATCCCCCATCGGTAGCCGCCGGGCCCGCTCGGCCCGGTGCGCGATCCGCCTCACGAGGCGTGGTGGCCGCCGGCGTGGTCCTGATCCCACGCCGGCGGCGGCCGGGCGGAGGGGGTGGACTCTCAGTGTTTCAGGGTTCGATCACTCCCGGGCAGGGCCGAAGGTCCCCCGGCGCGCCGATGCGATCGGCCCTGTTCGCAGTTCAGACCGGCGCACACACTCGCTATGACGACAGTGGTCTGCCCTGAATGACGGGAGTTCATATCGTGAGCGAGGTAGTGATAAGAGCCGACCGGCTCGGCAAACGCTATGGCAGGGCGGATGCGCTGCGGGATCTGGAGCTCGAAGTCCCCCGGGGTGAGGTGCTGGGCTATCTCGGCCCCAACGGCGCCGGGAAGACCACCACGATCCGCCTGTTCCTGGGTCTGATCCAGCCCACTTCCGGGCGCGCGGAATTGTTCGGGCTCGACGCGCAGCGCGACGCGGTCCGGATCCACCGGAAGATGGCCTACGTCCCGGGCGAGGCGTCACTGTGGCCGTCGTTGACCGGCGCCGAGACCTTGCACCTCCTCGGACGGGTCCATGGCGAAGTGGACGATGCGTATCTGCGTGAACTTGTGGAGTTGTTCGATTTCGACCCTTCGAAGAAGGTCCGGGCCTATTCCAAGGGCAACCGGCAGAAGATCAACCTGATCGCGGCTTTCGCCGCCCGCACCGAGCTGCTGATTCTGGACGAGCCGACCTCCGGGCTGGACCCGCTGATGGAGCAGGCGTTCCGGCGGTGTGTGCGCCGGGCCAAGGACGAGGGGCAGACGGTGTTCCTGTCCTCGCACATCCTGTCCGAGGTGGAAGCGGTCTGCGACCGGGTGGGGATCCTGCGCGCCGGGTCCCTGGTGGAGCTGGGCACGCTGGAGGAGATGAAGCACCTGTCGGCGGTCTCGGTGGAGGCCGAGTTCGACGGCACGCCGCCGGACGTGAGCCGGGTGCCGGGCGTCCGCGGCGTCGACGTCCACGACCACCGGCTGCGCTGCCAGGTGACCGGTCCGATCGCCCCGCTGCTCGACGCGCTGTCCGGCGCCGGGGTGCGGGAGCTGCTCAGCCGCGAGCCGTCGCTGGAGGAGCTGTTCTTGGCGCACTACGGGCGGCAGGAGGAGAACGCTGATGTCGTCGCTGCCTGAGCACCTGCCGATCCGCCGCCGGCCCCTGCACCGCAGCTCCCGGTCGGCGCTGCCGGCCCGGTCCTCGGGCCGCTCGCCGCGCACGGTCGTGGCCTGGCTCGCCGGCCGCCGGGCCGTGCGCTGGGGAGCGTTGTGGGGCCTGGTGATCGGCGTCTACATCGCCGAGTCGGCGATCGCCTACCAGGCGGTCGGCGCGACGCCGGAGGCCCGGGCGCGGCTGGCCCAGACGTGGAGTTCGAACCACGCGATGGCCGCCCTGTTCGGCCCGGCATTCCGGATCGACACCAACGGCGGCTTCACCGCCTGGCGTTCTCTGGGCACCCTGACGTTGCTCGCCGCGACCATCGGGCTGCTGCTGGGCACGTCGGTGCTGCGCGGCGAGGAGGAGTCCGGCCGCTGGGAGCTGCTGGTGGCCGGACAGACGACCCGGGCGGGGGCGGCCCGGCAAGCGCTCGCCGGGCTCGCGGCCGGACTGGTCGCGATGTTCGGCGTCGCCGCCGTGGTGGCGGTCGGCGGCGGGCGCCGGGCCACCGTCCCGGTGACGACGACTGGGCTGCTGGAGATCAGCTTGTCGGCCGTGCTCACCGCGGCGGTGTTCATCGCGCTGGGTGTCTTCGCCGGGCAGCTGGCGGCCACCCGCCGTCAGGCCGCGAGCTTGTCGGCGGCCGTGCTCGGCGCGGCCTACCTGATCCGGTTCACCGCGGAGTCCGTCTCCGGGCTGCGCTGGACGCGCTGGGTCACGCCCCTGGGCTGGCCGTCGCTGCTGCATGCCGCGACCAGCTTCCGGCCGCTGGCGCTGGTGCCGCCGATCGCCGTCACGGCGGTCCTGGCCGCGGCGAGCCTGGCGATCGCGGGCCGGCGGGATCTGAACGCGTCCGTGCTGCCGGACCCGGAGTCGGCGGCGCCGCGCATGAGGCTGCTGACCGGACAGTTCGGCCTGTCGGTGCGCATGATCCGGGTGACCGCGGTGTCCTGGTTCACCGGCCAGGCCGCGCTGGGCTTCGTGACCGGGATCGTCGCGCAGTCCGACAGCGAGTCGACGTCCGGTTCCCAAACGGTGAACAAGGCCATGGCCCGCCTGGGCGCGCACCGGACCGGCGCGGAGGCGGACTTGGGGCTGTCGTTGATGATCGGCGCCGTCCTGGTCTCCTTCGCCGCGGCGACGATCGTGAACGCCACCCGCCGCGAGGAGGCCGACGGGCTGCTCGACAACCTCCTGGTCGGCCCGGTCGGCCGCACCCGGTGGCTGCTGAGCCGGGTCGCGCTCGCCGCCGCGCTGGCGCTCGGCTGCGGCCTGGCGGCGGGGCTGGCCGCGTGGGCGGGGGCCGATGTCCAGCACATGGGCATCGGGGTGGGCACGATGGCCGAGGCGGGCCTGAACATGGTCCCGCCGGCGCTGGTGCTTGTCGGGATCGGGACTCTGGTCCACGCGCTGGTTCCGCGTGCCACGGCCACCGCCGTCTATGCGCTGCTCGGCTGGTCGTTCCTGATGCAGCTGCTCGGATCGTTCGCGGGCATCAACCACTGGCTGCTGGACACGTCGATCCTGCACCACAGCACCCCCGCTCCGGCGGCCGATCCGAACTGGGCCGGCGCGGGCGTCATGACGGTGCTCGCCGCCTGCGCCGTGGCGGCGGCGGTCGTGGTGTTCCGGCGGCGGGATCTGGCCGGGCAGTAGCCACGCGATCTAAGCCGCAAGCGGGCGGGCTGGTGCTGGTATCCGCTGGCCCGGCCGCGCGGGTTTTCTGGCGCGCATGACATATGTATGGGTTGG
>JABFXP010000056.1 GCA_013361685.1 Catenulispora sp.
TCGACCGCCGCAGCGAAAGGACAGCCGTCATGACCGCCAACCCCCTGCTCGCCGCCTGCCCGGTGCCGACCGCCGAGACCGAGCAGGTCCTGCTCGGCCACGGCTCCGGCGGGCAGCTGTCCGCCGAACTGCTACGGGACGTCATCCTGCCCGGGTTCGGCCGCGCCGCCTCGGCCGGGCCGCTGGAGGACGCCGCGGTGCTGGCGCTGCCCAAGCCCGAGGCCGTGATGAGCACCGACTCCTTCGTCGTGGACCCCTTGTTCTTCGCCGGCGGCGACATCGGGTCGCTGGCCGTCCACGGCACGGTCAACGACCTGGCGATGATGGGCGCGATGCCGACGGCGCTGGCGGTGGCGTTCATCGTGGAGGAGGGGTTCGCTCTGGAGCAGCTGGCCCGGATCTCCCGGTCGCTGGGCGCGGCCGCCGAAGCCGCCGGGGTGCCGGTGGCCACCGGCGACACCAAGGTGGTCGGCCGCGGCGCCGCCGACGGGCTGTTCATCACCACCACCGGGCTGGGTGTGCGGCTGCCGGCGGCGCGGCCCTCGGCGAGCCGGATCCGGCCCGGCGACGTGCTGCTGCTGTCCGGCCCGATCGGCCTGCACGGGACCACGATCCTGTCCACGCGGGCCGGGCTGGGGTTCGAGACCGAGATCGGTTCGGACTCCCGTCCGCTGCACCGGGTGGTGGCCGCGGCGGTGGCGGCCGGCGCCGACGGCGTGCACGCCCTGCGCGACCCGACCCGCGGCGGCGTCGCCTCGGCGCTGAACGAGCTCGCCGCCGCCTCCGGCGTCGGGGTGGTGGTGGATGAGACCGCGCTGCCGGTGCCGGGCCCGGTGGCGGCCGCCTGCGACCTGCTGGGCCTGGACGTGCTGCACGTGGCCAACGAGGGCTGCCTGCTGGCGTTCGTCGCCCCCGACCGGGCCGACGCGGTGCTGGCCGCCCTGCGGTCCCGCCCGGAGTCGGCCGGCGCGGTGCGGATCGGCCAGGCGGTGGCCGAG
The DNA here is from genome assembly GCA_013361685.1 of Catenulispora sp. Lineage (GTDB taxonomy): Bacteria > Actinomycetota > Actinomycetes > Streptomycetales > Catenulisporaceae > Catenulispora. The sequence goes on from JABFXP010000056.1 coordinate 999, forward strand.
CATCCGCGCCGCGTGGTCGTGCGCACCGGGATCGGGGCGGTGCGGGTGCTGGACATGCTGGTCGGGGAGCAGTTGCCGCGGATCTGCTGAGGCCCGGCGGCGGCCGGGCGATGGGGCCGTTCGGCCCGGAATCCCGGTGAGCAAGGCCTCTGAAACGCGCCGGGCGCCGGGCGCACACTGGCAGCAAAGAGCCGAACTTCGCAGAAAGCGACGATCGCCATGAGCATCACCGTCAACCAGCAGCCGCCGCCCGAGAGCCCGGCGGCCCCGGCCGGCCCGGACCGCGGACTGCGCCCCGAACACATCCAGGACGCCCACCGCGACGTCCTGCTCGCCGTCCAGCGCGGCCTGGCCACGAACTGGGACGACGACCACCCGCGGATCGCGGTGCTCGAGCACGAGGGGATCGCGACCGTGTACGTGAGCACGGTCCGGACGCTGGGCCCGATCGTGCGGGCGGACATCCGCGGCGCCGTCCGCGCCGCGCTCGCCTCCTACATCCGGCTCGCGCCCTACACGAAGGTGGTGTTCCTGCGGCGCGGGAAGCCGTGATCGACGATCGACGAGTCCGGGCGGCAGGCGTGTGAGCAAAGTCAGGACTTTCGACTCCTCCACCGAGGCCCGTGACCCCGTAATGTGTCCAGGCAGGGCAGTCACAGGGGCCACAGGAGGCTGGGCGAAATGAGCGACGGCAAGATCCAGGTGTTCCTGCTGGACGATCACGAGATCGTCCGGCGGGGTCTGAAGGACATGCTGGAGGACGAGCCGGACTTCGAAGTCGTCGGCGAGGGTTCCACCGCCGCCGAGGCCCTGGCCCGGGTCCCCGCGCTGCGGCCGCGGGTGGCGGTGCTGGACGTGCGGCTGCCCGACGGCGACGGCGTGACCGTCTGCCGCGAGCTGCGCTCCAAACTGCCGGACCTGCAGTGCCTGATGCTCACGTCGTTCGCCGACGAGGAGGCCCTGTTCGACGCCATCATGGCCGGCGCCTCGGGCTATCTGCTCAAGCAGACGCTCGGCGCGGACCTGGTGGCCGCGGTGCGCACGGTCGCCGCCGGCGAGTCGCTGCTGGACCCCCGCCTGGCCACCAAGGTGATGGCCAAGCTGCGGGCGGCCGATGAGAAGAAGGACCCGCTGGCCCAGCTGACCGCGCAGGAGCACCGGGTGCTGGACCTGATCGGCGAGGGCCTGACCAACCGGCAGATCGCCGAACGGCTGTTCCTGGCGGAGAAGACGGTGAAGAACTACGTCTCGGCGCTGCTGGCCAAACTCGGCCTGACGCGCCGGGTGCAGGCCGCGGTGATGGTGTCGGAGATCAAGTCCGGGCAGGCCAAGAACCGGTGACCGGGCGCGGGGGCGCGGCAGGACGGCCTCGGCGGCGGCCGACGGGGGTCCGCCGGCGTTAGTCCGGATGGGGGAACCGGGCCGGAAGCACCTTCTGCGAAGCGGCCGGAGCGGAGACGATCAAGGTATGACCGCCGACCAGAGGATGGAACACTTCAGCGAGGCCGAGGCGTTGGCCCTGGTCGGCACCGTGCCGTTCGGCAGGATCGTCTTCAGCCGCTTCGCACTCCCGGCGGTGCACGTCGTCAACTTCAAGCTGGACGGCCGGGACATCGTGTTCCGGACGCGCAAGGGCTCGATGTTCGCCGCGGGGGTGGCCGACACGGTCGTCGCCTTCGAGGTGGACCGGATCGACGAGCGGGCGCGCACCGGGTGGACCGTGACGTTCCTCGGCCGGGCCAAGCTGGTCACCGACCCGGCGGAGAAGGAACGGCTGGCCGGGCTCGGGATCGACACCTGGGCGCCGGGCGAACGGAACTACTTCATCAAGATCACGACGCAGACCGTGGTCGGGCGCAGGATCCCGCACGCCGATGACGACACGGACCACGGGAAAGACGGAAAAGACGGGAACGACGGGGAAGGCGGGAACTGACCGCCGGCACCTGACCGCCGCCGCCCCTTTCCCGCCCCTGCCACCCGTCACCTGACACC
>JABFXP010000468.1 GCA_013361685.1 Catenulispora sp.
GCGGGCGACTTGGGCCGCGGCTTCGTCGTGGGTGCTGAACTCGGCATGCTGTTCGAGACCGTCAGCAGCAAGCCACTCGGTACGGAAAGTCGTCTCGTCGACCTGGACGACCTTGCCGAGCAGGACAGCGCGCACAAGAGCGGGGCGCCAGACGCGAGAGCGGAAGGTGGAGCGCCACAGTGTTCCGCCGTAGCGGTTCGTGAACAGCTCTCCGGCGGGAAGTCGGCGATGTGTGCGCGGAGGAGAGCCACGACGAACGGCGGGAGCGGGACAGCGTGGCGACCGGCCCGAGACTTGGGGTAGGGCTTCGCCGAGACGCGACCGCCGATCTCGATGAGCGTCCGGAAGACTCGCAGGGGTCGGCTGTTCGAACTCCAGGTCAAGGGCACGCCTGGCGGCCTCTCTTCACCCCGCGCGCGGCCCCGCTCCAGCTGGCCGCGCACGTCCGCAGCGTGATGAAAGCATGCGCCTCCGGCGGGCCTCCGGCAGGCCCTCTCTCGGATAGTGGGCGAGGAACGCGGCGGTTGGATGGGTGGCGTGCCTCGGTTCTGGTCCTCTCCTCGGTCGGCCGCCACGAGTGGCTACGTCGGAACCAGAACCTTGGGCCCCTCTGCGGGAAGAGGCACAAGGAATGCTCATTGCCAGAATTCTGGTCGCTGCCGAACCAACCGCGACTTTGCCGTCTCAGACGCAGGAATAGCCGATGCGTACAGGGTGTCAGTGGGTAGTGGCACAATCGGCACGTGGACAACCACCCCTCACTCGATGAGATCTTGGCCGATCCCGGCAACCGAACTCAGGCCGAGATCCAGAAGCTTCGCGATGAACGACTGCTAGGAACCACTGCCGTTCTCTTGTTCCAGAGTGGACACCTGGATGCCGCAGCACTCCTTGCGGACGTTTCACACTTCGAGCTTGATGATCGCGGGCAAGACTGGAACCGAGATCAGTACATGGCGTTAATTGACGTAGAACCCCCGTCCATTGATCGCTTCACAGAAGAAATTCAGTCGCGAATCTGCGACTCCATGCGGGAGGTTGCAGATAGGGATCATTTCGATATCCTTGGTATCGAAGTGCGGCCCACTCTGCCGAAAGTCGGTATGGACTGGCGGAACCAGTTGAGGCTTGCCCAAAACGGCAGCCAAACCAATCATGCGCGGCGAGTGCGGCTGGAATCGCGGCATCCGATAGAAGACGGACTCCACTTCACTAACGAGTGGGAATACAGGGTCTATGTTGTCCTCAAAGAGCATCAGGCGACATTGCCCGACAATGACACAATCGGGATCATCCCTCTGTCGGCCATAAAGATTCGAGACCACGTCTTCGAGCCGGACTTCCTCATCACGTATCGAGGTCGCGCAGGAATTATCGAGGTGGACGGCCCCTATCACAGGGGCAAACTATCTGACGATAAGAGTCGCGACCGGCTTCTTCGGCACTCTGGTGTAAAGCACGTGGATCGCATTGATGTCCAAGATGCGACGCAAAAAAACGAAGTGCACAAGTTTGTTATTGACTTCCTGCGACAGCTCGAAAGCTAGCGAGTGGGATAGCATCTGACGCCCAGCCAGGAGAAAGAGTCAATGGCTGCCACGAGGGACCACCAAGATCTACGGCATCGCATGCAGGTCAGAAACACGCGAGGTGGAACCAGAGCCCTGCGGCCAAGAAGGGTTAAGGGGCAGCTGCATGCTGACGCCAACGGTCGCGGGCTCGCCCGTACGGATGCAGGTCGCTGCGGACCCTGTCGCAGCAGGCTTTGTTGGAGGCAGCAAGTCAGAGGCTTAGCATACAGGGTTGGTAGATAAGTGCACCACTGTTCTGGGGCGAATGCTCAAACTACATGCTGCGATAGCATGTCAGATAGCTTGTAAGTGCTGGTTCTTGATTGCAAGCCATTCCTCCGTAGAGCGTTCGATAAATGTGCCATCTTCTTTTAGCGCGAGCATCGGAACGCCGCGTTTCAAGGCCAGTTCAAACTCTTTGCGCGTCCAAGCGGTCCTTAGGTAGTTGCTCGTAACAACTACTACGAAAGAGTCCGCCTCGTGTAGCGCCTTTTCGACGGTCTCCCCCCTGTGGCCATCTAAATGGTCGTGAAGGTCGTCGATATACGGCTCACCCAGTTTAGAAGTCAACCGTTTGATTTCAAGTAGCTTTTCCGGGCTATTGTCCCGTCTTGAATAGCTGACAAAGATCTTCAATGCTGCTCCCAGGCTATCGAATCACGCCTAGTTCGAACAGGCAATACGAAGCCCCCACCGGCGCAAACAGTACAAGGTAGTATATCATCGACGAATTGAAGGCGGCACGAATGGGGCCGACGTTGACCTGATTGGGTATTGAGTCGTATTCCTCTGGGCATCGTGCCGCTCTTCGCGACCAGATGACCGACATCGCATTTCTGAGTTTTCTTTGATAGTAGTAGCCTACTGCATCTGCCATCCAGAATGCGAAGATGATGAGTAGTCCGGCTAGGAATACCGCTTGGTTTAACTTTTGGTGCGCGAAGATCGCTACGAGAGTACCTGTTGGCACTAGTACGGTTGCGCATAACTTCTTGAGTTCGAAACAGGAATCGGAAGCCTTCAACGTTGCGCCATAGAGATGGTCGATTTGGGCTTTATCGAGATCGTCAGCAGTTGGTTGCGGCCCCTTTGGACCTACCGCAAGTGGCTCTCCGGATGGATCTTGAGAGACGTCATGATCGCCTCCGTTTGCCAGTGCGGCAGCCCTCCGGCTTCGTTGGTTGATCGCTAGAGCTAGGCCGGCCGATGTGGCTACAACTGCCGATGCGGCTAGGGCAGTTGTCTTGGCAGCTGTCCGTGTCACGAGCCTCATCATGGCGTGTGCGTATTTGTCGCGTACGACGATTGGGGCAACAGGCCCATCGATGAGGTAAAGAGCTGCGAGCAGCAGCCTGCGCACATGAGCGTCAGTCGATACCCGAAGGCACCGCCTGGCGGCAGGTTACGACGTCTACACCCGAGCGGTCGGCAGTTCGAACCTGTCTGCGCCCACCGGTCCTACAGCGGATTAGGGCTCCTCTTCGGAGGGGCCTCGTTGCTTTCCGGGTCTTCATGGGGTCGTCTGCCAGCGAAAGTTTAGCGAAGGCGCCGCGGACGTTGTTTTCCCGCCGGAGGAGACCGGCGGCCTCCTGCAAACCTGCACCCGTGTGGCAGCATCGTCTCGGCCTGCGTCGGCCAGGAGCGACACCCCTAACTCCTGGCCCGTTGTGGAGGGGGCCTGCCAGTTCGAGCCTGGCCAGGTGGGGACAACTCGAGTCAGCAGAGGGTCGGCCGGGGTGCCGACAACAGTCGGATCACAACACTCCGCCGGGCCATAATGGCTGTGGCCCGACCGCCGGAAATGGAGTCCGGCGGTCGGGCCTTTTGCGTGGCTTCCCGGGTGGCGGGTGAAGTCGCCGTCAGGTGAAGTCGCTCCAGTACACGGCCTCGGCGCCGGGGGCGGGTGTGGTGGGGCGGAGGGCGAAGCGGGGGCCGTCGCCGATCTTGAAGGCGATGCCCAGGTGGGCGCTGCTGTCGACGCGGGTGATTGTGGCCGGGTCGGTGGCGGTGGCGGTGGCCAGGGCTTGGGGGGTGGGTGCGGTGACGACGGGGTTGACGTGGGCGGCGCCTTGCAGGGTGGTTGTCGGGTCGGTGAAGTCGAAGATGGAGGGGGCGGGGGTGTTGGGGGAGTAGGTGGTCAGGAGGCTGCCGTCCTTGGTGGGGATGGTCGTGGAGTTGCTGTAGTTCTTGGTGCCCAGGGTGCCGCTGGCCCTCAGAGTGCGGACGGTCTGCGGGGTGAGCAGCAGCAGGGACAGGGAGCCGTCGGGGTTGCGTTCGGACCACTGGAACCCGATCTCGGGTCCGTAGAGGCCTGCGCCGATCTGGGCGGACAGTAGGTCGGGGGTGGTGCCGTGGGGGCCGTGGAAGACCACGGCGCGTAGGCCCGGGCCGCAGGGGCCGTCGTCCTGGGGGTCGACGAAGACCACGGCGATTCGGGTGGTCGCGTTTTCTCCGGCGTAGGCGAGCTTCGCGTTCTTGCCGCCGGTGAGGGTGGTGGCGCGCTGGAGCAGGGTGGCGCCGACGGTCGTGTCGTGGGCGAGGGTGCCGCGGGCGGGCCAGGTGAAGTTCGCCGCCGTCATGACCAGGATCGCGTTGGGGTCGCAGCCGTGGACGACATCGTCGCCGGTCGGTGGGGTCGAGGGCACGCCATCCGGTGGGAAGGCGGACAACGTGGTCGGCGTGCCGCTGGGCGTTGAGCCCGTCGGGTGCGGCGACCTGGTGGCCCCAGTGGACGTGCCGCTGCTCACCGCCGCGACGTTCCCCGGGCCGCCGCCCCCACCGTTGCCCGCAAACGCCTGCGTACCCCACACCACGCCCACCGTCGCCACCGCCGCCGTCACGGCCACGCCGCTCAGCGTCGCCTTCTGACGCCGCACGCGGGCGGCGCGCACGTGCTCCCGCGTCACCCCCACCGGGTCCGGATGGTCTGGATGGCGCTGCGCCTGCCGGTGAAGCATCCCGGAGACTTCGTCCCCGAACTGCTCATCTCTCATGGAAGACTCCTGTCTTGGTGGACGTCTTGGTGGACGTCCTGCTGGACGCCTTGCCGGACGCCCCGGCGGACGACGACTCCGACCCCGACTCCTCAGACAGCAACTCGCGCATCCGCGCCAGCCCCCGCGACGCCTGGCTCTTGACCGTCCCGACCGAACGGTCCAGCACCGCCGCGGTCTCAGCCTCGGAAAGGTCCTCGTAGTACCGCAGCACGATCACCGTCCGCATCCCGGCCGGCAGCCGGCCCAGCGCCCGCCACAGCGCGTCGTCGCGGTCCACCGCGGCGTGCGCGTCGCGTTCGTCCGGGCGGTCCGGCAGCTGCCAGGCCACCTGCGTGCGGTGCCGCAGCGCGCGGCGCCACCACGAGTTCGCCAGGTTCACGACGATCCGCCGCACGTACGCCTCCGGTTGCTCCGCCGCGCGGATGCGGTGCCAGTTGCGGTAGGCGCGGATCAGCGCGTCCTGGACGAAGTCCTCGGCGAGGCCGTGGTCTCCGGTCAGCAGGTACGCGGTGCGGACCAGGCGACCCCGGCGCGCTGCCACGAACTCCCAGAACCGCTGCTCCTCATGGTCGGCGAGCGCCATAGGGCGGCACCCCGCTCTCCCTCCGTCGTGGCCGGTGCGCCGCCGGGTGCGGCGGCACACACTCGGTAGAGCCTGCGGGGGCGCGGAAAGTTGAGAGCCGGCGCCGGGTTTCTGCGGTCACTCGGAAAGGTGCACCCCGGCAGCGCGTGCGGAGTGGGCCGCCGGTGCTCGGCTACCGTGGAGCGCATGTTGGTGACCAACCATGTGCTGTCCGGGGCGGTCATCGGTGCTGCCGTGAAGCGGCCGGTGTCGGCGTTCGCCGCTGGTGTCGTGTCGCACTTCGTGCTGGACGCGCTGCCGCACTGGGGCGAGTGGGACAGTGATGAGCACTTCCTGCGGGTCGCCGTGGCCGACGGACTTACCGGGCTGGCGGCGATGGGTGTGGTGGCGCGGGCCGTGCTGAAGGGCGGTCCGGGGCGGCCGGTCGCGGGGCAGGCTGACAAGGCCGCTCGGCGCCGGATGGCGGCGTCCGTGGTCGCCGGCATGGTCGGCGCCGCGATGCCCGACCTGGACAAGCCCGCCTCGATGTTCCTGGGGCATCAGCTGTGGCCGGGCGTGGTGAACCGCTTCCACGGCCGCATCCAGGACGAGGCACCGCACCGGTTCGTGTCGCACGAGCTGGTCGCCGCCGCCGGGTTCGCGGTCACGGCGGCGGCGTTGCTCCGGCGCGCGGTGCGCTGATCGGGTTGCGGTCAGGCGGTGCGCTGACCGGGTCGCGGTCAGGCGGCGTGGACGAAGCTTTCGCTGCTCGGCTCCAACGGGGCCTCCAGCGCCGCCTCAAGCCGCAGGACCTTCTCGCTCGGCTCCGGTTCCGGCAGCGCCGCGGCCGCCGCGGCGGGAGCCGGTTTCGGTTTGCGCGGTACGCGTGCACCCGAGGAGCCGCCGCGGCCTGGATACAGCAGCAGCCCGTTGATCGGATCGGGCACGGCGTCCAGCGCGGCCTTGACCAGCGCGGCGTCCCGGAACGCCTCCCACCCCCCGACCGGGAGCACCTCGGGGAAGCACAGCTCGAGCACCACGCCCCAGGGGCGTTCCACCCAGGCCCAGTCCTCCGCGCCGTATTCCAGCGCGGTGCGGATCAGGTCCCTGCCGTGCGTGTCCTTCCAAGAGGCGGCGGAGAACTCGCCGTCCGCGACCTCGATCGACCACCATTCACCCACCCGGCCACGGTAAGCCGAGCATAGGGCGATGAGAAGGGCATCGGCCGGACTGCCGTTCGCTGAGCGCGAACGCGGGCCGGATGTCAGACCACGCCGTCGGAGCCGGAGGCGTCCAGCACCGCCGCGAACGCGTCGGCCAGCGGCTCGACCTCGTCCAGTGCCAGGTTCGAGATCGTGATCCGCACGCCCGGGCCGGTGCCGACCCGGAACCACGAGCCCGGCGCCACCGCCCAGCCGGCCGCCAGCAGACCGCTGACCACCATCGCCTCCTCCGGCACTGGAATCCATACGTTGATACCGCTGACGCCCCGTGCCGCGATCCCGCGCGCGCCGAGCGCCGCGATCAGCGCCTCGCGCCGTTCGGTGTAGGACCGCGCCGCGTCGGCGATCTGCGCCTCGACCTGCTCGTCGGTCCACAGCCGGTGCACCTGGTCCTGGATCAGCTGGCTGATCCAGCCGGCGCCGAGGCGCAGCCGGCCGGCGACCCGGGCCGCGGTGGTGGCGTCGGCGGCGGTGACCGCGCAGCGCAGGTCCGGCCCGTAGGCCTTGGACAGGGAGCGGATGTGCGCCCAGTGCGTCGTCGCGCCGGCCAGCGTGTTCAGGGCGAAGTGCGGGGTGATGTCGGCGCCGTGGTCGTCCTCGATCAGCAGCACGTCGGGGTGTGCGGCGAGCACGGCGCGCAGTTCCTCAGCCCGGTCGGCGGTCACGGCCGCGCCGGTCGGGTTCTGGGCCCGGCTGGTCACGATCACCGCGCGCACGCCGCGTTTCAGCGCCGCCGCCAGGGCCTGCGGCGTCATGCCCTCGGCGTCGATCGGCACCGGCACGGCGGTCAGGCCCATGGCCGGCAGCAGGTGGTAGACCGCGCCCCAGCCGGGGTCCTCGACCGCGACCGAGTCGCCGGTGCGCAGGTGGGCGGACAGCACCCGGTCGATGGCGTCGCCGGCGCCGAAGGCCAGCACCACGTGCTCGGCCGGGACGGCGTCGGCGACGAAGCGCGCGCGGGCGGCGACCAGCAGCTCCGGCAGGATCGCCTCGCCCTTGTACAGGCGCTGGGAGATGCCGCGCGGGAACACCAGCTCCGGCAGCAGGCGGCTGTCCGGGTTGCCGGCGACCAGGTCCTTGACGTCGTCCGGGACCGGGAAGCGGAGGTTGCGCGGGGCGGTGGCGGGCTGCTCGCGGACCCGGGTGCCGCGCCGGCCGGCGGTCTCCACGGCGCCGCGGTCGCGCAGCAGGCGGTAGGCGGCCGAGACGGTGTTGGGGTTCACCGCGAGCTCGGCGGCGAGGTCCCGGATCGGCGGCAGGGCCTGGCCCGGGGCCAGCCGCCCGTCGGCGATGCCGGCCTCGATGGACGCCGCGATCTGGCTGGCGCCGCGCCCGGAGATTTTGTACGCTGCCCGCGGAGACGTTTGAACTACCACAGGCACTAGTTTGCACTAGGACGAAAAATGACGCAAGCGCCCGCGACCCTGAACCAGACCCCGGCGACCGAGACCGAAGCGGACATTCCGACCTCCACGTCCACCTCCCCTTCCACGTCCACCTCCATCTCCACGTCCACTTCCACGTCTGGCACCGCGCCCGTCCCGGACGCCGAGACCGAGGCCTGCCCGCACGGCCACCGCGCCTCCACCGGCGCGTATGACCAGACCCCGCGCTCCACGGCCACCCGCTACCAGAGCCGCGTGAGCTACGACCGGGCCGCCGTGCACGCTGTTCTGGACGAAGCGCTGGTCTGCCACCTGGCGTTCATTCTCGACGGCGCCCCGGTGGTCCTCCCGACCGTCCACGCACGCCACGGCGACCGCCTCTACGTGCACGGCTCGACCGGAAGCCGGATCGCGAGCCTGGACGGGCAGCGCATAGGCGTGACCGTCACTCTCCTGGACGGCCTGGTGCTCGGCCGCAGCTGGATGCACCACTCGATGGCGTTCCGCAGCGTCGTGGTGCACGGCGTGGCGCGCGTGGTCGCCGACGCCGACGAGCGGCTGGAAGCCATGCGGGCACTGATCGAGCACATCGCCCCCGGCCGGTCCACCGAATCGCGGGAGCCCACGCGCAAGGAGTTGGCGGCCACCGCGATCCTGGGTGTCGACCTGGAGGAAGTGTCGCTGAAGGCACGCGGGGAGCATGTCTCCGACGACGAGTTCGACCTCGCGCTGCCGTACTGGGCCGGAGCCATACCGCTGACGCTGACTGCCGGGGAGGCGAAGGCGGATCCGGTGCTGTCGGCCGATGTTGAGATGCCGGAGTATGCGCGGCGGTACGCCCGGCCGGCGGGCTGCGGGTACGGGCACTGAGCTGAGTCACAGCCTGGCGGACCGCCGGACTAAGCCCGTCAGATCCGCTGGATGATCGTCGCGATGCCCAGCGCGCCGCCCTGGCACATGGTGAGCAGCGCGAACTCCCGGTCGGAGCGTTCCAGCTCGTGCAGAGCGGTGGTGAACAGGCGCGCGCCGGTGGCGCCGACCGGGTGGCCGATGGCCAGCGCGCCGCCGTTGACGTTGACCTTGTCCGGATCCACCCGCAGCGCACGGGCCCAGGCCAGGACCACCGAGGCGAAGGCCTCGTTGATCTCGAACAGGTCGATGTCGGCGACGGTCATCCCGGCCTTGGCCAGGACCGCGGTGGTGGCCGGGATCGGGCCGTCGAGGTGGTAGTAGGGGTCGGAGCCGACCATGACCTGCGCGACGATGCGGGCCCGGGGGCGCAGGCCCAGCGCCAGGGCGGTGCTCTCCGAGGCCCACAGCACGGCGGCGGCGCCGTCGGAGATCTGCGAGGCGGTGCCGGCGGTGTGGATGCCGTCGGGGAGAACAGGTTTCAGTGCGGCCAGGCCTTCCCGGGTGGTGTCGCGCAGGCCCTGGTCGCGGGTGACGGTGCGCCACATCCCGTGCTCGTCGCGCTCCTCCTCGGTGGTGGGCACCTGGACCTCGAAGACCTCGCGGTCGAACCGGCCCTCGGCCCAGGCCTGCTGGGCGCGGGCCTGCGACAGCACGCCGAGCTCGTCGACGTCGTCGCGCGTGATGCCGTGTTTGCGGGCTATCCGCTCGGCGGCCTCGAACTGGTTCGGCATGTCGAGCGACCACTCGTCCGGCTGCGGCCGGCCGAAGCCGGACTTGGCGTTGGCCCCCAGCGGCACCCGGGACATCGCCTCGACGCCGCAGCCGATCCCGACGTCCACGGTCCCGGCCGCGATCATCGAGGACACCAGGTTGTTCGCCTGCTGCGAGGAGCCGCACTGGCAGTCGACGGTGGTGGCGGCGGTGGAGTAGGGCAGCCCCATCGAGAGCCAGGCGGTGCGGGCCACGTTGAAGCCCTGCTCCCCGGCCTGGGTGACGCAGCCCCCGACGATCTGCTCGACCGCGTCGGCCGGCACCCCGGTGCGCTTGAGCAGCTCGCGGTACGTCTCGCCGAGCAGATAGGCCGGATGCAGCGTGGCCAGCGCGCCGTTGCGCTTGCCGATCGGGGTGCGGACCGCCTCGACGATGACGGCTTCGGACATGTGCGGCCTCCTGCGCGGAACGGGATGATGCCAGGCGCCCCGGGCTCCGGGCGCCGGCCGCCGAAACTGATACAGGTTCTAGTTTTGCGAACCTAACAGCTATCCCGCGACAAGGGAACGGGCCGCCGGAGGGTTTCCGACGGCCCGGTGTCATGGAACCGGATGTTCAGTGAGTCCTAGTGGCAGCAGGCGCCTCCACAAGCGCAGGAGCCGCCACTTTGGCAGCCGCACTTACACCCGCCCCCGCAACTGCAACTGCCGGCCTCGGCCTCGAGGACGACCATCGGCAGCGCCCGGCTCTCCACGGGCGTGGGCGGCGGGCTCTCGACCGCCGGGTGCGCGGATTCCGGAAGTGACTTCGCCATAGCGCCTCCTTCACTGACGGCGGTCCGGGGTACGGACGCTGCGGCGCTGATCCACCGCAACCCGCCGATGCCGCCGGTTTCCAGTCAAAAGGGAGATTCGGTCCGGGTCAATGCTCCGCCCCGAAGCGCCACCCGCAGCGCCAGCCCTCGTCACGCGCGGCACGCCGGCCCCGGCTAGGCTCGGACCCATGTCCGAGCTGATCTTGCTGCGCCACGGCCAAACCGAGTGGAGCCGCGACGGCCGCCACACCGGCCGGACCGACCTGCCCCTGACCGACGTCGGCGAGGACCAGGCGCGCGCCGCGGCGAAACTCCTGGCCGGCACCACCTTCGCCGCCGTCTACACCAGCCCCCTGACCCGCGCCGTCCGCACCGCCGAACTGGCCGGCCTCACCCACCCGACGCAGGATCCGGACCTGCTCGAATGGGACTACGGCGGCTACGAGGGCATCACCAGCGACGAGATCCACCAGACGCGGCCGGGCTGGTACCTGTGGGACGACGGGGTCATCCCCGGCGACGCGGAGCATCCCGGCGAGACCGTCGAGCAGGTCGGCGCGCGTGTGGACCGGGTGCTGGCGCGGGTGCGGCCGGTGCTGGCCGACGGGGAGGGCTCGGACGTGTGCCTGGTGGCGCACGGGCATGTGCTGCGGATTCTGTGCGCGCGGTGGCTGGGGCTGGCGCCGGATGGCGGGCGGTTCTTCCGGCTGGACACGGCGACGGTGTCGCGGCTCGGGTTCGAGCATGGGCGGCCGGTGGTCGACGGGCTGAATCAGCGGGGGTAGGGGCGCGGCTGGCGTTGCTTGTCGCGGTGCGGCCCTTGCTCGGGCTGCGTCTCGCGGCGTGGCTTGCGCGGCTTCTCGCCCCGCGTCTTGCGGCATGGCTTGCGCCGCTTCTCGCCCTGCTTCTTGCGGTGCGGCTTGCTCTACTTCTAGCTCTTCTTCGTCTGGCTTTTCTTCGTCCGCTACTTCTTGCGCGCCGTGGCCATCACCGCGAGCTCCCGGAGCACCGCCTTCGCCTCCTCGGCGATCGGCGCGGCGTCGACG
>JABFXP010000674.1 GCA_013361685.1 Catenulispora sp.
GGACCGGTCCGACTGCGGCCTCAGCCGATGCCGGCGGCCGTGCAGGCCGCGGCGAAGTCCGAGGTGCAGACCTGGTCCTTGCTCGCGCCGCCGGCGGTGATCACGTCGCCGATGTTGGCCTTGGTGATCGCCTCCGGAGTCAGCAGCACCGACTTCACGTCCTTGTTCAGCTGCGGGTCGTGAACGGTGGCGGTGGCCGACGACGCCGGGGTGCCGTTGGCCAGGTCGATGGCCAGTTCGGCGGCCGCGCCGGCCTCCTTCTTGGTGTCCTTGAACACCGTCATGCACTGGTCTCCGGCCAGGATCGACTGCAGGCCGGCCACCGAGGCGTCCTGGCCGGTGACCGGGACCTTGCCGTTGAGGTGGTTCTTCTTCAGGATCGCGATCACCGACTGGGCCATGCCGTCGTTGGCGACCAGCACGCCGCCGATGTTCGGCGTGGAGGTGAGCATCTGCTCGAAGTCGGTGCCGGCGGTGGGGTTGTCCCACCCGGTCACGGACTGGTTCGGGCCCTTGGTCAGGGTGCCGTCGGCGTACTTGGGGTCCAGCACGCTGTTGTAGCCCTGGGCGAACAGGGTGGCGTTGTTGTCGGTGGGCGCGCCGTTGAGCTCGGCGACCACCGGCTTGTTCTGCCCCTGCAGGCAGGACAGCAGGCCCTGGCCCTGGAGCTTGCCGACGCCGACGTTGTCGTAGCTGACGTAGTAGTCGGCGCCGCCGCCCAGGGTCAGGCGGTCGTAGTCGATGGTGGCCACGCCCTGGGCCTTGGCCTTGCTCAGCACGGCCGAGCCGCTGCCGGAGTCCAGGTCCACGATCACCAGCACCGTGACGCCCTCGTTGAGCATCTGGTCGCCGATGGTCTGGAACTGGTTCTTGTCGCCCTGGGCGTTCTGGATGTCGTACTTCAGGCCCTTGGCCTTGAACGCGGCCTCCAGCGAGGGCCGGTCCTGGCTCTCCCAGCGGACCGAGGACTTGCTGTCCGGCAGGATCACGCCGATGAACGGCTTCTTGCCGCTGGCGGTGTTCGACGAGCTGCCGGAGCCGGTGTTCGACGATCCGCTCGGCGCCACGGACTTGCCGCTGCTGCACGCGCTCAGCGCGAGTCCGGCGGCCGCGCCGGCGACCAGGACACGCAGCATCTGCTTGTTCATCCGATACCCCTTCTTGGGACGGAGGACGGTGGGTGAGGGTTTCCGGGTTTCCGGGGGTCCCGGTGGTCCCGGTTATGGAACTGGCTGTGCGGGCTGTACTCACGAACAAGGCCGGCCGGCCGTTTGTTGTTGACGGGAACATATTGGAGTGCGCGCCGGTCCGGAAGGGGGTCTGGGGTGTCGAGTTTGTTGCAGTCGATAACAATCCGGAAACGGGGGCCGACGGCCGGGCGGCGCGAGTCCGCTCCGGGTAAGGGGCGAACCGGCCGCGCGGGACGATAGCGGGGTTACCCCGCACCGCCGGTGCGTTCTCGAACCCTGATGAACCCTTTAGCGTGGTGGAGGCGAGCGCCGCGACCCGGCGGCGGCGGAGGGGGAATCAGTGGGCTACCTTGGCGGGCCGGCGGTCGACGCGGCGGCCGCGCGGGTCCGCGCGCCGCTGCCGGCCGGCCCGCCCGGCGCGCCGGTGCGCGTCCGTGACGCGCTGTTGAACTGCGGCCGGGTGCTCGATCCGGAGGAGCCGGCGACCTTCGGCCGCTACCGCCGCGCGCTGCGGCTGCTGGAGGAGGCCGCGTCCCGGTACCAGCCGCTGGCCGACATTTTGATGATCGCGGCCAGCCAGACCCGCGGCCCGGTCGACCTGCTCAGCGGGCGGCCCTGGGACGGTCCCGGGCGCACCTTCGTGACCATCGTCCTGCAGGGCAAGGAGCTGCGCTGTCCGCGCACCGCGCGGTGCCGGCTGCGCACCGGCTGCCGTGTCTGCCCCTTCCCAGCCGCCTCGGGCGTGACGCTGGAGGCCCCGGCGGCGGTGTACGCCGCCGATGCCAGCGCGCGCCGGGTCGACGAGGAGGTGGCGGCGGTGCGCCTGGCGTCCACGCTCATGCACGAGTACACCCATGTCGCGCTGCGGCGGATGTACGACAACGCGAGCCTGCCGTGGTTCGCCCGGGAGACGGCGCCGCCGGACCTGGTCGACCGTCGCTTCGTGCGCTTCCGCGAGCACCGCAACGTCCGCGTCAGTGCCCTGATGCAGGCGTTCGACGGGATGAAGACGGTGCGCGTCCCGGACGCCGAGCCGAACCCGGAGCTGCGCGCCTATCTGGTGGACATCGCCGCCGACTGGTGCAGCTACGCCGCCGGGACGAAGCTGCGTTATCAGGAGTCGGTCCCGTACGTCGCCGAGGCCTACTTCCACGCCCACCGCCTCAATCGGCCGGACTCGGTCGAGCTGCTGTTCGGGCTGTTCGCGGGCAGTGCGCCGTTCACGCAGTACGTCGCGCCGGAGTTCGCCGACCTGGCGGCGGTGGTGCGGTCCGGGGGGCAGCTCACGGACAGCTGAGAGGCGGCCGGCGGGTAAGCAGAAGTCTGAGTTGCGCTGGTCGAGAAGCAGAAGCCTGAGTGGCGGCTCGCTGGGAGGGAAGGCTGAATAACCCTTTGACGATCGTGGTTTCCCCCGCGACGATCGTCCGCGTGATTCACGCCTGAGTTTCGACCGCGCCAGTCGTCGGCGAGCGGACGTTCCCCGAGCCGGGGCGTGCCGCCGTCAGGCCTTCCCGTCCGGCACCCGGCGGGAACGGCGTTTCGCGATCGCATCGCTCAGGGATCGGGTCTCACTCGTGTTCTCAGCTCTCCAGGCCGCCGCCGGCGACGTCAGGTTCGTCTCCCGCCGGGCCTTCGCCGCCGGACGGCGGTCGGCCACGCAGGTCGCCGTACTGAACCTGGTGCTGGCGGCGCTGCCGTCGGCGCAGGTCGTCGCCACCGCCGCGCTCATCGACCGGCTGCGGCACGGCGTCCATCTCCATGGCCTGATATGGCCGTTGACCGTGGTGGTCGCGGTCGTCGGGCTGTCCGGTCCGTTGCAGGCCCTGAGCACCGCGGTGCAGGAGCGGTCGATGCTGGCCACCGAGGTGGACCTGCAATCCGAACTCGCGGCGGTGGTCGCCGACATGTCACCGGCCCGGCTCACGGATCCGTCGGTGGTGGCCGAGGTCGAGCGGCACGGCCACGCGATCATCGACTCGGTCTCGCACGTCTACGGCCGGGTGACGGCCGGGGTCTGCGCCGCGGCCTCGGCGGCGGCGGTCGTCGTCACCCTGTCCCTGATGAGCCCGCTCGCGGCCGCTCTGGTGACGCTGGCCGTCGGCCCGGCGGTGTTGGTCGGGAAGCTGATCAGCGGCCCGATCGAGCGCATGTGGCGGATTCTCGGCGCCGTCTACGACCGCGACAGCTACCTGCGCGACATTCTGAACCGCCAACGGTCGGTCACCGAATTGGCGAGCCTGGGCACCGCCCACCGGGTGGCGGACATGGTGAGCGCGCAGCAGCGCCGGGTCGGCGAGGTCCGCGACATCCCCATCGCGGCGACGATCCGCGCCCAGCTGGCTCTGGGCGGCGTGGGCACCGTGCTGCTCGGCGGCGCGGTGATCGCGGTGGTGGCGGGCATGCACTACGGGCCCACCGCCGTGGCCGGGGTCTACGCCGTGATCGCGGCGATGGCCGCCACCTCCAACGCCAGCGGCTCGCTGACCAACGTCCTGCAGTTCCTGCCGCTGACCTCGGCCCTGCGGCGGTTCCTGGACGACGCGCCGCCGCCGTACCGCCAGCCGATCGCCGAGCGGGCCGACGAACTCGTGGTGAGCGGCCTGCGCCACCGGTATGCCACGCGCGCGGCCGATGCTGTGACGGACGTCGACCTCTGTGTCCGTCATGGCGAGATGATCGCTTTGGTCGGCGTGAACGGTGCCGGGAAGACGACGATCGTCAATGCTCTGCTGGGCTTGATCGAACCGACGGACGGTTCGGTGACGGTTGACGGCCGCAAGCGCTCCGAGCTCGGCGAGGCCGCGTGGCTGGGACACTTCGGGCTGCTGACCCAGGAGTTCGGGCGGTATGAGTTCACCGTGCGGGAGGCCGTCGCTCTGGGCACACCCGAGACGGTGTCGGACGAACGTATTTGGGCGGCGCTGGAGACGGCGCGGGCTGCGGACTTCGTCCGGGGTCTGCCGGACGGCTTGGACTCGCAGCTCGGCGAGCAGTGGGGTGGTGTCGGCATCTCCGGTGGGCAGTGGCAGCGCCTGGCGCTGGCCCGGATCTGTCTGCGCGGCGCGCCGATCTGGATTCTCGACGAGCCGACGTCCGCCATCGACGCTGAGGCCGAGCAGGAGGTGTTCCAGGAGCTGGCACGGACCAAGGCGGAACGGATCACGATCGTGGTGTCGCATCGTGCGTGGACGTTGCGGGGGATGGATCGTATTCACGTGGTGGACGGCGGGCGGATCGTGGAGTCGGGGAGCTATGAGGAGCTGATGGGGCGCCGGGGGAGGTTTGCGGAGATCTTCGCTGAGCAGGCGTGAGCGGGCGTGCGCGAGCGAAACGGGTCGCGGTCGGCTGAGGCCTGGGGGACCTGTCTCGACGGTCCCCGCTTCAGCCCACCGGCAGCCCGACCCCGGCGGCTGCCGCTCCGCAGGCGGCGGCCAGCAGCAGCGCCGGCACCACGCCGCGGCGCAGCGCCAGGAGCCATACTGCTGCCAGCGCCAAGAGCACGAACTGCCAAGGGTGTGACAAGGCGGCGGCCAGCGGGACGGCCGAGCCCGCGATCGCCCCGATGACCGCCGGTCCGGCACCGGTGAGGAACGCCTGCACCGCGCGGTTGCCGCGCAGCCGGTCGAAGTTCCCGGCACCGGCGATCACGAACACGAAGGACGGCGCGAACGCCGTCCCGGCGGCGAGCAGCGCGCCGCCGACTCCGGCCGCCGCGTAGCCGACGACCGCGACGGTCTGCACCACGGGGCCCGGCGTGATCTGGCCGAGGGCGACCGCGTTGAGGAACTGGGCGGAGGTCATCCAGTGGTGGGCGTCGACCGCGTCGTGCTGCATCAGGGGGATGATCACGAAGCCGCCGCCGTAGGACAGCGCGCCGACTTTGAAGGCGGTGAAGGCCAGGGCGAGCAGGCCGCCGGTGGCGCTCGCCGCCGGAGCCAGGAGCGGGACGACGGCGCCGGTGGTGCCGCGCACCCGGATCGCCACCTCGGCCAGCCCGCAGGCCAGCAGTACCAGCACCAGCCACGGGCCGATCAGCGCGGCGGACGTCGCGCCGAGGGCGGCGTAGAGCAGCCAGCGGAGCTTCGCGTGGGTGCCGCCCCGGTCGCCGTTCTGGATGCGCTTCCAACTGGCGGGCGCCAGCCCCCACGCCGCGTGCAGGGCGACCGCCGCCACCGCGGACCCGGCGCCGGCCGCCGCGCCGAGCACCACCTTCGGCGGATCGGCGGCGAGGAACACGGCGGCCAGGCCGATGATGAGCAGCAGTCCGGGCACGATGAAGCAGAAACCCGCCAGCAACGCGCCGAGCGTGCGGCGCAGGCGCCAGCCGCACCAGATCGCGAGCTGCGTCGAGGCCGGGCCGGGCAGCAGGTTCACCGCCGCGATGGCGTCCTCGAACTCCGTCTCGGCGATCCATCCGCGTTCGGTGACGCACAAACGCCGCAGCAGGACGATGTGCGTCGGCGGGCCGCCGAATCCGGTCACCCCGATCCGCAGCCACTCCCGGGTGATGGTGCGCAACGACACGTCGGCGGCAGCGGCTTCGGGCACGGTGCCGACTCTAAGGGGCGGGGAGGGTCTTGATCCTCAAGGGCCGTCAGAATTCTCTCTGCCTTGCCGCCGGTGGCCGTCAGGTCTGCCGGCCCCGCCCCGGGCCATCAGCCGGCGGCGGCCAGGGCGAGGAGCTTGCCGACCACGTCGGGGAAGTCGCCGCAGATCTGCGGGCCGAGTTCGGGGCCGACGGTGTCGGCGGCCTCGCCGGTGATCTCGGTGCGGTAGCTGACGCGGGTGCGGCCGCCGCCGAGGTCTTCGATCCGGTGGAAGGTGGTGATGGTGAGGCCGGGGGCCTCGGCGACGTCGATGAAGGACTTGTTCTCGACCACTTCGGTGAGGGTCAGGGTGATCGGGTCCTGTCCGGGCGGCGTCATCGTGAAGGTCGTGCCGGCGGCGAACGGTCCGTGCAGCTCGACCTCGCCCACGCCGTCGTTCCACGTGTGCCAGCCCAGCGGGTCGCCCCACAGGGTCCAGACCGCTTGCGGCGTGACGTCGGCCTCGGCGGTGAACTCGTACTCCCACATGGCGGGGACCCTCCCGTTGTCGTCTTGCTCGGCGTTCTCTTGTTCGGTGTGCTCGAACGCCCTTGTCCGGAGAGATTATATGCGCGCTTAGTATTTGGCAAGCTTCAGCCGGCTGATACCGGGTATGGACGCGGCTCGGCATGCGCACCGCACGAATAGAGGAGAGCATGGAGCCCGTGAGTGAGATCGACGCGCGGAGGGCCGAGAAGATGGTGTCCGAAGGGGCACCCGTTTTCCGGGAGGGGGTGGCACCATCGATCGGCGATGACGGCCTGGCTTCCGGCGGGCTCGCCGAGGACGACGTCTACGACGTCATCGTCCTGGGCGGCGGCCCCACCGGCGAGAACCTCGCCGAGCGGGCCCACGCCGGGGAGCTGCGGGTGGCCGTCGTCGAGCACGAACTCGTCGGCGGCGAGTGCTCGTACTGGGCGTGCATGCCGAGCAAGGCGCTGCTGCGGCCGATCGCCGCCGTGGCCGACGCCCGGCGCGTCGAAGGCGCCGAGCAGGCGGTCGCCGGGAAGCTGGACGTCGCCGCCGTGCTGGCCCGCCGCGACTCGTTCACCTCGCACTGGGACGACGCCGGCCAGGTCGACTGGCTCCAGACCGCGGGCCTGCACCTGGTGCGCGGGCATGGTCGCTTGACCGGGGCCCGGGAGGTCACCGTCCGCACTCCTGACGGCGGCGAGCGGGTGCTGCGGGCGCGGCACGCGGTCGCGATCTGCACCGGGTCGCGGGCGGCGCTGCCGGATCTGCCCGGTCTGGCCGACGCCCGGGTCTGGACCAGCCGCGAAGCCACCAGTGCCAAGAGCGTTCCGGGGCATCTCGCCGTGGTCGGCGGCGGGGTGGTGGCCGTGGAGATGGCCACCGCGTGGCGGGCGCTCGGCAGCGAGGTCACCGTCCTGGTGCGCGATCACCGGCTGCTGGCGAACATGGAGCCGTTCGCCGGGGAACTGGTCGCCGAGAGCCTGACCGAGGCCGGCGTCGACATCCGCTTCGGCGAGTCGGCGACCGAGGTGCGGCGGGACGACGGCGGATCCGTCGTCCTCACCCTGGCTTCCGGCGGCAGCCTGACCGCCGACGAGGTGCTGTTCGCCACCGGGCGCCGGCCGGCCACCGCCGATCTGGGCCTGGCCGCTGTCGGGCTGACCGACGGAGACTGGCTGGACGTCGACGACACCGGACTGGTGCGGGGCGTCGAGGGCGAGTGGCTGTACGCGGCGGGCGATGTGAACCACCGCGTGCTGCTCACCCACCAGGGCAAGTATCAGGGCCGGATCTTCGGGGGCGTCATCGCCGACCGCGCGCACGGCCGCCCGCTGGACCTCGAACCGTGGGGCCGCAGCGTCGCCACCGCCGACCTGGCCGCCGTGCCGCAGGTGGTGTTCTCCGACCCCGAGGCCGTGGCGGCCGGGATCACGCTGGAGCAGGCCACCCGGCGCGGTCTGCGGGTCCGCGCCGTCGACTACGATCTGGGCAAGGTCGCCGGGGCGTCGCTGTACGCCGACGGCTACCGGGGACGGGCCCGCGCCGTCGTGGACGAGGACCGGCAGATCCTGGTCGGCGTCACCTTCGTCGGGCTCGGCGTGTCCGAGCTCGTGCACTCCGCCGCCGTCGCCGTGGCCGCCGAGGTCCCGGTGAGCCGGCTGTGGCACGTGGTCCCGGCCTACCCCACCATCGGCGAGGTGTGGCTGCGGTTGTTGGAGACCTACCGCGGCTGAGGCCGCACGATCCTCACAGGTCCGCGCGAAGCGGACGAAAGGGCGGAATGCATGGCGATCGTCTCGCGCGGCTTCCAAGGCCGCCGACGGCCCTCGGACCACCGGCTGCCGCCGGGGCAGTACGAGGTCCACGACTTCCCGGTGCTGTCGGCGGGGCCGACGCCCCGGGTCGGGCGCGACATCTGGGAGTTCACCATCGTCACCGAGGCCGGGGTCCGGCACAGCTGGTCCTGGCCGCAGCTGATGGCGCTGCCGGCCGAGGACGCGGTGGTGGACCTGCACTGCGTGACCAAGTGGTCGAAGTTCGAGACCCGGTGGCGGGGCGTGTCGCTGGACACGCTGCTGGCCGACGTCGAGACCGAGGCCGACTACGCGCTCGTCCACTCCTACGGCGGCTACACCACCAACCTGCCGCTTGCGGACCTGATGGACGGCCAGGCCTGGGTCGCCTTCCACTACGACGGCGAGGACCTCGACCCCGAGCACGGCGGCCCGGCGCGGCTGCTGGTTCCGCATCTGTACCTGTGGAAGTCGGCGAAATGGGTGCGCGGCATCCAGCTGCTGCTGCAGGACGAGCCCGGCTTCTGGGAGAGTGCCGGCTACCACGACTACGGAGACCCATGGCGCGAGCAGCGATACCAGGGCGACTAGCCGAACGGCTGCGGTGGCGGGTCGCCACCCTGACCGGGCAGCGTGCGGAGACCGAGGCGGCGCGCACGCTGGTGTTCGACGTGCCGGGCTGGCCGGGGCACCTGGCCGGCCAGCACGTCGACGTGCGGCTCACCGCCGAGGACGGCTACAGCACGCAGCGCAGCTACTCCATCGCCTCGGCACCGGACGGCGACCGGGTCGAGCTCACCGTCCAGCACGTCGACGACGGGGAGGTCTCCTCCTACCTGACCGACGGGGTCCTGGACGGCGACCTGCTGGAGCTGCGCGGCCCGGTCGGCGGCTGGTTCGTCTGGCGGCCGGAGCAGACCGAGCCGGTGTTGTTGGTGGCCGGCGGCTCGGGGATCGTGCCGCTGATGGCGATGATCCGCAGCCGCCGCCAGACCGGGTCGCGGGCGCCGTTCCGGCTGCTGTACTCGGTCCGCACACCGGCCGACCGGATGTATCTGGAGGAGCTTCAGACCCCCGAACCGGGCCTGGACGTCCAGTTCCTCTACACCCGGCAGGCACCCGAGGACTGGCCGCGCAGCCCGGCCCGGCTCACCAGCCCGGACCTGGCCGCCGTCGTCTGGCCCGGCTCGGCCGCCGCCACGACCTACGTCTGCGGGCCGACCGGCTTCGTCGAACACGCCGCGGACCTGCTGGTGGCCCTCGGCCAGGACCCGGATCGGATCCGCACTGAACGCTTCGGCCCGACAGGAGGCTGACGATGTCCCAGGTGACTCAGACGACCCAGCTCTTCCCCCATGAGCTCGACGTGCCGTACGTCGAAGGCGACCATGAGGACGGCAACGCGCTGGCCGGTCCGCTGTCCGAGATCTTCACCGTCGATGTGACCAGCGCTGAGGGCCGTTGCGTGGGCTGCGGCGTCACGGGGCCGGTCGCCCGGCTGCACGTCTACGGGCCGGGCCCGGGGTTGGTGGCGCGGTGTCCGGACTGCGGCGAGGTGGTGCTGCGGTTGGTGCGGGGTGGTGGCGCGGCGTGGCTGGATCTGCGGGGTGTGGTCAGTTTGCGGATCGGGTTGGGGGAGTGAGGGCGGCGGCTTGCGCTCCAGCCCCGGCCCAGATCCTGGCACGCAGACCCTACGGCACCACCGTCACCGGCCACTTGCCCGCCTTGACCAGCCGCACCGCGACCGAGCCGACGATCCGGTGGCCGGCCTGCTGCGAGGCGCCGATCACCACCGCGTCCACCTTCAGGCGGGTGGCGGCCTCCACCAGGCCGCGGTAGGGGTCGCCCTCGCCGACGTGGAAGTCCCAGTCCGCGTACGTGCCCTCCGGCAGGCCGCGGGCGGCTTCCTCGATCTGCTTGCGCAGGTCGTCCGCGATGGCGTCCCGCACGGTGACCATCTCCGCGGCGGCCGCCGCCGACATCGACGCGGCCAGCGGACGGATGTAGACCAGCGCCAGCTTCGAGCGCTGACGGCGGGCCAGCCCCGCGGCGTAGGCGGCGGCGCGGAAGGAGGAGTCGGAGCCGTCGATGCCCACCATGATCACCGTGGGGCCGTCGGTGCCCAGTTCGAACGTGTGCGACATGGCGTCCTCGTTTCCGCGCGGGCGACAGGGGCTGTGACAGATGCTGCGGTAGTGCTACCACAGAGACTGCACAGTGCGTCGCTGACTACTCGAGCATACGGTCGCGCGTTCGTCACCCGGAGCGCGTCCTCTGCGGCTTAGCGGCCCATGTCGATGACCGGGACCTCACTGTTGTAGTCCCGGTGCCACATGTTGCCCAGCATCCGCAGAACGAATCCCTTGGACGTCTTCGGCACTATGATGACAACCTCGCCGGTCTTGGACTGGCCGGGGCTGATGTCGCCGTCTGGGAACTGCTTGTCCTTCGGCAGGCTGTCAAAGCCCACGACTGTGACGCCGTACTTGTTCAGCTCGGAGTCATACAGCTCCAAATCGGTGATCCAACTGAATGGCATCGCCTTGTCAGCGACGTTGGTCGCGGTGAAGTCGATGTTCATCCACACCTCGGGATCGGTCGGCTTGAACTCCGAGCCGGCGGGAGGCGTGTAAGGGAACGTGACCGAGTTGATCACGAACTTGAAGCCGCCGTAGGTGACAGGATCATGCAGCTTGGCGGTCGGCTTGAACTTGGCGGCGATGCTGGCACTGGCGTCGTCGGGCGGCGAGGACGTGGAGGATGCGCCGCTCTCGGCTGACGATGAACTTTGCGAACCTGACGAAGAACTCTGCGAAGCCGACGTTGAGGCTGAAGCCGAGTCCGCAGTCGTGGACGATGCGCTCGGCGCTGATCCGGACGTCGTACCGGCGGATGTCACCGTGCCCTGCGATGCGCAGGCTGCTGCGGCTAGTGCGATGGTGCCTGCCATGAGCAGGGTTGTGGCGACAGTAGTGCGAGAACGCGGTGTCTGTTTGGACATGGTCCACCCCCATGAATGCGGCTGCCGTGGAGTCGTTGCTTTCGGCAGTGGAGCCAGGCCAGGCTAGCGAAGCGGGTTGGGGGCTGCTACTTGCTTGCTCTGGGGTTGGTGACTGCGTCGCGTTTCGTGGGTGGGAAAGTCAAGAGCGACAGTCAAGAGCGACAGTCAAGAGCG
>JABFXP010000443.1 GCA_013361685.1 Catenulispora sp.
CGTCGACCTGCCAGCCGACTTCTCCGCAGCCGCTGACCAGCCTGCTTCCGCCGCCGAAGCACTCACCGCCCGCATCGCCACCGCCCCCCGACCCGACGTCGCCGCCCTCGCCGCCCTCATCGAGCACCTCGGCCTCGCGCCGGTCCGCCTCCTCGCCTGGGGCGAGACCTCGCAGCTCGCCCTCCGCCTGACCGTGCAGCGCCCGGACCTGGTCCGCCGCCTCGCCGTCATCGGCCCGCTGCCCGCCTGCGACGTCCTGCCCGGCCGCACCGGCCTCGCGGTCCTGGGCACGCTGGCCACGCCGCTGCTGATCCTCCAGGGCGACGACGAGGCCCTCGACATCGCCCACAGCGCCGCCCTCACCAGGACCGTCCCCGACGGCCGCCTGGCGGTCCTCCCAGGGCCGTCCTACCTGCTCCCCGCGGCCAAGCCGGACCTGGTCGGCCTGATCCTGCTGGAATTCTTCGAGGAGGACTCGCCGCTGGGCCGTTCAGCGGTCCACTGACCCCGACCGAACCACTGGTTACTTCTGCCTCGCGCGCGCTCCCCGAAAACACCCCTCAGACAGCCCGAAGCCCGCCGCGCGCCGAAGCGCGGGCGGGCTTGAAACCGCATGCCGGGGCCGGTGAACCGGCCGGCCCGGGCGGCGAGGCTGTTCTGTGTTCTACGCCTCGTCCTCGTCGGCGAAGCCGCCGCTGAACGCGCCGCCCTCGCCCTCGAGCTCGTCGGTGAACGGGCGGGCCGCGGCCGGGTTCAGGACGTCCCACTCGGTGAGCATCTTGACCAGGTCGTTCGGGGCCATCTCGTAGATGACGCCGAGGGTCCGCAGGTCCTCGCCGCGGATGGTCATGACGCGGCCGTTCCAGTCGCCGCGCTGGCTCTGGATGCTGCCGACGTAGCGCAGCAGCGGGCCGGCCTGCTCGACCGGCAGCGCCTTGAGGCGCTCCAGGTCCAGGACCAGCTTGCCGCCGGGCTCGTGGCTCGCGGACGACGGCGCGCCGGTGCCCGGCAGCAGCTCGTGGACCGGAACGCCGTAGAACTCGGCCAGCTCGGACAGGCGCTGCACGGTGACGGCCCGGTCGCCGCGCTCGTAAGAGCCGACGACGACAGCCTTCCAGCGTCCTTGCGACTTCTGCTCCACGCCGTGCAGGGACAGGCCCTGCTGGGATCGGATGGCGCGCAGTCGGACGCCCAGCGCTTTCGCGTACTCGGTGGACATGTAGCTCCCCATTGACACAACTGCGGCCTTGGTGTTCCCCTCGCCACACGGCTGGCACAGTTCAGCGGATCGGCAGTTCCCCGGTATGACCCGTTGGTGACTTAGCGTGACGGTACGCGCAGCTGTTCGTCTGCGCAAGTCCCATCACGGTCAAGACAACCGATGACTGCCGGTGGTCTGGTCCAATCAGCTTATGTCACTCACAGCAGTGCTTCGCACTCGGATGGCGGAGCGCGCGTGCCGGTCGCCGGTGATCACCCTGGTAGAGTCGGCGCTGACCGAGTCCTTTAACGATCTGTCCCGTGAGGCAGAGAAGGGGGTCCATTCAGCATGCCCGCCCAACCCGCCATACCGGCCGGTCTGCCGGAGCGCGCCAGATCCGTCCTCGACGAGGCGGACATCTCCCGGGCGTTGACCCGGATAGCGCACGAGATCCTCGAACGTGCCAAGGGTGCCGAGGACGTGATGCTCCTGGGCATCCCCACCCGCGGCGCCGTCCTGTCCCGGCGGCTGGCCACCCGGATCGCCGAGGTCGAGGGCACCACCGTCCCGGTCGGCTCGCTGGACGTCACCATGTACCGCGACGACCTGCGCCTGAAGCCGGCCCGCGCGCTGGAGCGCACCGAGATCCCGGACGAGGGCGTCGACGGCCGCCTGATCGTCCTGGTGGACGACGTCCTGTACTCCGGCCGCACCATCCGCGCCGCGCTGGACGCCCTGAACGACATCGGCCGCCCGCGTGCGGTGCAGCTGGCGGTCCTGGTCGACCGCGGCCACCGCGAGCTGCCGATCCGCGCCGACTACGTCGGCAAGAACCTGCCGACCTCGCAGCGCGAGAGCGTCAAGGTCCGGCTGCGCGAGCACGACGGCGTGGAGCACGACGCCGTCTACCTGGGGATGGAAAGCGAGACCGCCATATGAGGCGCCACCTGTTGTCCACCGCCGACCTGTCCCGGGACGACGCGGTCCTGATCCTGGACACCGCCGAGGAGATCGCCCGGCTGGCCGCCCGCCCCATCAAGAAGCTGCCCACCCTGCGCGGCCGCACCGTGGTCAACCTGTTCTTCGAGGACTCCACCCGCACCCGCACCTCCTTCGAGGTGGCGGCCAAGCGGCTGAGCGCCGACGTCATCAACTTCTCCGCCAAGGGCTCCAGCGTCTCCAAGGGCGAGTCGCTCAAGGACACCGCCTTGACCCTGGAGGCCATGGGCGCCGACGCGGTCGTGGTCCGGCACAGCGCCTCCGGCGCCGCCTACCGGCTGGCCAACGCCGGCTGGACCACCAGCCACGTGGTCAACGCCGGCGACGGCACCCACGAGCACCCCACCCAGGCGCTGCTGGACGCCTTCACGATGCGCCGCCATCTCGGCGGGTTCGACGGCCGCCGGGTCACCATCGTCGGCGACGTGCTGCACTCCCGGGTGGCCCGCTCCAACGTGCGGCTGCTGGCCACCCTCGGCGCCCGGGTGACGCTGGTGGCGCCGCCCACGCTGCTGCCGGTCGGGGTCGCCAACTGGCCCTGCGAGGTCGCCTACGACCTGGACGCCGTGATCCCGGACAGCGACGCGATCATGATGCTGCGGGTGCAGCGCGAGCGCATGAACGGCGGCTTCTTCCCCACCCAGCGCGAGTACAGCCGCCGCTACGGCCTGGACGCGCAGCGCATGGCGCGGCTGCCGGACAAGGCGATCGTCATGCACCCCGGGCCGATGGTCCGCGGCATGGAGATCTCCGCCGAGGTCGCCGACTCCGACCGCTCGGT
>JABFXP010000915.1 GCA_013361685.1 Catenulispora sp.
GCTGGCGCCGGTCGGCGGCGGCGTGGCGGTGGTCGCGGCGTGCGCGCTGGTGGTGAACGGGCTCGGCGGGACCACGCCGGCCGCGACGCCGGGCCCCGGCAGCGCCCCGATTTCCGGCCACGCTCTCAGCGGCACCGACCCGCTGGTCTCGATCGGGACGTTCGGCTGGTTGCCGGACGGGTTCCAGGTCTCGAGCATCACGGCCGGCCCCGACTACGGCGACGAGGTCACCGCGGCGACCAAGCCGGTCGAGGAGTCCGTGGGGCCGGTCACGCCGCCGAGGCTGACGCTGACCCGGACGGCGACCGAGGGGAACCTGCCCAAGTACGAGACGAAGGAGCCGACGACGGTCAAGGGCAGTCAGAAGGCGTACTTCGTGGTGAACCCCGGCGACGCCCCCGACATCCCGGCGGACCTGTCGCTGACCTGGCAGACCGCCGACGGGTCCTGGTACAACCTCGGCGGCGACTACGCGATCCACGGCGACGAGCTCAAGGCGCTGCTGAAGAAGGTCGCCGAGGCGGCGCACACCGGGCAGACGCCGGTGCCGATGCCGTTCCACGTCGAGGGTCTGCCGAAGGACGTCACCCTGGGTGAGGCGATGCTCGACGATCCGGCGGTGGTGGGTCAGGACGGGTTCAGCGCCGGGCTGCTCTATCAGATCGGTGATCCGGCGATGCCGACCGCCATGTTCGGCATCGAGGTCACGCCGATCAGCCAGAAGTCGCCGACGGCTCCCTCGAGCTCCCTTGGCAATGTGTCGCCGGGGATGCCCGCGATCTCCCCTGCCAAGAAGGCGGACGTCTGCAAGGACTCCAACGGACTGCACATCTGTGTCTCGGAAACGCCGAGCAGGGACGGCAAGTCCGCTCTCGCCTCCGTCGGCGGTGCCAAGGCCCTGCTGGACCGCATCACCTCGCTGGGCACCGACCGCGCGAACTGGACCACCCATGTCGTGAACTGACTCGCACATTGAGATTGCCGCTGTGAGAAATCCCACGTGACAACGGTGTATCAGGCCGTTCGCGGCACCCGGTGAAGCACGCCCCGGCGCTATGCGACAGCGCCGGGGCGTGGCGCGTGCCAGTCCTTCCAGACCGCCACCAGGCGGACCGCGGTCGTCAGGAGAATGGCGATCGCTGATGCGAGATAACCCTGAACCACGAGGCCGTGGCGCTCGATTTCGGCGAAGAGCAGACCGCCGAGAAAAGCCGGTACCGCGTACAGCTCTCTTTGCAGTACCAACGGCACCTCATTGACGAGTACATCGCGGACCACTCCGCCGCCGGTGGCGGTGACCGTTCCCAGCAGTGCCGCCTGGAAGATCGGCAGATGGTAGTCCAATGCTTTGAGAGTCCCGGAAACGGCGAACAGGCCGAGGGTCAGGGCGTCGGCGACTACTGCGATCCGGTCATAGCGGACCGCTCGTCCCCGGAGTTCTTCGATGGCCGACTTCAGCTTCGAATCACTCAATCGGCGGCTTGTGAACAGGAGCACCAGAGTCGTCGCGGCGAGGGCTACGGCGAAGTAGCGCCAGTCCGCGATCGCCGCCACCGGTGTGGCCCCCATCAGGGCGTCGCGGATCATCCCTCCTCCGAGTGATGACGCCACGGCGATCACCAGGATGCCGACGAGATCCAGTCCTTTGCGCAGACCCGCGAAAGCGCCGGCGATCGCGGCTGCGAAGACACCAAGAAGATCGAGAAGAACCGGCAGATGAGGATTGGCGACCATGATGTCTGGGAATGTACCCCGTTCAAGGCGGGCGGGTGATCCCGCGGGGGGATCACAGAACTGTCATCCCACAACTGGACGGCGTACGACAAATGACCGACAACCCTTGCTGTCCGGGCGACCTCATCCGTTTCCCGTACCCGATCGGCGTGTCGATGCAGTACGGTCTAGCTGGCAGCACTCGTCGAAGGGAGGTCCGCTCGTGACAGAGCTCCGCGTCATGGCCGTCACCAGCGACGGTTCGCGACTTGTGCTGCGCTCGAACGATGGGCAGGAATTCCACCTCACCATCGACGAGCGGCTGCGGGCCGCGGTGCGCGGCGACCGCGCCCGGCTGGGCCAGATCGAGATAGAGGCTGAGGGGCAGCTGCGCCCGCGGGACATCCAGGCCCGCATCCGCGCCGGCGCCACCGCGCAGGAGGTCGCCGAGGCCTGCGGGATCTCCGTGGAGCGGATCCGCCGCTTCGAGGGCCCGATCCTGGCCGAGCGCGCGTTCATGGCCGAGAAGGCGCAGAACACGCAGGTGCGCCGCCAGGGCGAGAACCACGGGCAGAAGCTGGGCGAGATCGTCGCCGAGCGGCTGGCCAAGCGCGGCGCGGAGGACAACGCCACGGTGCGCTGGGACTCCTGGCGCCGTGAGGACGGGACCTGGACCGTGCAGGCCGTCTACCGGATCTCCGGACAGACCTACGAGGCGCTGTGGGCCTTCGACCCGCCGCGCCGGCTGGTGACGCCGGAGGACGACGAGGCGCGCCTGCTGTCCTCGGACGCCGCGAGCCTGACTTCGGCCGAGCCGATGTTCCCGTTCGTCGCCGCCTCGGTGCTCTCCGGCGGGACCGTCGTGCCCGGTCCGGTGCCGAGCTCCAACGGCTCCTCGGCCGGCGGGTCGCTGGTGCATCTGGAGGCGCGGCGGCGGCCGAGTGAGAACAACGCCAACACCTCCGGCGCCATGGGTCCGGCCGCCTCGCTGGGCTCCGGGTCCGGGACGCTGGAACGGGAACGGGAACGGGATCGCGAGCGCGACCGGGCCAGCGCCGAGCGCACCGCCTCGGTGGAGCGGCATCCGTCCTCGCTGCCGTCGTCGGCCGCTTCGGCCGCCGCCGGGGGCGCGCGACCGGGGCCGCCGAGCGCCACCGCGGGGGTCCCGGGCCAGGCGACCGGCCCCGAGGAGGACTTCGACTTCCTCGACGACGACACCCGCGCCCCGGCCCCGATCGCCGCGGCGGCCGGGCAGTCGGCCGGTT
>JABFXP010000360.1 GCA_013361685.1 Catenulispora sp.
TCGCCATCGACAAGCGACGGGTCAAGGTGGCGCAGGGCCCGGCGAAGCCGCGGATCCGCCGCCGGGAACGCGTCGCGCTCGCCGAGGCGCATCGCCAGATGCTGCGCCGCCGTCGCGTCGAAGCCCGGCAGGGCGCTGGTCCTGGCGACCAGGTCGGCCAGCGCCATGCTGCCGTCGAGGCGGAGCTCGCGCGCCGCGACCGCCCGCGCGAACGCGTGCACTGATTCGGCCGCGTCCGGTCCGATCGATCCGAGATCGGCCTCGGCCAGCACGGTCGCGGCGGGGAAGGCGTGGGTCAGCCCGTGCGGCAGGCCCGGCACTCCGACGCCGTGCTCCTTGACCAGGCGGCCCAGCCGCTCGGCGGTCTCCTCCCGCCCGCAGTGCGCCCGGACCGCCGCCCGCACTCCCACCTCGAACGGTGCCCAGGCGCCCGGCACCCGCAGTCCGGGCCGGGCCCGTACCAGCGGCGCGAGCAACAGATCCGAGG
This sequence comes from Catenulispora sp., assembly GCA_013361685.1. Lineage (GTDB taxonomy): Bacteria > Actinomycetota > Actinomycetes > Streptomycetales > Catenulisporaceae > Catenulispora. The sequence goes on from JABFXP010000360.1 coordinate 488, forward strand.
CGAGGTGGGGGAGTGCCTCCGGGGCCGCGTCGAGCCCCAGCGTGTGCCGGATCCGCTCGACGACGTGGATCAGGCCCTCCCAGTACGGCAGGTGGGCGATGAGCAGCAGGTGGTCGTCGCCGCCGGGCCGGACCTCCAGCACGCCGGGGTCGCCGTCGAGCGCGATCACCCGGCGGTAGCAGCGTTCTGCGACGTCGACGGCCTCGACGCCCGGCACCCGCCGCGCGTCGAGCCGGGACAGTGTCGCGTCCCAGTCGTACGGCGGCGTGTACGCCAGCCGGATGGCCAGCCCGCCGTCCGTGACCAGCCGGTCCGCCCGGCGGCGACGCCCCCGCAGGGCGTTCGGCGTGTCCCGGAACGTCTCCCGCATCGCGCGGTTGAACTGCCGCAGACTCCCGAACCCGGACGCGAAGGCGACGTCCGCCACCGCCAGGTCCGTGTCGTCCAGCAGCCGCCGCGCGAAGTGCGTCCGTCGCGACCGGGCCAGCTGATCCGGCGTCAGCCCCAGGTGTTCCTGGAACATCCGCCGCAGATGCCGTCCCGACCAGCCCAGCCGCGCCGCCAGCGCCGCTTCGGTCCCGCCGTCGTCGAGCGCTCCGTCGATGATCAGCTGCACCGCCCGGCACACCAGTTCCGGCGCGTCCCAGGGCACCGCTCCCACGATCCGGTAAGGCCGGCAACGCAGACATGCCCGGAACCCCGCCGCCTCCGCCGAGGCGGCCAGCTCGAAGGTCCGCACGTTGTCGGCCAGCGGCCGCGCCCCGCATCCGGGGCGGCAGTAGACGCCAGTGGTGACGACAGCCGAATACACGGTCATAAGCCCAGGTATAGCCGAGCCCACTGACGATGGCTGGCCGGATCCGGACAGCCGCCGGGGCAGCGCTCCGGGCAGGAACCCGGACCGCGACCCGGGCGGCGCCCCAGAAGGCTCACGCCGCCTGGAAGTAGTGCTCCGCCTCGAGATCCTCGATCAACTTCGGATATTGCGGCTCCCACCCGAGCAGCTTGCGCGTCGCCTCCGACGATGTCGGGTTGTCCAGTTGCAGCAGCGGCGCCAGGAAGCCGAAGTGGTCGCCGGCCTGCTCGGGCGTGATCGACGCCGTCGGCACGCCGAGGCGCCGGCCGATCGTCTCGGCGATGGTGCGCACCGGGACGCCCTCGTCCTCCACCGCGTGCAGCCGGGTGCCGGCCGGTGCCGACTCCAGCGCCAGCCGGTACAGCCGGGCCGCGTCGCGGGTGTGGACCGCCGGCCAGCGGTTGGCGCCGTCGCCGATGTAGGCGGCCACCCCCTTCTCGCGGGCGATCCGGATCATGGTCGGGCCGAAGCCGTGCGCGTCCAGATCGCTGTGCACCAGCGGAGCCAGGCGGATAGCGGAGCTGCGCACCCCGTCGTCGGCCATCGCCACCACCGCGTTCTCGGTGTCGATGCGCGGCCCGCCGGGCAGGACGTCGTGCTCGAAGCCGAGCTTGCCGTTCGCGGCGAGGGCCAGCATCAGCGTGCCCGTGGTGGTGACCAGCGGCTTGCCGGTGCCGGCCAGCCGGTCGCCGACGGCGCGCATGGTGCGCAGGTCGGCGGCGGCCGCCGCGGCCATGTCGCGGAAGGAGTGGTCGTACGCCAGGTGGATGACGCCGTCGGCGGCGTCGACGGCGTCCAGGAACGAGTCCGGCTCGGTGGCGTCGCCGCGCCGCACCTCGGCGCCGCGGGCGGCCACCGTCGCGGCGGCCGCGTCGCTGCGGGCCAGGCCCACCACCTGGTGGCCGGCCGCGAGCAGTTCGGGGATGAGGGCGGAGGCGATGTGCCCGGAAGCGCCGGTGACGAAAACGCGCATGCTGAGGTCTCCTCGACCAGTGATGACAGTCGCTGACATAACCGAGGTTAGCACTGATGTCAGTCACTGTCATAACCTAAGATGGCAGGCATGAGCCGCTGGCCGTCGAACCCCCGAGGACGCCTCGCACAAGCCGCGATGGACTTGTTCGCCGAGCGCGGCTTCGACCAGACCACCGTCGCCGACATCGCGGCCCGCGCCGGTCTCACCGAGCGCACCTTCTTCCGCCACTTCACCGACAAGCGCGAAGTGCTCTTTTACGGCGGGCAACTCCTCCAGGAGGTGATGGTCGCCGCGGTCGCCGCCGCCCCACCGGACGCCACGCCCCTGGCGGTGGTCGCCGCGGCGGTGGGCGCCGTCGCCCCGGCCTTCGCCGAACGGCGGCCCGGAGCCCTCGTCCGCCAGGGCATCATCGAAGCCCACCCGGAGCTTCAGGAACGCGAGGTCGGCAAACTGGCCCGGCTCGCCCAAGCCGTGGCCGACGGCCTGCGCCAACGAGGCGTCCCCGATCCCGCCGCACGCCTGGCCGCCGACGCCGGCGTGGCGGTCTTCCGCGCCGCGTTCGCGCAGTGGCTGGCCAGTGCCGACCGCGATATGGGCAGCCTGATCGAAGAGTGCTTCGACGAACTCATCGCCCTGGCCGAAGCCGGTCGCTGACCCAG
>JABFXP010000944.1 GCA_013361685.1 Catenulispora sp.
TCGATCGCCCGGGCCGCCGCGAGCACCCGCTCGGCCTGAGCCGGATCGGTGAGGTAGACGGTCACCACGCCGGTGTTCGCGTCGATCGCCAGGTTGCCGTAGACGTCCGCGACGGCGTCCCGGCCGGCGGCCCCGACGGCGTTCGCCACCGCCCGCAGCGGCGCCAGCCGCGCGGCCTGTGCGTCGGGCGAGAGCGCCGCCAGCTGGCCGTCGGTGAGCACCACCGCGGACGGGGCCGCGGTATGCGTCCGGGCCTGGGCGCCGTCGGGCATCGCGACGGTGACGGCGAGCAACCCGGCGGCGAGCACGCCGCACCGCGTGACGAGGGTCTTTCTCCTCATGGGGAACTCCTGGCGTGATCGGACAACGGTCACGCCGGATATCCCCGTTGTCAGGCATCTGACACTTCACGCCCCATCAAGGTGCTGCGAAACGCCCGGCGGCTCACGCAACGATCAGCCGCCGGCCCGGTCTCTTCAGCGGCATGGTCGCACTCGCTCTCCTGCTGACGTCCCTGTCCCTGCTCCGGATCCGGGGCACCGGCGCCGTCGACACGATCTGGGCCGAGGACGGTTCGACGTTCTTGCAGCAGAGCCTGCACACCGGACCGCTCCGGCTGCTGATCAAGCCCTACAACGGCTACATGCACCTGGTCCCGCGGCTGGTCTTCACCGTCGCGCGGCTGTTCCCGCTCCAGGACCTCGCCGCGGTCCTGGCCGTGACCGGAGCGCTCATATCCAGCGCGCTGGCGGTCTTCGTCTACCGGGCCGGCGCCGGGCACCTGCGGTCCCGGCTCCTGCAGGCGGTGGTCGCCGCGCCGCTGGCGCTGACCTGGGTGGCCCAGGCCGAGTTGGGCGACAACGTCGTCAACGCGCAGTGGTTCCTGCTCTACGCCGCCTTCTGGGCCGCGCTGTATCAGAGCGACAGCAGGCGAGGCCGAATGACCGCATCGGCGGTGATCTTCTTCGCGGTCGCCAGCGATCCGTTCGTCGCCGTGTACGCCCCGCTGCTGCGCCGGAAGCCCGCGCAGCGCAACGCGATGGCCTCCGGATTGGTCTACCAGGGCATAGGCGTCGTCTTCATGGGGGCGCTGTCCTCGCGTGCGAGCGAGCGCCGGTACGACATCCCGCGCTCCACGGGCGCGTACCTGGTGCACGTCGTGGGGCACACCGTGTGGGCCGCGACGGGGTTCTGGCTGATCGGCGCCGTCCTGTGCGCCGGGCTGATCGTGTGGACGTGCCATCGCCTGCCGCGATCCCGGGCGCAGGTCCCGACCGCCGCGTTCGCCTACAGCGTCCTGATCTACTTCGCCCTGAGCATCGAGGGCGGCTTCATCGCCGGGCGCTACGCCTACATCGGTATGGCGCTGCTGCTGTCCGGGATCGCCGCGGCCGCCGCCGGGTCCGGCCGCGGACGCCGGCTGCTCGCCGGGGCCGTCGCCGTCAGCGTGTGCTGGGGCTGGTTCGGCGGCGGCCCGGACGCGCAGCTGCGCGCGCACAGTCCGTCCTGGCGTGCGCAACTGCGCTTGGCCGCCGCGCGCTGCGTGCTCACCCACGCGGACGTCACCGACGTCGGCATCGCGCCGGCCGGGTGGAAGGTGCATCTGCCGTGCCCGCTGGTGCTGCGGGACGTCGGCGCGCCCTGACCTCCGGTGCTCGGCGTCCGGCCTACGGCCGCTTCGCCGGCGACACCGTCCGCGCCGGGTCCCGCACGATGTGCGCGCCGAGGATCTCGTCGATCTGCTTGAGCACGTCGGCCGGCAGCCGCACGCCGGCGGCCTTGACGTTCTCCGCCACCTGCTCCGGCCGGGAGGCGCCGATGATCGCCGCCGAGACGTTCGGGTTCTGCAGCACCCAGGCCACCGCCAGCTGGGCCATGGACAGGTCCACCGACTCGGCCACCGGCTTCAGGCGCTGCACGGCCTCGAGCAGCTCGGTGTTCCCGACATACTCGCGGATGAAGTTCGCCCCCGAGTTCTCGTCGGTGGCGCGGCTGCCCTCCGGCAGCGGGGCGCCGGGCTGGTACTTGCCGGTCAGGATGCCCTGCGCGATCGGCGACCAGACGATCTGGCCCAGGCCCAGCTCCTCGGAGGTGGGGACGACCTCGGCCTCGATCACCCGCCACAGCATCGAGTACTGCGGCTGGCTGGACACCAGCTGGATCCGCAGCTCGTCGGCCAGCGCCTTGGCCGCGCGGATCTCCGAGGCCTTCCACTCCGAGACGCCGATGTACAGCGCCTTGCCGGAGCGCACGACGTCGGCGAACGCCGTCATCGTCTCCTCCAGCGGCGTCGCGTAGTCGTAGCGGTGCGCCTGGTACAGGTCGACGTAGTCGGTCTGGAGCCGCTTCAGCGAACCGTTGATCGACTCCATGATGTGCTTGCGCGACAGCCCCCGGTCGTTGCGGCCCGGACCGGTCGGCCAGTACACCTTGGTGAAGATCTCCAGGCCCTCGCGCCGCTCCCCGGCCAGCGCCCGGCCCATCACCGCCTCCGCCCGGGTGCCGGCGTAGACGTCGGCGGTGTCGAACGTGGTGATCCCGGCCTCCAGGGCGGCGCGCACGCAGGCCAGCGCCGCGTCCTCCTCCACCTGGGAGCCGTGGGTGATCCAGTTGCCGTAGGCGATCTCGCTGATGACCAGGCCGGAGCGGCCGAGATGACGGAATTCCATGGCCACAGCCTATGACGGCGATCTATGACCGGTCCCGGCCGCCCGCGTCCAGCCGGATCAGCCCGGCGCGCACCGCCGCGGCCACCGCCGCCGTCCGGCTGTCGACGCCGAGCTTGCCGAAAACGTGCACCAGGTGGGTCTTCACGGTCGCCTCGCTGATGAACAGCCGCCGCGAGATCTGCCGGTTCGCCAGCCCCTCGGCCACCAGCTCCAGGATCTCCGCCTCGCGCTGGGACAGCGCCGGGCCCTCGGCGCGCACCCGGCCGAGCAGCCGCGCCGCCACCGGCGGGGCGTGCACGGTCTCG
>JABFXP010000569.1 GCA_013361685.1 Catenulispora sp.
AGCCGGGCCGTCCGCCGCAGGGGCCCAACCGCCCGCCCCGGCAGGCGCCGGTGCGGCACCGCACCGTCAAGGCCCGCACCCCGCGCAGCCACTGGATCCTGATGGCCCTCATGACCCTGGCCCTGGCGTGCATGCTGGTGCTCGGCGGCGTGCTGGACCACGAGGTCGGCGGCGAGGGCGGCGGCGGTCCGCACCAGCCGCTCGGCGCCGCCGGGGTGCCGGCCGCGATCTCGGGCGGGGGACCGGTGGTCGACGCCCGGTCCGGGGCCCAGCGCTCGCTGTCCGCGCAGCCCGGCAAGGTGGCCCTGACCTTCGACGACGGCCCGGACCCGCGCTGGACGCCGCAGGTGCTCGCGGTGCTGGCCAAGCACCACGTGCCGGCCACGTTCTTCCTGATCGGCGCGCACGTGGCGCAGTACCCGGGCCTGGTGCGCCAGGAAGTGGCCGCCGGGGACGAGGTCGGCGTCCACACCTTCACCCACGCCGACCTCGCCACCGCGCCGGCCTGGCGCCGGAACCTGGAGTTCTCCCAGACCCAGTCGGCGATCGCCGGGGCCGCCGGGGTCTCCACGCCGCTGCTGCGACCGCCCTACTCCTCCAACCCCGGCGCGCTCGACCGGCTGGACTGGGCCGCGCTCCAGGACGCCGGCGCGCACGGCTACCTGGTGGTGCTGACGGACCGGGACAGCGAGGACTGGCGGCGCGAGGGCGTGCAGAAGATCGTCGACAACGCGGTGCCGCCGCCCGCCCCCGCCGCCGCGGGCGCCAAGGCTCCGGCCGCTCCGCCGCCCGGCTTCGTCCTGATGCTGCACGACGGCGGCGGCGACCGGTCCCAGACCGTGGCGGCCCTGGACCAGCTCATCCCGGCGCTCCAGGCCCGCGGCTACACCTTCGACACCGTCAGCGGGGCCATCGGTGCGCCCGCTCCGATGACCCCCGCCGCCTCCGGCGCCCGCTGGCAGGGCAAGGCGCTGATCGCCGCCGTCGGGGTGTCCGTGTTCGTCGTGCGCTGGCTCGCCTGGATCCTGCTGGCCTTCGGGATCGTGTCCGCCGCGCGGATCCTGCTCCTGCTGGTCGCCGCGCGCCGGCACAAGAAGCGGCGGGCCGCGCCGTGGGGGCCGCCGGTGCGGCGTCCGGTGTCGGTGATCGTCCCGGCCTACAACGAGGAGGCCGGGATCCGCGCCACGATCGAGTCGCTGTCGGCCAGCCGCCACCCGATCGAGATCATCGTGGTCGACGACGGCTCCACCGACGGCACCGCCGCGGTGGTGGAGGACCTCATCGCCCGGCGGCGTCCCGGCCTGCCGCCGCTGCGGCTGATCCGGCAGGCCAACGGCGGCAAGCCGGCGGCGCTGAACACCGGCATCGCGGCCGCGCGCGGCGACCTGCTGGTGATGATGGACGGCGACACCGTCTTCGAACCGGAGACCATCGCCTGGCTGGTGCAGCCGTTCGCCGACCCCGCGGTCGGGGCGGTGTCCGGCAACGCCAAGGTCGGCAACCGCCGGGGCATCCTGGGCCGCTGGCAGCACATCGAGTACGTCGTCGGCTTCAACCTGGACCGCCGGCTGTACGACCTGGCCGGCTGCATGCCGACGGTGCCCGGCGCGGTCGGCGCGTTCCGGCGCGAGGCGCTGACCCGGGTCGGCGGCGTCAGCGACGACACCCTGGCCGAGGACACGGACCTGACCATGGCGGTGATCCGCGACGGCTGGCGCGCGGTGTACCAGGAGCGGGCGGTGGCCTGGACCGAGGCGCCGACGTCGCTGCGGCAGTTCTGGCGGCAGCGCTACCGCTGGTGCTACGGCACGCTGCAGGCCATGTGGAAGCACCGCGGCAGCGTTCTGCGGCGCGGGGCCGAGGGCAGGCTCGGGCGCCGCGGGCTGACGTACATGCTGCTGTTCCAGGTCCTGACGCCGTTGCTGGCACCGGTGGTCGACGTGCTGTGCGTCTACGGGCTCGTGTTCGACGACGCGGCGCGGGTCGGCGCGGTGTGGCTGGGGTTCCTGGCGGTGCAGCTGCTGGTGGCGCTGTACGCGTTCCGGCTGGACGGGGAGCGCCCCACGGCGTTGTGGGCGCTGCCGCTTCAGCAGGTGGTCTACCGGCAGTTGATGTACCTAGTGGTCATCCACTCACTGGTGACGGCGGTCGTGGGCACCCGGCTGCGCTGGCAGCGGATGCAGCGGCACGGCAGTCTCAACGCTCCAGTCGCAGGTCAGAGGGGTGCTTAGCCTTCTTTCACCGAAGGTGTAACGCCGACGGGGCCTGCGACGCCTATATGTCGGCGAGAAGGTGGCATCTCGTACAGCGTCCGGCTCCGGAACCCGTCGCCCATTCCCGACGGGACCCGGAGCCGGATGCTTTTATGCCCGGGCGGTATTTGCCTTGCGATCAGCGGCACGGCTGCGGGACCTTGTTCGCCAAGATGAATGAGAAAGAGATGGTCCGCTTGTCGAAGCGGATGTCGAACTGGCTGCGCCACAACCCCGAAGCGATCGGGGTGGCGATGGACGAGGCCGGCTGGGTGCTCGTCGAGGACCTGCTGACGCAGGCCGCGGCGCACGGCCGGGCGTTCAGCCGCGACCAGCTGGAGCAGGTCGTGGCCCAGAACAACAAGCGCCGTTTCGAATTCGACGACACCGGCGCGCTGATCCGGGCCCGGCAGGGGCATTCGGTGCCGGTGGAGCTCGGCTACGAGCCGGCCGAGCCGCCCGAGGTGCTGTACCACGGCACCGGCCGGGGATCGCTCGAGCTGATCCGGCGCGACGGCCTGCTGCCGATGGCGCGGCACGCCGTGCATCTGTCGCCGGACACCGAGACCGCGGTGAAGGTCGGCAGCCGGCACGGGAAGCCGGCGGTGCTGGCGGTGGCGGCGGCGCGGATGCACGCCGACGGCCATGTGTTCTCGGTCTCCGGGAACGGCGTGTGGCTGGTCGACGCGGTGCCGCCGCAGTACTTGAGCACGGTGCCCG
>JABFXP010000599.1 GCA_013361685.1 Catenulispora sp.
CTCAGCTCCGGCGCCTTGCGGTGCAGGGCCCCGCGGCCGATCAGGTGGCTGAGCAGTCCCACGGTCAGCGTCGAGCCGCCCTGCAGGTGGCCGATCGAACTGCCGGTGATCATCCACACGTGGGCGGCCACCGTCATGATCAGCGCGGTGCGGGTCTTCGCGTCCTGCCACAGGTACTCGACCAGATAGCGCCACAGGTCGCGGCCGGCCTTGCGGGCCGGGCCGATCAGGAACACCGCGAGCACCAGCAGCACCGCGATCGGGATCAGGAACCTGATGTTGAACCCGGGGATCGCGACGCCGCCGAAGGAGACCAGCCAGCCGGCCGCGGCGCTGAACTCCATGGCGCGCAGCACCAGGCTGCCGACGTGGGCCAGGCTCTCATCGTCCGGTCCAGGACGGGAGGCCAGGACGGACTCCAGATCGGCGACCAGGCCGCCGGGCGCCTGGACCTCGTCCACCGATTTGGTGACGGCCTCCTCGAACTGCCTGGCCTCCGGGGCGTAGTCCGGGTCGAGCTTCGCGGCCAGTTCCGCGGCCTTGCGGGCCTCGGCGGCGGCCTTGGACAGGTCGCCGCTGGCCTCCAGCGCGGCGGCCAGGCTGGCCCGGCTCTGCCACACCTGCGGACCCAGCTTCACCGCCTGCTCGGCCGCCGACACCGCCTCGGCGGGCCGGTCCAGCAGCCGCAGCGCCGAGGCGCGCAGCCGGTGGCCCCACTCGTCGCCGGGGTCGAACGTCACGACCCAGTCGGCGGCGCGCAGCGCCTTGTCGCCGTCGCCGGTCTCCAGGTAGACGCCGGCCAGCGCGCGCCAGACCCGCACGTCCTCGCACCCGGCGACGATCAGCTCGTTCAGCACGTCCAGCGCCTGCTGCCGCCGGCCGAGCTCGGCCAGGGCCTCGGCCCGGGCGATGTGGCGGGAGATCTGGTCCGGGCTCAGCGCCGATGAGGTTCGCGGCGCCGGCTGCGGGTCGGAAGCCGCGGCGGCCCCGAACACCGGAGTCGCGGCGGGACCGGATCGCGCCGCTTCGGATTGCGGAGCCGCCGGAACGGGGACGCTCTGGACCACCATGGTTTCCCCGATATCAGCCGCCACCGGATCGTCGAACTCTTCGTCGTCCGCCTCGCCGACGACCTCCCCGGCCGCCGCCAGCGCGGCCACGACCTCGGCCTCGATCTCCGCCGCCGGCCGCCAGACCCGCTGCTCGTGCGTCTCGTCCACGATCCCGCCCACCCCTGGTGACCGCGCTCCCCTGCCCGATCGTCAAATGCCTGGTATACCTCAACGCCGCGCCCCCATCAATACGGCGACGCGAAGCTGCAAGGCGTTAAGCACTCTGCGACGTGCGACGTGGGATGATCGGGGAAAGAGGGAAGGACGCCCGACGTGACCGTGGCACTGCCTGAACGAGCCGAGCGCACGCCCCGCCCCGGCGCCTCGCGCCACGACGTCGTCGTGGTCGGCGGCGGGCACAACTCCCTGGTGGCCGCGGCCTACCTGGCCCGGGCCGGCCTGCACGTCACCGTGCTGGAACGCCGCGAGGAGGTCGGCGGCGCGGCGGTGAGCGCCACCCCGTTCGCCGGCCTGGACGCCCGCCTGTCCCGCTACTCCTACCTGGTCTCGCTGCTGCCCTACACGATCGTGCGCAACCTGGAGCTGGTCGTCGAGCTGCGCAGCCGCCCGGTCTCCTCCTACACCCCGCTGCGCCGCGCCGGCCGGGACACCGGTCTGCTGGTGGAGCGCACGCTCGGCGCGGCCACCGAGGAGAGCTTCCGCCGGATCACCGGCGGCGACGCCGACTTCCAGGCCTGGCGGCGCTTCTACGACCAGCTCGGCAAGCTGGCCCGGGCCCTGGCCCCGACCCTGCTGAACCCGCTGCTGGGCCGCGGGCAGCTGGAGGCGCTGGCCCGCGAGGAGGGCGCCGGGCAGGCCTGGGAATGGGTGTTCGAGCAGCCCATCGGCGCCGCGGTCGAGCAGCACTTCGGCGACGACGCGGTGCGCGGCGTGGTCCTCACCGACGCGCTGATCGGCACCGACTCCTGGGGCGGCGACCCGAGCCTGAAGCAGAACCGCTGCTTCCTCTACCACGTGATGGGCAACGGCAACGGCGAGTGGCGGGTCCCGGTCGGCGGCATGGGCAGCGTCGCCGAGGCGTTGCAGCGCTCGGCCGAGAACGCCGGGGTGCGGATCCGCACCAACGCCGAGGTCCTGCACATCGACCCGGACGCCGGCGGCGGCCGCGCCGAGGTCACCTACCGCGACGCCGCCGGCCGCGAGCAGAGCGCGAAATGCGGGTACGTGCTGGCCGGCGTGGCGCCGGCGGTCCTGACCCGGCTGCTGGGCCGCGGCGCCCCGCCCGGCGCGCCGCATCCGCGGGGCACCCAGCTGAAGATCAACATGCTGCTGGACCGGCTGCCCCGCCTGAAGTCCGGCGCCGACCCGCAGGTGGCCTTCGCCGGCACCTTCCACATCGACGAGGCCGCCGGCCAGCTGCGCACGGCGTATCAGAAGTCCCACGAGGGCGAGCTGCCCGACCCGCTGCCCTCCGAGGTGTACTGCCACACCCTCACCGACCGCTCGATCCTGGGCAAGGACCTGCTCAAGCGCCCGGACGTGCAGACGCTGACGCTGTTCTCCCTGCACACCCTGCCCGGCACGGCGAGCAAGGACGAGATGGTGCGGCGGGCGCTGGCCGGGCTGGACGCGTACCTGGCCGAGCCGATCGCGGACTGTCTGGCGGTGGACGCCGAGGGGGCGCCGTGCCTGGAGGCCAAGACCACCGAGGACCTGCAGGCGGAGCTGGCGATGCCCGGTGGGCACATCTTCCACCGGGATCTGTCCTGGCCCTACGCCGAGCGCGCGGACCAGGTGGGCAAGTGGGGCGTGGAGACCGGGATCGACAACGTCCTCATCTGCGGCGCTGGCGCGCGCCGCGGAGGCGGTGTGTCCGGAATCCCCGGCCACAACGCTGCA
>JABFXP010000793.1 GCA_013361685.1 Catenulispora sp.
CGCGGCCTGGTCGAAGAGGTCCACGGCGAGGTCGGGGCGGCCCTCGGCCAGGTGCAGGGCGGCCCGGGCCCGCAGGGCGGCGGCCGTCTGACCGGTCAGCGCGAGCCGGGCCGCGGCGGCTTCGGCGTCCTCGGTCCAGCGCCGGGCCGCCGCCGGATCGCCGCAGCGGAGGGCGGCCAGGGCCATCAGGGCCTTGAGCGAGGGTTCGAGGGCGGGCTGCGCCGCGGCCACGTTCTGACCGTCGGCACGCTCCAGCATCGTGCGCAGGGCGCCCTCGGGGTCGCCGGAGAGCAGCTGGACCTGGGCCGCCAGGCCGAGCGCGCTCAAAGCCCACCAGCTGTGGTGGGCTTCGACGTCGGCGATGGCAGACTCGGCGAGCGCCACGATGTGCGGCACGTCGCGGCGGCCCCGGGTCCAGATCATCGCCGAGGCCCGCACCGCCTTGGCCAGGCCGATGCCCTCCTGGGAGCCGATGGCGGCGGCGAGCGTCCCGGCCTGCTCCGCCCACTGGCTGATCGTGTCCAGGCGCCCGGTGAACAGGTCGACGACGGCGAGGCCGAGGAGCTGGTGCAGGACGACGTGCAGCTGGGTGCCGCCGCTGGCGACCTTGAGCCCGCGCTGGAGGTGGCGGGAGGCGTCGTCGTACTGCTCGAGGTAGAACTCGGCGACGCCCAGGGTCGCGAACATCTCCGGGGCCTGGCCGGCCTGGGGGTCGGCCAGCGCGTCCACCGCGCCGGCGCAGTGCCGGGCCTCTTCGACCGCGGCGGCGACATCGCCGAGGTAGGCGTCCTGACACGCGGCCAGGCAGCGGATCGCGACCTCGGTCGGGTGCGCGGGGCGGACGGCGGTGTCCACCGCCGTGCGGATCATCGCGCGCGCCTGGATGTGGTCCCCGCGCAGCGACTGCACGAGCGCGTACTCGTAGATCATGGTGACGGCCTCCAGCGGCAGCGAGCCGCCGAGGTCCGCGGCCGGCAGCAGGCCCAGCGCCGTGGCGGCGATGGCCTCGGCCTCGGGATACCGGCACAGCAGCCGCTCGACGTCCGCCGCGGCCCCGTAGGCGCGCAGGGCGAGCTGCCAGGGCAGGTCCGCGACGCGGCCCAGCACGTCGTGGACCAGGGTTCTGGCCTCGTCCAGGCGGCCCACGGCGATCAGCGCCCGGCACCGCAGGATCTCCAGCTCGGCCCGGGCCTGGCCGCCGTGCGGGGTGTCGTCCAGGGCCAGCCCCGACCAGTGCGCCGCGGCGGCCGGGTCCCGCGCCACCACCTCGGCGGCGGCCCGGGCCAGGATCGGCGCCGCGGTCCCGGAGTCGGTGCCGAGCAGGTGTTCGGCGTGCCGGGCCAGGCGCGCCGCGGGGGTGTCGCGCTTGGCGAGCAGCTCCAGCGCGCGCCGGTGCCCCGCCGACTGTTCGGCGAGGCTGGAGTGCTCGTGGGCCAGGTGCCCCAGGACCGGATCGCGGAAGGCGAACTCGCCTTTGTCACGCGGCCGCACCAGATCGGCCCGCGCCAGCTCGGCGAGGGCGGTCAGCACGCGGTCGGCGGGCAGCTCGCAGACCTCGGCGACGTCCTGCGGGCGGAACAGGTCGCCGAGGATGGCGGCGCCGCGCAGCACCACACCGGCTTCCGGCGAGAGGTGGTCCAGTTCGGAGGTCAGCGCGGCGGCCTCGCGCAGGAGCCCGCCGGGGTCGCCGCCGGCCTGGAAGGGCCAGAGCACCGGATCCCAGCCGGCCGCGAGCAGGATCCGGAGATTGCGCGGACTGCCGCCGGCGGCGTCGCTGAGCCTGCGGTCGGGGGCCTCGTCGTTGCCGGCGGCGGTGAGAGCCGACGGTCCGGCCCAGCGGGCGGCGAGTTCGTTGATCGCGGCCGCGCTCAGCGCGGGCACGGCGATGCGCGTCACGGTGCCGATGCGGACGCCGTCGTCGAGGGCGTCGAGAAGCGCCGGACTGGTCTGGCGCGGGCGGTGGGACAGGGCCAGCAGGAACGGGCCCGGAACGGGGTTGCGGACCAGCCGGACGGCGATCTCGACCGACCGGGGGTCGCACCACTGGACGTCGTCAAGGAGCACCGCGCCCCCGGCGGCGGGACCGGAGCCGGGCACGGACACGAACCCGGGACCGGGACCGGCGGCCCAGGCGATCGCCAGCTCCCTGGCCAGCTGCGGGTCCAAGGGGGCTGCGCGCTCCAGCATGCCCAGCCCCGGATGTTCCTCCCAGGCACTCCGGAAGAGCTGGCCGGGCACCGCATCGCCACGGATCGCATGACCGCGCGCCAGCCGACTCCCGGACCCGGCGACCAGAGCGGCCAGCACGGACAACAGGCTGGTCTTGCCCATGCCGGGATCGCCGGCGATCTCCAGGACGGTCCCCCGCCCCCGGCGAAGGCGTTTCACGGCCTGCTCCAGCCGCGCGACTTCGGCGTCCCGTTCCACCAGTGGCCCGTCGAACCGCGAGGGACTGATGAGTGGCATCGACACGAGGTAAGACTCTCCGATTCTGGGAGCCGGTTCAACCAAACATAGGACACTCCACCCACACCGAGCGTTTGCCCGCGCCCGGCCGGGTATCAGCCACCACGTGGCTTCCACCGTCGACAGAATCACCAAACGCGCCGTCAAGCGGGTGCCGTACCTCCCCCTCCGCTGGGGCCTGAGGCTGGGCGCGAAGCTGCTGTTCCCCCTGGCCGGCGCCCTGGCGACGGCCGGCGTCCAACGGCTGCGGAACCGCTCCGCCCCCAGAACACTCCCCGACGGCACGGTGATCGTCGAGATCAACAGGGAACTGGGCGACATCGCCCCCCAGTCCGGCGACCCCGCCGAGCCGCTCATGACCCTGGCCGAACGCGCGCACCTGACACTGAGCAGCGTGCCCGGCCGCGGCGCCACCTGCCTGCGCGCCGTGCCCAAGCGGACCGGCGACGACATCCGCGCCGAGGTCACGCTCGCCAAACAGCAGCTGGACCGGAACAGTGAAGC
>JABFXP010000544.1 GCA_013361685.1 Catenulispora sp.
GGCGCTGCTGTGGCCGTGTCGGCAGCGGTAGCCGGGCACCTGGTTGACCCAGTGTCCTTCGAAAGCGCGATCGCAGCTCGCGCATCGCAGCAGCCCTTTGAGCTGGTAGTCGTGCTTCGCTTTCGCGTGTTGAGCGCGCAGGGCCTGCACGGCAACGAAGTCGGCCTCGCTGATCAGGGCCGGGTGGGTGCGCCGTTCGGAGATCACCCACTGGTCCGGGGTGTTGCGGCGCCGCACGTCGCGGCGCCCGAGCGCGAGGTTGTCCGGGTCGACCAGGTCGCGATCGGTACGGCTGCGGCCCCAGACCATGCGGCCGGTGTAAACGGGGTTCTGAAGGATCTCCCGGACCGTACCCAGGGTCCAGGCGGCGCCGGTGCGGTGCGGGTTGCTGTCCGGATCGGCCGCCGACGGGCACGGGACCTGGGCGTCGTTCAGGGCCCGGGTGATCCTGGCGATGCTGAACTCCTCCAGTCGCATCGCGAAGACCCATTCGATGGTGGGGGCTGCGGTCGCATCGACTCCGAACGTGTGCAGCCGCACGCCGCGCCGGGCCTCGCGCCGGTTGGGATGCGGGCCGGCATCGACCAGCAGGTAGCCGTACGGGACCCGGCCGCCCTCGTAGCGGCCCTGGTCCCGAACCTGGACGGTCATGGCGTTGGTGACCCGGGCCCGCGCGCGCAGAACTTCACGACGCGCCAGGATCACCAGCAGGTCCATCAGCTCCTCAACGGTGTCGATCGACGGATCGACCCGGCCGCCGAGCTCCGGCATCCACAACTGCACCCCGTGCGACGCCAGCAGCGGGGCGACCAGAGAGTACTGGTTGCCCGAGAACGCCCGCTCATTCGAGCCGATCACCACGGCGTCGAAGCCGCGATTAGGGTCGGCCAGAGCCGCCAGAAGCGCCGCCGACCCGGGGCGCAGCAGCGGCGACATCGAACGGCTCTTGCCCACGTCGGAGAACTCGACCACGATCCGGCCCTCGCCGCCGACCGTAGCCAACGCCTGCCCCAGCTGCCAGGCCCGTGAGGTGACTGGGTCCTGATGGTCCTCGGTCGAGCACCGCCAGTAGAACGCGAACCGCAGCCCACCCACGGTGCTGTCAGTCACCCGTCGGGCCCGGCCCAACGCCCACGAACCGAGCAGGTCCCGGTCCGGCCGGTCGACCGGGACGAGCGCCTGAGGCGCCGGCACGCACGCTTCGGGGACCGGAGCGCGGTACAGGGGCTGCACTGCGGACAGGGGGAACAAGGCAGGTATCGAGGTCTGATTCCGCCTCGCCATGTCGCACCACCCGTCCCCGCTGTTCAGGGCCCTTTACGTTGTTCCTCTATCGGTGTCTCAGCACGTCAGACGTGTGGCAAGGATGGCGTCCAGTAGCAGTCGTCAGCGATGACCTGGCGTTTTGCCGACAGACGGCGCCGAGCGCGGTCCGGTCCTCCTGCGGTGCACACTGCGGCCCGTCAGGAGATGTAGTCCGGCGCAGCAGGGCAAGAGCTGAACTGAGCTTGCCCCTCTTTCCCGGACTCCTTGGTCCTACCAACGATACGTTCCACGGAGCTATCCACCCGTCGTACTGTCGGGCCCGGCGGTCCAACTCGGCAGCATCCCTCGCTCCAGCTGCCTCGGCAGAGCTCCCTACGGGCCCATGTGGATCAGGCTGGCGAGGCGATGCCATTCGCTACGGGACTCGTCGCGAACGGCGCGCAAGGCTTCCCGCAGTGCCCAGGCGGCTTCGCTAGGCCGAAGTGTTGCGCCGTCGTCATCAGCCTGGATGAGGTGGCCATAGAAGCGCTCGGCGAAGCCCGCGGACAAGTTGTCAGGAATCGGCTATAGGGCTGCGACCACGTGTTGGTAGCCGGCAATCGCTTCGACTCCATCGCGTGGACCAGCACGGAGCGCGGTGCCGTGCTGGTCTGCGGCGCGGCGCTCTGGCTGGAATGCGCCCCGCACGTGTGGTGGAGGCCGGCGATCACCGGATCGTCCTGCTGGAGTTGGTGTCGTTCGCCTTCGACCCCGACATCGAGCCGGCGCTGTTCCATCGCAGCGCCTTCCGTGGGATCGCCGTGAACGCTGTGAATACAGACGGCTGATCACCACCGATCGCCGGCGGGGCCGGACGCTGGCGGGGCTGTCAGTCGGCGAGTCCCAAATGGGAGGCGGCGCGCAGGGCCATCCAAACCTCTGCGAACGACTCGGTGGTGGCCAGATCGCGACCGGTGAGCTCGGAGAAGCGCCGAAGGCGGTAGGCGAGGGTGTTCGGATGGATGTGGAGCAGGGCCGCCGCGGCCTCGGCACGGCGGTCCCGCTCCATCCACGTGCGGACGGAGGCCAGCAGGTGGGAGTCGTGGGTCGCGTCGTACCGCAGGACCGCGCCCAGGACGTGTTCGACCAGGGCCTCCAGGACCGCCGGGTCGTCCGGGAGCCAGCGTCCGGTGGTGTCGCCGCCGTATCGGATCAGTGCGCGACCGGATTCGACGGCGATGCGGACGGCCCACCGCGCCTCGCGCTGCGCGACGCGCAGCGAGGCGCCGGGTGCGACCGGCCGGCTCACGCCGATTGCGACGCCGGCGATCGCGGACAAGGTGTCTCCCAGCGGCTCGTGCGCCAGCAGATAGTGGTCCTCACCCCTGCCGAGCAGCAGGTAAGGGTGCTCGTCCAGATCACGGAGGAGACGTTCCTCCTCGGCTCCGCGCACCACCAGCAGGGCGACTTCGCCTTCGAGGCCGTGGCGAAGCAGGCGGCGGCGGGCGGTCACCGGGTCGAGGGCGTCCTGGAGGAGTTCGGCCAGGGTCTCCGCGCCCTCCCGTCGCAAGGTTTCGCGTTCGTAGCGCACCCTGGACAGCTGGAGCGCCGCCACGGTGGCGATGTGCTGGACCACAGCGAGCCCGGCGGGGCGGGCTCCCTCGCGTTCGAAGGCGACCAGGAAGCCGGCGGTGCCGCCGGGTGCGGGGACGGGCAGGGCGAACCCGCCGGGAATGGTCGGCGGGGCGTCGACCGACCCCGGCGTGAACCGCTCGCCGGGTGCAGGGACTCCGGGCAGCAGCGGACGGCCCTGCGGCGTGCACAGGTAGATGGCGTATCCGGACAGGTGCTCCAGGCGGCGGAACAGAGCCGGGGTGTCCAGGTTCTCCGAGGCAAGCCATCGCAGTGCCCCGAAGACCTGGAGCTGCGCCCCCAGCCGTTCGCCTTCGTCCTCTCGGACGGCCGCCGCGACCTCCTGGGCGACGGCGATGAACGGAACGGACAGCGGCACCTCCAGGACCGGGATCCCGCGTTCGTCGGCCGCCTGGAAGAACGCCGGGTGCAGATGCGGAGTGTGCAGTTGCGCCGACAGCGCCAGGGCGGACACGCCCGCGTCGTCGAGCCGTTCGAGGTAGGCCCGCTGCCGGGCGGCCGGGCGGGGTACCGCCATGCCCGTCGTCATGATCAGCTCGGCTCCCAGCAGCCAGGGCGTCGGGTCCTCCAACTCGCTGGCGTGCGCCCAGGAGACCGACCGCCGCAGCCCTGACTCGCCCGCCAGGACGCGCAGCTGAAGCGCGGGGAAGGCCAGCAGATCCTCGACCGTCAGACCCGACTTGTGTTCATCCACAAGAAACAGCCTAGTGCTTTGGCTCTCCCACAATTGCCGCGGCTGTCGCCCGCCGTCCACACTGGGCTCGCCGCGGCACGCGATCGCGGATCGAACGAATGGAACCCCTGCCGTGAACGAGCCCCGAGGCCCCGTCGACTCCTCCCGGATCCCGCGCTTCGCGGGCCCGGCCACCTTCGCCCGCCTTCCCCGGTTGGACGAAGTAGAGCACTGCGACGTCGCGGTCGTGGGCATCCCCTTCGACAGCGGCGTCTCCTACCGGCCCGGCGCGCGGTTCGGGCCGTCCGCGATCCGGGAGGCCAGCCGGCTGCTGCGACCCTACAATCCGGGCCTGGACGTCTCGCCGTTCGCCGCGCAGCAGGTGGCCGACGCCGGCGACATCGCCTGCAACCCGTTCGACATCAACGAGGCCGTCGAGAGCATCGAGCAGCTGGCGGGCGAACTAGCCGAGCCGGGCCGCAGGCTCGTCGTCATCGGCGGCGACCACACGGTCTCGCTGCCGCTGCTGCGGGCCGTCGCCCAGCGGCACGGACCGGTCGCCATGCTCCACTTCGACGCGCACCTCGACACCTGGGACACTTACTTCGGGGCCGAGTACACCCACGGGACGCCGTTCCGCCGGGCCGTCGAGCAGGGACTGCTCGACACCGAGGCGATCAGCCACGTCGGGACCCGCGGCCCGCTCTACGGCAAGCAGGATCTCCAGGAGGACCGCAGGCTCGGATTCGGCATCGTCACGTCCTCCGACGTGATGCGGCGCGGCGTCGACGAGGTCGTCGACGCGCTGCGGCAGCGCATCGGCGACCGGCCGCTGTACATCTCCATCGACATCGACGTCCTGGACCCCGCCCATGCGCCCGGCACCGGCACGCCGGAGGCCGGCGGCCTGACCAGCCGAGAACTGTTGGAGATCCTGCGCGGCATGGCGGCCATGAACCTCGTCGGCGGCGATGTCGTCGAGGTGGCCCCCGCCTACGACCACGCCGAGATCACCGCGGTTGCCGCCTCCCACGTCGCCTACGATCTGGTCAGCTTGCTCGCGCTCAACGGCGGGCAGCGGGCGTAGCCCATCACGATCCCTCCCGGCCGACGGCGGAACAGCCCCGTCGGCTGGGAGACAGCCGTCACCCGACGCCTTGGATGTCGCGCGGTACGTCAAAGCCCGGGTCGACCGATCGATCGGTCGACCCGGGCTTTGACGTACCGGACCGGCGACGGTCATGCCGTCACAGTGCGGATCAGCTTCTTGTTGAGGAACTCCTCGATGCCCGGACGGCCCAGCTCGCGGCCGAAGCCGGACCGCTTGACGCCGCCGAAGGGCAGCTCGGCCTGGTCGGCGAGGACGCCGTTGACGAACACCATGCCGGCGTCGATCCGGTCGGCGACGCGCCGGGCCTGCTGCGGGTCGGTGCTGATGATGTAAGAGCCCAGGCCGTAGGGGGTGTCGTTGGCGATCTGGACGGCGTGGTCTTCGTCGCGGGCGCGGAACACCATGGCGACCGGCCCGAACAGTTCCTGCTGGACGATGTCGTGGTCGGCGCTCAGGTCGGTGAGCACGCCGGCCGGGAAGTGCGCCCCGGTGCGCGCCCCGGCGGTGACGTAGGTCGCGCCCTGGGCGACCGCGGTCTCGACGCGTTCGGCGAGTGCGTCGGCGGCGGCCTGCGAAGCCAGGGGGTTGGCGGGGCTGCGTGCGAGGAGTTGCTCGGTGAAGGCGTCGAGGAATTCCTGGTACAGCTCTTGCAGGACGATGAACCGCTTGGGGGCGTTGCAGACCTGGCCGGTGTTGTCCAGGCGGGCGGTCACGGCCTTGTCGACGGTGTCGGCCATGTCCTCGGTGGACAGCACGAGGAACGGGTCGGACCCGCCGAGTTCCAGGACGACCTTCTTCAGGTGGCGCCCGGCGATCTGGGCGACCGCCGATCCGGCCGCCTCCGACCCGGTCAGCGAGACGCCCTGGACGCGGGGGTCGGCGATGACGCGGGCGACCTGGTCGTTGGTGGCGTACACGGTGCCGTAGGCCCCGGCGGGGAACCCGGCGTCGTGGAAGATCTGTTGCAGCGCGTCGGCTGAGGCAGGGCACTGCGGTGCGGGCTTGAGAATGACAGTGTTCCCGGCCGCGAGGTTGGGAGCGGCGAATCGGGCGATCTGGTAGGCGGGGAAGTTCCAGGGCATGATGCCGAGCAGCGCGCCGACCGGACTACGGCGGAGCACGGCACTGCCCCGGCCGGTGCCGATGTCGACGGGTTCGTCGGCGAGGAAGGCCTCTGCGTTGTCGGCGTAGTAGTCGTAGATGTCGGCGCAGAAGTCGATCTCCGTCTCGGCCTCCTCCAATGGCTTGCCCATCTCCTGCACGATGGTCGCGGCCAGGTCGGCGCGGCGCTTCCGATGCAGGTAGGCGACCTCTCGCAGCAGCTTCGCCCGCTGCGCGACGGCGCTGCTGCGGCCCCAGGACGTGGCGGCGTGCGCACTGGCGAGTGCGGTATCGATGTCGGCTTCAGTCGCCGTGGGGTAGGTGGCGAGGGTCTGGCCGGTCGCGGGGTCCGTGACCGCGTAGAGGGTGGGCTCAGGCATGTCGTGTCCTTTTCGGAGCTGTGGTGGCAATGCGGCCGGCCCGCGTGCGGGTGCTCCCCGTGGGCGGGCCGGCTGTGGTGGAAGGGTGGAGCGTCAGCCGCGGACGGCGTAGCGGCGCAGCACGTTCCGGGTGATCTGTTCGGTGAACTCGTCTCGGAGCCGGAGCCCGTTCACCCATTCCGTCGTGCCGGCGCAGAACACGCCGCCTCGGCCCCGGGTGAACTCGGCGACCATGCCCGAGCCGTAGGCCTCGCCGTCGAAGCGGTCGGGCATCGGGTCGAACAGCAGGGCCATGATGCCGTGGACCTCGGCGATGGGGGCGCCCAGCGGGACCTGGCCGCCCCAGCGGTCCTCCTCCCCGAAGACCGCCGGGCACATCGCGATGATCTGCAAGTCGTCCGGGGTGCCGTCGGCGCCGGTGGGGTAGGGCAGGCCGCGACGGAAGGTGAAGTCGCAGCCGTCCACTTCGAAGGCTGCGATGCAGGTCGGGGCCGCGCCGAAGACGTCGCCGTAGCCGAGGTCCGTGTCCTCCAGGGCCCAGTGGCGCGGCCGGTAGACGGTGAAGCCGCCGCTGGAGCGGGAGGCAGCCGAGCCGTAGCGGTTGTACGCGCCGGCCAGCCCCGTCAGGCCCATGGTCTGAGCCCCGGGACGGTCGATCGGCGGCCAGTCCCAGGCCGTGGTGACCTTGGCCGGGTTCTCCTCGTACAGGGGGTCGTCCTGCGGGACCTTGTAGCAGACCTGGACTTCGTCGTCGTCTTCGAGGCGGACCTGCCACACGTAGTTCCCGCCGAACCGCGCGACGTGCCCTCCGCCGTCGACGAAGGCGTCGACGGTGTCGCGCATCTCCGACGTCCAGTACTCGTCGTGCCCGACGAAGATCGCGCACGCGTACGGGGTGAGGCTGCCGGGGTCCTGGTGTATGTCGTGCTGGGTGAGGATGTCGAACTCGATCCCCTCCCGCTCGGCCCACAGTGCGAAGGGCCGCTCGTACGTCGCCCAGAACGCGTCCGCGTGATGCCGGGAGTACCCGTGGGTGTGCGCCCATTCATAGGCTGGGTGCCGGGGCAGCGCGCCGCGGGCGGGCGTCTCGGGGTTCGCGCTGCGGGGCGCACTGTCGGGTTTGCGGATCATGCCGCGGGCGATGGGGCGCTGCGTGGACAGGCGTGCGCTGGGCACGTCGGCCCACGGGTCGTCGCCCAGGCCCCGGTAGGCGTTGGCGCCGCCCCAGTCGTTGTAGGCCGTCAGGGTGCTGGTGGTCAGGACGAGCACGTACGGAGTCCGTTCCCCCGGACGCGGCTCGCGGATGACGAGGAAGTGCTCGCGCTCGTGCCGCCGGCCGTCGGCCTCGACGGCGATGACGAGTATGTAGAAGCCGGGCTTCCACGCCGCGTCGATGGTGAACGAGTGCGCGACCGGCCATCTGCAACCGGCGGCGTAGGCGTCGTCGGCAGTGGGGTGGGCCTTGCCGGGCAGGTCCGCGACAGACCACACCACCTTGGGCGTAACGCCGTCGCGCACGAGGGTGAGGCTGTACCGGTCGGCGGTCGTGTGCGTGTGGACGTTGACTTCCTCACCGGGAAGATAGGTCCACTTGTCGGTGTAGCACCACGCCTCAGGACCACCCATACCGGGCCGCTCGACGACGAAGCCGGGGATGGACCAGGCGTAGCGGGGCGTCACCGGTGTGCCCTCGGGGACTGCGACAGCGGCGGGCAGTTGGTCGCTCATGCCGCGCCGACCTCGACCTCGGAGGCTGCGGGGGCTTCCTGGGCGTGGTGCCGGGTCTGACGGCCGCGGATCACGCCGACGATCAGCGCGAGCACCAGCGGGGCGATGATGAGCGCGTTGCCGGTGTCGCCGGTTCCGGTGAGCAGGCCCATGTTGTCCACGGCCAGGTACAGGACGACGCCGAGGACGACCACGGAAACGGCCGGGGCGATCGTCCGCTCCCAGCGGTTCTCCGTCAGATCCTTGCCGGATCGGGCGAACCAGCGGATCACCGAGACGCTGGTGGCGATCTGGAGCGCGAGGACGGCGAACAGCGTCGGGGCGTTGGTCCAGGCGACGACCTGGGTGTAGGGGTTCAGGGACGAGCAGCCGAAGCTGATCAGCGCGGCGGTGATGAGCCCGCCCTGCAGCAGGACGGCGTTGCGGGGCGTGCCGCCGCGGGTGGCGCTGAGGCCCTTGTGCAACAGGCCCCGGCGGGACATGGAGAACAGGTACCGCGAGCCGGCGTTCTGCAGCGCGAGCGACCCGGCGAGGAAGCTGGTGATGACCAGCAGTTGCATGGCGTCGGTCATGACCGAGGACACGAAGGACGTGTTGAGGTTGAAGACCACCTGCGACGGGTCCCCGCTGGTCAGTACGTCGGTGAGGTGGCTCGGGCCGATCGCCATGAGGATGGTGAAGGCGGCCAGGAAGTAGACGACGGTGAGGATCCCGACGCTCCAGAACGTGGCCTTGCGCACCGCGCCGCCGGAGTTGTCGACCTCTTCGCTGTAGACGGCGGTCTGCTCGAAACCGATGAACACCAGGAAGCTGATCAGGAACGTGCCGCCGAGCGCCGGCACCTGCCACGAGCTGGGGTCGAGCACCTTCAGCGGGACGCCGTCGGGACCGCCCTGGAACCAGACCGCGACGGCGAAGACCGCCAGGACGCTGATCTCCAGGATCAGCAGGACCGCTGCCACCCGGGCGCCCACGTCGATCTTCGAGTAGGAGACCCCGGCCACCACCAGGCCGATGACCGTTGCGCACAGGCCCCAGGACAGGTGCACGTGCAGGAACCGGTCCAGGAAGTTGGAGGCGAAGAAGCCGGCAGCGGCCGTGAAGCCGATCTGCCCGAGGGTGTAGCCAGTCCAGGCGACCATGGCTGCGCCGGCGCCGGCGGTCCGCCCCAGGCCCTGCTCGATGTAGGCGGAGAACGCTCCTGCATCGGTGACGTGCCGGCTCATCGCCGTGAAGCCGACCGAGAAGATCGCGTACGCCACGCCCGCGACCAGGAAGGCCGCGGGGAGCATCGTCCCGCCGACGAGGAACCCCAGCGGCAGGAAGCCGGCGGAGACGGTCAGCGGGGCCGCCGCCGCGACGACGAAGAACACCAGATGGCGGGCGCCGACCGCGTTGCGGCGCAGGGAATGCTGGGAGACCGCCGAGTCTTGCATTGTCCGGCCCTTCGGTTCGAGCCGCCCTCGGCGACTTCGGGATGGGGGCTCGGCTGAGACGGGGCTCAGCCTGTGCCAGGGGTGCGGGATCAGCGGGCCGCGACGCCGACGAAGATCTTTCGCGTCGGCTCCAGAGTGTGCCACCAGCCGTCGAATCCGGCCGGTACCAGGAACGCCTCGCCGGGGCCGAACTCACGGCGTCGGCCCGCCGTGTCCTCGATGGCCACGCGCCCGGTCTGGATCACGCAGATCTCGTCGTAGGGCCAGTCCGGGAGGCGGACGGATCCGGGCTCTCCCTCCCAGGCCCCCGCCACCGTGCGTGGATGGGACAAGGCGGCCCGGTGCTCCACCTCCTGCCAGCCCTCCGACGTCTGCGCGTAGTCGCCGACGGAGGGGACGACGGGGGTGCCCGAGCCGGGTGCCAGGATCTGGATCTGCTCGATCGACGGGGAAACCATGCCCGACTCCTTGTTGAACATCTACTCAACAGCTTACTGAGCGGATATTCAACAGAGGGGTTCGACTGCCGTCAAGGGCGCCTGGGTCGGACCTTCGTCACCGAGCGTCACATTCAACGATTCGCGGCCCTTGAGCTGCCGTTATGTAAATGAGCACCTGATCAATAAGGTGGGGTCATGTCGAAGAAGGCCACCCGCCGTCCGCCGGAACAGCGCCGTCAGGAGATCGTCGACACGGCCGTCGCACTGGCCAACACTCTGGGCCTGGACCGCGTCACCTCCCGCGACGTGGCGAACGAGCTCGGTGTCGCCACCGGACTGGTCCACCACTACTTCCCCACCGTCGACGAACTCGTGGTCGCCGCCTTCGCCCAGGCGGCGACCGGCCAGAACGAGCAGGACGAGACGGCGTGCAGCACCCTTCCAGCGCTCGACGCGCTGCGTGCCCTCGTTCAGCGCACGCTCGCCATGGACAGCGCGGACGCCCGGCTGTGGATGAGCGCCTGGGTCGCCGCCCCGCGCCGTCCGGAGCTGGCACGGGAAGTCGACAAGCAGATGCTGGCAGCGCTCGACATCCTCACCGGGCTGCTGGCCAAGGGCCATGCTCTGGGCGTCTTCGACGCCCCGAACCCGACCGGCAGCGCGGTGCGCATCCTCACCCTCTTCGACGGGTTCGTCGTCCAGCTCTCCATGCGCTCCCACGCCGCATACGGCGACATCCACTCCCTGATCTGGGACACGGTCGAGCGCGAGGTGGGTCTGCCCGCGGGTAGCCTGCGCCCCTGAACCGGGGCGCGAACGCCCGGTTCAGGGGAGGCTTAGAACTGGTTTCACAATGAGGTCTGGAGTTTTCGGTAGCAGATCAGTGCGCAGGCTAGTTGGAGTAGTCCTTCGTGCAGGTCGGCTCGTCGTTCGTAGCGGATGCGCAGGCGCTTGAACTGGTGCAGCCAGGCGAAGGTGCGCTCCACGACCCAGCGGGCCACGCCCAGGCCGGATCCGTGTGGTGTGCCGCGGGCTGCGATGTGCGGGGTGATGCCCAGCGCGCGCAGTTCGCGGCGGTAGCAGCCGAAGTCGTAGGCGCGGTCGGCGTACAGGCGGCGCGGTCTACGTCGGGGTCGCCCGCGCTTGCCGCGGATCGGTCCGACCCCGTGTACCAGCGGCATCAGTTGGGTGCAGTCATGGCGGTTGCCGCCGGTGAGGATCACGGCCAGGGGTATCCCGCCGGCATCGCAGATCAGGTGGTGCTTGGAGCCTGCCCGGGCCCGGTCGCGTGCCGCAGATGAACGCGGTCATGCAGCGGTGGGTTCTGTCATCGATCGGGAGTAGGCTCCCCGCAGTCGTCGTGGAGGGGGAA
>JABFXP010000939.1 GCA_013361685.1 Catenulispora sp.
GGGACGGCTCGGTCTTTTCAGTGGTCTGCTTCATCGGCGCGGGCGCGGGCGCGGGCGCGGGCACCGCGGTGCTCGCGGCCGGGGGCGGCTCCGTCTTCTCGGCGGGCTGCTTCCGTGGCGCGGGCTGCTTCCGTGGCGCGGCCTGCTCACCGGCGGCCTCCGCCTTCGCAGTGCCGGCCTTCCCGGCCTTCCCGGCCTTCCTGACCTTCCCGGGCTTGTCGGCAGCAGGCGCCGCATCCTGCGCATCGGCGTCTGCCAGGACCGCCAACGCGGTGCCGACCGCCACCGTCGTACCCGGTTCCACCAGCAGCTCCCGGACGACGCCAGCCTCGAAGCACTCGATCTCGATGGCTGATTTCGCCGTGTCCACCACGGCGATCGCCTGGCCCTTGACGACCGCGTCCCCCGGCTGCACCAGCCACTCCACGAGCGCGCCCTCGGTCATGTCGGCGCCCAGCGACGGCATCCGGAACTCGCCCATCGTCAGCCCACCGCCCGCCGGGCCGCGGCCACGATGTCCGGGACCTGGGGGATCGCGGCGTCCTCCAGGTGTTTCGGGTACGGCACCGGGACCTCCGCCCCGCACACCCGCTCCACCTGGGCGTCCAGGTCGTAGAACGCCAGCTCCGCGATCCGCGCCGAGATCTCCGCGGCCAGGCCGCCGGTGCGCCAGCCCTCGTCGACGACGACGGCGCGGTGGGTGCGCGCCACCGAGGCGGCGATCGCCGCGCCGTCCAGCGGGCGCAGGCTGCGCAGGTCGAGCACCTCGGCGGAGACTCCCTCGGCGGCCAGGGCCTCGGCGGCGGCGAGGACTTTGGGCAGGCTGCCGCCGTGGGAGATCAGCGAGACGTCGTGGCCGCTGCGGCGGACGGCGGCGGAGACGATGTCGAACGACTCCGGCCGGGGTTCGGCCGGACCGGTGGCGTTGTAGAGCGATCCGTGTTCGAAGATGACCACCGGGTCGGGGTCGGCCAGGGCCGGGGCGAGCATGTGCCTGGCGTCCTGCAGCGTTCCGGGAGACAGGACCCGGATGCCCGGGATGCCGGCGTACCAGCCTTCCAGGCTGTGCGAGTGCTGGGCGGCGAGCTGGCGTCCGGCTCCGGTGGTCATCCGGATCACGACCGGCACCGAGACCTGGCCGCCGGACATGTGCAGCAGTGTCGCGGCGTTGTTCAGGATCTGGTCCAGGGCCAGCAGGCTGAAGTTGACCGTCATGATCTCGACGATCGGGCGCAGCCCGGCGACGGCCGCGCCGATCCCGGCGCCGACGAAACCCGACTCGGACAGCGGCGTGTCGCGGATCCGCTCGGGCCCGAACTCCTCGACCAGTCCGAGGCTGACGCCGAAGGCGCCGCCGTACTTGCCGACGTCCTCACCCATCAGGAACACCCGGTCGTCGGCGAGCAGGGCCTCGCGCATGGCGGCCCGGAGCTCCTCGCGGAAGCTCGTCTTCTCCGGTCCGGACACCGGGGCGGGCGCGGAGGCGGTCATGTCAGCTCCCTTCGTGGGAGACGAAGCGGTACAGGTCCTCGACCGGCTCCACGGGCGCGGCCTCGGCGGCGGCCACGGCGCGGTCCACCGCCGCGGCCGCGCGCTCGCGCATCTCCTGCAGATCGGCGGCCCCGGCAGGGAGCCGTCCGGCCAGCAACGGGATGGGGTCGCGTTCCCGCCACCGTTCGATCTCCGCCTTGTCCCGGTACCGGTCCGGGTCGTACATCGAGTGGGCGCGGAACCGGTAGGTCCGCATCTCCAGGAAATGCGGGCCGTTGCCGGCGAGGATGCCGTCGACGGCGCGCCGGGCGGCCCGCTCCACCGCGACCGCGTCCATCCCGTCGACCGCCCAGGCGGGCATGCCGTAGGAGGCCGCGCGCATCGCCAGATCGGTCTGCGCGTGCTCGTGCTCCAGCGGGGTGCCCATCGCGTAGAGGTTGTTCTCGCAGACCAGCAGCAGCGGCAGGTCCCACAGCGCCGCCAGGTTCGCGGTCTCGTGGAACTCGCCCTCGGCCACGGCGCCGTCCCCGAAGAAGCAGCAGGTGACGCGGGAGCGCCCGGTCATCCGGTCGGCCAGGGCCAGCCCGGCGGCGATCGGCAGTCCGCCGCCGACGATCGCGTTGCCGCCGTAGAACCGGCGCTGGACGTCGAACAGGTGCATCGACCCGCCGCGTCCGTGGCTGCAACCGGTGGCCTTGCCGAACATCTCGGCCATCACCGCGTCCACCGGCACGCCCCGGGCCAGCGCGTGGCCGTGCTCGCGGTAGGTGGACACGACCGCGTCGTCCGGCGACAGGGCCGCGTTCACGCCGACCGCCACGGCTTCCTCGCCGATGTAGAGGTGGATGAACCCGCGGATGGTCCCGGAGCTGTACAACTCGACGCAGCGTTCTTCGAAGGCTCGGATGAGCAGCATCTGGTCCACGAGCTCGAGCAGGTGCTTGGTCTCCTCGCTCACGGCGGGTTCGGCGGGCGCTTCACGCGCCGCCGCACGGTGCGGCGCCGCGGAGCCGGCGGCGGGAGCGTGATCGGCCCTGGGTTCTGGAGGCTGTTTCCTGGCACGGTTCATCACGCGCTCCCGTTCTCCAGAGTGGACGTGTCGCCTTCGGGCAGCCCCTGTTCCCGGGCGCGCAGCAGCCGGCGCATCACCTTCCCGCTGCGGGTCTTGGGCAGATGCTGGTCGAAGGCGATCTCCCGGGGCGCCACCGCCGGACCGAGCCGGCGCCGGGCGAAGGCCAGGATGTCGGTCTGCAGCCGCCGGCCGGGCTCGAACCCGGGGCGCAGCGAGACGAAAGCCTTGACGACGGCGCCGGCCACCGGGTCCGGCCGGCCGATCACCCCGGCCTCGGCCACCGCCGGATGCTCCATCAGCGCGCTCTCCACCTCGAACGGCCCGATCAGGTGGCCCGCGGACTTGATCACGTCGTCCGCCCGGCCGACGAACCACAGGTAGCCGTCGGGGTCGCGGCGCACCAGGTCCCCGGTGACGTACCAGCCGTCCACGAAGCAAGCGCGGTAGCGCGCCTCGTCGTCCAGGTAGCCGCGGAACATCGAGGGCCAGCCGGAGCGCAGCGCCAGCACCCCTTCGGCGGCGGGATCGGCGACGGGCCGGACCCGGCCGTGCTCGTCCGGCACCGGGCGGCCCTCCTCGTCGGCGGCCAGCACCTGCGCCTGGAAGCCGGGCAGCGGACGGCCCATCGATCCGGGGCGGATGTCGCAGGCGGCGAAGTTGGCGATCACGATGCAGCCGGTCTCGGTCTGCCAGTAGTTGTCGTGGATCGGCAGGCCCAGCACGTCGGCGCCCCAGCGCACCGCCTCGGGGTTGAGCGGCTCGCCGACGCTGGCGACGAACCGCAGCGCCGACAGGTCGTGGCCGCGCGGCAGGTCGAAGGGACCGGTGCGGGGCGTCGCCCGCATGAGCATCCTGATCGCGGTCGGCGCCGTGTACCACACCGTGACCCGTTCCTGCTCCAGGACGCGGTACCAGCGCGCGGCGTCGAACTCGCCGGAGTCCACCACCACGGTCACGCCGACGGCCAGCGGCGCGATGATCCCGTACGACATCCCGGTGACCCACCCCGGGTCGGCCGTGCACCAGTACACGTCGTCGGGGTGCAGGTCCAGCGCGTACTCCGCGGTCACCTGGTGCGCGGCCACGGCGCCGTGCACATGGACGGCGCCTTTCGGCCGGCCGGTGGTCCCGCTGGTGAAGTGCAACAGCGCCGGATCCTCCGGGTCGGTGGCCGGGATCGTGAACTCCTCGGAGGCCGAGGCCATCAGGTCGTCCCAGCGCACCGTCCCCGGCAGGTCCGCCGAGTCCGGTCCCACGATCACCACGTGCTCCAGCCCCGGCAGATCCGCACGGCGATCGGCGACCTTGCGCTGGTACAAGGCCTGCGTGGTGACCAGCACCCGGGCGTCTCCGAGCGTCATCCGCTGGGCCACCGGGTCCGGACCGAACGCCGGGAACAGCGGACTGAGCACGCTCTTGTTCTTCAAGGTGCCCAGGACCGCCACGTACAACTCGGGGCAGCGGCCCAGCAGCGTGAAGACCCGGTCGCCGGCCCGGACCCCGAGCCTGTGCAGGACGTTCGCGAAGCGGTTGCTCAGCGCCGCCAGCCGGGCGTAACTCAGCGTGACGACGGGTCCGGACGGCGGCACGCACCGCAACGCGGGATGCCCGCCCCGGCCCTGGAGGACGTGTCGGTCGACCGCTTCGTGGGCGATGTTGACCCCGCCCCCGGGCAGGCCCGCCAGCTCGGCCGAGGCCTGTTTCCAGTCGAACAGCCGGCAGGCCGAAGGGTAGTCGGCGAGGTTCGGCGCGACGGCGGGCACGCCGGACTTGACGATGTTCTCCGATGCCTCGTCCATCATGCGCTCCACGCTCGGCGCCCATCTCATGTCGATCATCACCCCGGCGCTCCGGCCGCGCCAGGGCCGCAGGCCCCGGTGGGGACCGGGTACAGCGGCCCTGGCGGCCGGCCCACCTCGCTCACGGCCCCGCCGCCCGCCGCCTGCGCACCGCCCTGCGGATCTCGTCGGCGCCCCACACGATCACCGGGAACAGCGCCACCGTCGCCAGTTCCGCCGGTCCCAGCGCCGCGGTCCCGAACAGGTCGTGCGCCGCCGGCAGATACACCAGCAGCGCGGCGAAGCCCAGCGCCACACCTATCCCGACGAGCAGCAGCCTGTTGCTGAGGACTCCGACCGACCGCAGCGAAGCGTGGTCGGTGCGGGCCGCGAAAGCCACACCGATCTGGCAGCACACGATGCCGAGCCACGCGGTCGTCGTGGCCCGCCGATAGGCCTGGTGCAGCGCCGTCCCGGAGCCCACCGCGTCCCCGGGATGCCAGCCGGCCCGCAGCAGCGTCACGAAGAAGGCCGCGAGGACCAGCGACGCCGAGATCGTCCCCAGGAACATCCAGGCCCGGAACAGCAGCGACCGGTCGATGATCCCCTGCGAGCGCTTCCGGGGCGGCCGCCGCATCAGCCCCGGTTCGGCCGCCTCACGCGAGAGCGCCAGGGCCGGAACGGTGTCGGTGCCCAGGTCGACCGCCAGGATCTGCATCACCGTCAACGGCAGCGGCACCAGTCCGCCGCCGAGGGCGAAGACCAGGAACGGCACCAGCTCGGGCAGCAGGTGCGCGAAGATGTAGAGGATGAATTTGCGGACGTTGTCGTAGACCCGCCGCCCGTCCTCGACCGCCGTCACGATGGTCGCGAAGTCGTCGTCGGTGAGCACCATCGTCGCGGCCTCACGGGCGACCTCGGTGCCGGAGCGGCCCATCGCCACGCCGATGTCGGCCCGGCGCAGCGCCGGGGCGTCGTTCACCCCGTCGCCGGTCATCGCCACCACCTCGCCCAGGGAGCGCAGGGCGTCGGCGATCCGCAGCTTGTCCTCCGGCGAGCTGCGGGCGAACACGATCTCCTGCGGTCCGCCGAGCAGCGCGTCCAGCTCGGCTTCGCTCATGGCCTCCAGCTCCGCGCCGGTGACCACCCGCAGCCCGGCGCCGCCGATGCCGACCCGGCGCGCGATCGTGGCCGCCGTCAGGCCGTTGTCGCCGGTGACCACGTGCACGCGGATCCCGGCGGCGTGCGCCTTGACGATCGCCGCCGCCACCTGCGGCCGGGGCGGATCGAGCAGCGCCGCCAGGCCGAGCAGGCCGAGCCGCTGCTCGGCCTGCTCGCGGTCGGCGGGCACCGGCTCGTCCGGCGCGGCATGCCGTTCGGCCACCGCGATCACCCGCAGACCGGTGGCGGCCAGCGCGTCGACCTGACGGGTGATCGCGGTGCGCGCGTCCTCGGACAGATCAGCGCACTTTCGCAGCACGGCTTCCGGCGCGCCCTTGACGAACAGCCGCCAGCCTCCGTCGTCGGCCCGCTCGACCACCGACATCAACCGCGGCCTGGGATCGAAGTGGAAGACCGCCAGCCGGCGCCGGTCACGCTCGGCTGCGGACGATCCCAGCCCGAGCTGTACGGCGGCGTCCAGCAATGCGATCTCCGTGGGGTCGCCCGTCGAGGCGGCACCGCTGTCCCCGGCCAGCGTCGCGGTCGTGCACCCGGCCGCGGCGCGGACCAGTTCCGCCACGCGGTCCGGTACCGGCGGTCCAGCCACGGCTGCTCCGGCTCCGGCTCCGGCCCCGGCTTCCGCTCCGGCTCCGAGCGGTGCCGCCGCCTCGAGGTCGCACTCCGCACCCGGAGTCCACAGCCGCGTCACCCGCATCCGGTTCTCGGTCAAGGTCCCGGTCTTGTCCGTGCACACCACGGTCGTGGAGCCCAGCGTCTCCACCGCCGACAACCGCTTCATGACGGCCCCGCGCCGGGCCAGGTCCCGCACCCCGACCGCCAGGGCGAGCGTGATCGTCGGCAGGAGCCCCTCCGGGACGTTGGCGACCAGCAGCCCGATGGCGAAACTCGCCGCGGCCCCGATCGACAGTCCCGCGGCCAGCCCCACCGGCAGGAACGCCGCCGCCACGCCGACCCCGACCGCGGCGATCAGCCACGCCACCCGCTTCACCTGCCGCTCCAGCGGACTGTCGTCCCGGCGCACCCGCTGGCTCAGCGCCGCGATCCGCCCCAGCTCGCTGCGCATCCCGGTCGCGGTCACCACGGCCCGCGCGTCGCCGCCGGTGACCATCGTCCCGCTGAACACCAGCTCCCGGCTGGCCAGCAACGGTCCTTCGGTGTCCGGCAGATCCGCCGAGCGGTACACCGGCACCGACTCGCCGGTCAGGGCCGACAAGTCGACCTCGAGCCCGCCGTCCATCAGGCGCGCGTCGGCGCAGACCCGCTCGCCTTCCTCGACGAGCAGCAGGTCGCCCGGCACGAGCTCGGCGGCCGGGATCACCCGGACGGCGCCGTCGCGCATCACCCGGGCGTGCTCGGGAAGGAACGCCGCCAACGCCTCCACCGCCCGCTCGGCCTGCGCCTCCTGCACGAACGCGAACGCCGCGTTCAGCACGACGACCGCGAAGATGGCGACGGCCAGGATCGGGTTCCCGGTGACCGCCGCCAGGACCGCGGCCAGCGCCAGAAGCAGCGCCAGCGGATGGCTGAACTGGCGCGCCAGCTCACCGGGCCACCGGCGGCCGCCGTGGCGGACCAGCGTGTTGGGGCCGTACACCACCAGCCGGCGTGCCGCTTCCCGCTCGGAGAGGCCGTCGGGGCGGCTGCCCAGGTCCCGGAAGAGATCGTCCAACGGTTCGCGCGGGTCGGCGTCGAGCGGTGCGTGCGGGTCGGCGTCGAGCGGTGCGCTCGCGACGTCGGCGGATCCGGTGCCGGACTCCATGCCACCATCCTCGTCGGGGATCACCCGGCCTGCGCAGTGGCGAAAGTCCCGCGAATCCCGTCGGTGAACCAGTCGGCGGCCAACTGCGCCACCTGTTCCAGGGCGCCGGGCTCGGAGAACAGGTGCGTGGCGCCCGGCACGATCGCCAGCGAGCTCGGGCCGCCCAGCAGGAGTTCGGCCTGGCGGTTCAGCCGCAGCACCTGATCATCGGCACCGCCGACGATCAGCAGCGTCGGTGCGGTGACCATCGGAAGCCGCTTCGCGGCCAGGTCGGGACGCCCGCCCCGGGAGACCACGACCGCCACCGGGGACCCGGGTTCGGCCGCCGCCCACAGGGCCGCCGCCGCGCCGGTGCTCGCGCCGAAGTAGCCCACGGGAAGGTCCCGGACCTCGGGCTGATCACGCAGCCACTGTGTGGCACCGGTCAGGCGGTCGGCCAGAAGGGCGACGTCGAACACGTTCGCCCGATCGCGTTCCTCCTCCGCCGTGAGCAGGTCGAACAGCAAGGTGGCCAGGCCGACGCGGTGGAGAGCCTGCGCCACGAACCGGTTCCGCGTGCTGTGCCGGCTGCTGCCGCTTCCGTGGGCGAACACGACGATCCCGGTGGCGTCGGGCGGTATCGCGAGCGTGCCCTCCAGCGGCGTAGAACCGGCCTGCACCCGGACCTCACGGACCTGCACGGACCGAGGCGCGTCGGCCGTGCCTGGGGCGCGCGAGGTCGTGTCGCCCGGTGAACCGGCGCCGGTCTCGGCTTCGGCCGCGTCCAGGCACTGGACGACCTCCTCGTCGGTGGTCGGGGCGAAGTCCCGGTAGTACTGCCCGACGGCGCGGAAATCGTTCGGTGCCGCGATGTACACCACCTCGTCGGCCACATCGGCGAGCCGCGCGATCCGATCCGGCGAGGCGACGGGCACGGCCAGCACCACGCGGGCGGCGCCCTGGGCGCGGGCGACCAGGCAGGCCGCGCGCGCCGTGGAACCGGTGGCCAGGCCGTCGTCGACGACCAGCGCGGTGCGCCCGCGCAGATCGGCCCGCGCGTGGCCGCGGCGGTAGCGGGCGACGCGGCGGTCCAGCTCCGCGCGCTCCCCGGCCTGGATCGCGGCCAGGTCCGCGTCGGTGACGCCGGCGGCGTGCCGCACCTCGTCGTCCACCACGCGGACGCCGTCCTCGCCGATGGCGCCCATGGCGACTTCGGGCTGGAACGGCACGCCGAGTTTGCGCACCATGACGACGTCCAGCGGCGCGTCGAGGATCCGCGCGACTTCGGCGGCCACCGGTACGCCGCCCCGCGGCAGGCCCAGGACGACGACGTCGGGGCCGCGCAGGGGCCTCAGCTTGGGGGCCAGGCGTTGTCCGGCGTCGTGGCGGTCGACGAAGTACATGATCCGGTCCTCCGCGCGAAGATCGTCGATGCCCCCTAGGCACCAGCGTGGAATAGGAACAAGAGTGACAATAGGGGCGAAGGTCCTTTCGGTTGCCCGGCCGTTCGAAGCGGCCTGGTCCGAGCGGCCGGCGAGAGTGTCTGTTGATCATGCAGTGACAAGAGGTGGACTGTTTGGGCGGGAGGTCGCCGGGCAAACGAAGGCCGTCATGATCGGAGAGCACCATGAACACCCACGCCCGTTCGACTCCGGCAGCCAGGCCGACCACGTCCTGGATCCTGGTCGCGGCGATCATCGCCGGGGCCCTGGTGCTCGGCGGAGCGGTCATCGCCGGGAGCATCACGCTCCTGGTCATCGGAGCTGTCGTGGTTCTCGCCGCGCTGGGGTGCGCGGCGGTGCTGACGCATCGTGGTGCGGCGCCGTTCTCGTTCACCGAGGAGTTCCCGGAGCACACCTTCGGTCCCCGAGCCACCGAACACGGCGACTCCAGCCCGCCCATCGACACCGAACCGCACCGCCCGCCCGGCCCGGCGCACTACCACATCGTGGAAGAGTTCGACGCTGAGGCGATGAGTGATCCGCCCGATGACCAGCGGGTCTTTCCGCAGTACGTGAATCTGGATCCGGACGAGCGTCTGCGCAATGTCGCAGGGCGTGAAGTGATCGAGCGTGCAGAGCCCCATGGCGAGCCCGGAGACACCGAACGCGGGGACGCGGACGACGGCCGACACCCGGCCGACCGACAATGATCCGGCCGGCTGAAGCGGGGTGGCGAGTCCGCCTGTGCCTGCCACCGGGAAGGGCGCACCATGAGCCGAACGGCTGTCATCGTCGTCGACATGATCAACGGGTACGAGCACGAGGACGCTGAGCGCCTCGTGCCGTCCGCGCGCCGCACGGTCCCGATGATGCGGAAGCTGATCGACCGGGCGCGCGCGGCCGACGTCGAGGTCATCTATGTGAACGACAATCTCGGGCGTTGGCGCTCCCAGATGAGCGACATGGTGCGTGAGGCGGCTCGCGGCCCGCACGCGGACCTTGTGGAGGCCGTGTGCCCCGACGAGGACTCGTTGTTCGTCGTGAAGGCGCGGCACTCGATCTTCTACCAGACGCCGCTGGAGTACCTGCTGAGCCAACACGGCATCGATCACATCGTGTTGTGCGGGCAGGTCACGGAGCAATGCATTCTGTACTCGGCTTTGGACGCACACATCCGGAAGATCGATGTCACCGTCGCGCGTGACGCCGTCGCCCATATCGATCCCGAGTTGGCTCGCGCCGCGTTGCGGATGATGGAGCGCAACATGGGCGCGGTGGTGGCGCCTGCCGACGAGATCGACCTCGGCTGATCGCCATCACCGCACGTCCGGACCCGGTACTTCTTGGCGTTCCTTCCTCAGTTCTGGGCGGTCTGTGCCGCGACCAGTTCCTCGGCCATCGTTCGCAGGCGCGCCGTGGAGAGCTCCCGGCGCAGCTTCGGGAACTCCGTGCGCTCCTCGTGCTCGGCGTGCGCCAGGACGTCCTTCCGCAGCTTTGCCAACGATGCATCGAACTCGCCGGAGTCCGGAGCCATGTCCGCCATCTCAGCGATCAGTTGGTCGGCCCGGGCTTCCTCGCCCAGCCGGAGATCGGCCGTCCTGGCGCCGTCTTCGACTCTGGTGCGGGTCACGGGATGGACCACACGCTGCTCGCCCTTCTCGTGGAGTTTCAGCTGCGTCGTGAGTTCGGTGAACAGGCGCTGCTTGTCCTCGCCCTCGGCGGCCGACGTCCGAGTCATCAGGTCCTTGATCTGGGCGTGCTGGGCGAGGAGGACGTCGACGACGTCGTCGTCGGAGTGGCCGTGTTTGTCCGGTGCCTGGGCGCCGGCCGGCGTCGGGCTCGTCCCGGCCAGGCGGGCGCCGTCGGGCGGGGCCGGGGTCGTGGCTTGCGGCTCGGCCGGTTGCCTAGCTTTCAGGTCGGCGGCGGTGTCAGCATCAGCGTCGGCGTCGTGGCGTTCGACGAATCGGCGGAAGCGCTCGAGATCTGCCTTGATCTGCAGGCGGTCCAGGCCGATGGCGCTGCCCGCCTTCTCCAACAGCCCGTCCGGCTGCCACGCCAGGTCCACGGTGACCCGGGTCCGGCTGTCGCCGAGGGGCTCGAACGTCACGAGACCGCTGTGCCGCACCTCGCCGATGCTGCGCCAGGCGATGCGTTCGTCGGGGAGCCGTTCGACGATCTCGGCGTCGAATTCTCGGCGCGCACCGGCCACTTCGGTCACCCAGTGAGTGTGCCGGTCGTCGAGCTGCCGGACCTCCAGCACTCCGGACATGAACTGCGGGAACGACTCGAAGTCCGTCCACTGGTTGTAGGCGGTCCGGATCGGTGCACGGACGTCCACGGACGTCTTCACATCACTCATGGTCTCCATCCCTCCTGGGCGAAGCGGTTACTGCTTTGCACGGCCATCAGTCCTGGCTGGTGCTGGTGCTGGTGCTG
>JABFXP010000950.1 GCA_013361685.1 Catenulispora sp.
CCCACCCGAACCCGGCTGATCCACCAACGTCAACCGCAACCGATCCCCGATCCGCTCGGTGATCGTCCGCAGCAAATCCGTCTTCCCCGCGAAGTGGCTGTAAATACTCGGCCCGGCGATCCCCGCCGCAGCGCCGATCTCCTCAAGCGTCACCGCGTGATAACCGCGGTCCCAGAACAATCGCGCGGCAGCCGCCAAAATCTGTTCGCGCCGATCCTCCGCTTCAGCCTCTTGGGGCCTGTTATCCAACTCCCCCGCCTCCACCTCAGCAAAGGCCACATCCAGCGCGATCCCCGCCAGCAACTCCTCGAACGCCGCCCGAGGCAGCCGCACCCGATGGTCGGAGATGCTGCCGAAAACACTCAGCGCGGCCCACGACAGCAGCTCCGCGTCCGCCGGAGGCAGCGACGGCCGCAGTTCGCGGATCTCGGCCAGCGCCGTGTCGGAGGCCTCGCTCATGCGCTTGGCCAGTTCGGCGGCGTCGGCGGGGGCCAGGTGGCGGTACTCGCGGCGCCACATCACGCCGAACTCGGGGTGGCGGATGACGAAGGAGGCCAGGTCGCGGTAGGTGGTGCGGAGGCGGTCGGCGGGCGCGGGGGTGCCGGCCAGGTCGGCGGCGATCGCGCGGGCCATCTCGTCGAACCCGGAGCGGACCACCTCGGCCAGGATCGCCTGCTTGCCGGGGAAGTGGCGGTAGATCGCCGGGCCGGACAGGCCCGCGGCGGCGGCGATGTCGCCGACCGTCACGTTGTGGTACCCGTCGCGGGCGAACAGGTCGGCGGCGATCGCGGTCAGTTGCGCGCGGCGGGTGGTGCCGGGGGGTGTGCCGCGGCCGGTCCGGGTGGTCATGCCGACAGCTTGATCCGCCACCGGCGCCGCTGACAAGGCCGGCCGATCGGCTCAGTGCTCCGGCGCATTGACCACCGTCACGTCCGCCACGTGCGCCCGGATCCGCTCGGCGGGCAGCGCCACCGACTTCGCCCAGTAGTAGACGATCAGGCTGACCACCGTCACCACCCCCAGCGACGTCCACTCCGTGAGCCACGGATTCTTCATCGGCCCGAAGGCGCTGGTGCGCACGATCAGTCCCATCACCAGCAGGTACGGCAGCAGCCACTGCGCCGAGCGCAGTTCCAGCGGCGGGTGCGCCGGGTTCAGGTGGAACACCCGCGAGGCCGCCACCAGCACGTAGCCGATCACGATCGCCACCCCCAGCCGCCAGATGGTGTCCCAGCCCGCCCACAGGATGATCAGGTTCGCCACGATGAACGAGAACGGGGCCAGCAGCCGCCCGGCGCGCAGCCGGTACGGCCGTTCGACGTCCGGCAGCTTGTCCCGGAACACGCCGAAGGCCAGCGGCGCGCCGGCGTACATCAGCACGCTGGCCGAGGTGATGAAGGACACGAGCTTCTGCCAGCTGGGGAACGGCAGGAAGCAGATGCAGCCGATCACCCCGGCCGCGAGCATCCCCAGCCACGGCACGCCGCGCGCGGTGACCCGCTCGAACTGCACCGGGACGTAGCCGTTGCGGCTGAGCCCGTAGGTGATCCGCGACGTGGAGGTGGTGTAGATCAGGCCCGTGCCGCCGGGGGAGATGATCGCGTCGATGTACAGCACCGTGGCCAGCCAGCCCAGCCCGACCAGCGTCGCCAGCCCGGCGAACGGCCCGCTGATGTTCTTGTAGTCCAGGTGCGCCCAGCCCGCGGCGAACGTGGCCGCCGGCAGCGCGGCGATGTACACCACCTGCAGCAGGATGTAGATCGCCGCGCCGATCAGGATCGAGCCGATGGTGGCGCGCGGGATGTCCCGCCGCGGGTTGCGCGACTCCCCGGCCAGCTGGATCGCCTGCTCGAAGCCCAGCAGCGCGAAGATGATCCCGGAGGTGGACACCGCGGCCATCACGCCGTGCGCGCCGAAGGGCAGGAAGCCGCCGCCGGAGGCCGCGGTGAAGTTCGAGGTGCGGAAGTGGGTGAAGGCCAGGGCGAAGATCGCCAGCAGCGGCACGCCGACCTTCCACCAGGTCGCGGCGTTGTTCACGGCCGCCAGCTTCTGGATGCCCAGGAAGTTCACGGCCACGAACACCGCCATCAGCAGCACCGCGACCACCAGCCCGGACGCGGTCAGCGTGCCGTCCTTGTGCTGCCAGCCGTCGGCCCAGGTGTAGTGCTGCGCGTAGCCGATCATCGCCTGCACCTCGATCGGCGGCACCGTCACCGCCTGCAGCCAGGTGAACCAGCCGAACGAGGCCCCGGCCGCCCCGCCGAACGCGTAGTGCGGATACCGCGCCGTCCCGCCGGCCACCGGGAACATCCCGCCCAGCTCGGCGTGCACGAACGCCAGCGAGATGATCGCCACCGCGGCGATCCCCCAGCTGATCAGCGCGCCGGGCCCGGCGGCGACCAGCGCCTCCTTCGCACTGTAGAGCCAGCCGGACCCGATGATGGAGCCCTCGGAGGCCCACATCAGGCCGATCAGCCCGATGTCCCGGCGCAGATGGGAGCCGGCCGGGGGGACCTCGGGGAGCGTCTGTGCCTCCATGACAGGAGATTTAGACCGAAAGGGTGGACAACTAACCTTTAAGCACCCAAATGAGGGGTACCGACCCGTCGCCCGGAGCGGGCG
Source organism: Catenulispora sp. (assembly GCA_013361685.1). Classification (GTDB taxonomy): domain Bacteria; phylum Actinomycetota; class Actinomycetes; order Streptomycetales; family Catenulisporaceae; genus Catenulispora. The sequence goes on from JABFXP010000950.1 coordinate 2,623, forward strand.
GCCGGTCCCGCCGAGCGCGCCGCGGCGCGGCGGGAACTAAAACAGAACCCTGCTAAACCCGGGGTCCCGGAAGCCGCACCACGGCCCTCCGGCGCGCCGGGGTCACCGAACATCTCGGTCCCCGATGGTCTCAGCCCGGGCACTCGACGGTAACGATCACATCAAGGTCTCGTTCATATACCGAGCCGGTTTGAACGCCCTCCAGCTCGCGATCTACCATCAACGCATGTCCCCGACCCCCACGGCCCGCCTCGCGTTCCTGGAACGCGCGCTGCTCGCCGTGACGAACCACTGCGTCGCTGACATCCTCTGTAGCTTCTGAACGCTTAGCAGCGTGTTCACTCCACCCTTGCGTGGAACCCCCTAAAGCGTTTCTCTAACAAGCGTGCCTCATCGTCCGGTGCGCGGTTCTCACACGCCCTCCCCTCGTCCGAGAGGTCTTCCCATGCGGAAAATACCCGTCTTTACGGCTGCCCTGGCGCTGGTGATCGCCGGGACAGCCGCGTGCGGCTCGTCGTCGAGCCCGTCGTCCGGCAAGGGCGGCCAGGCCGGCTCCGCCGCCGCGTTCGACCCCAAGACCTGCCAGGGCGGCACGCTGGAGGTGCTGAACCAGGCCAGCATCAGCAAGCTGGACCCGGCGCGCATCTACACCTCCGGCGGCGGCAACATCCCCTCGCTGCTTTTCCGCACGCTGACCACGCGCAACCGGCTGCCCGGGCAGGAGGGCGCCAAGCCCGCGCCGGACCTGGCCACCGACCTCGGCACGCCCAGCGACGGCGCCAAGACGTGGACCTACCACCTCAAGGACAACCTCTTCTTCGAGGACGGCACCCCGATCACGTCCGACGACGTGAAGTACGGGATCGAGCGCTCCTTCGCCCCCGAGCTCTCCGGCGGCGCGCCGTACCTGCGGGACTGGCTCGTCGACGCCTCCGGCTACCAGGGCCCGTACAAGCAGCCCGAGGGCATCAAGGCGATCGAGACGCCGGACCCGAAGACGATCATCTTCCACCTGAGCAAGCCCGAGGGCGACTTCCCGCTGCTGGCCACCGCCACCCAGTTCGCGCCGGTCCCCAAGGCCAAGGACACCGGCGTCGACTACGAGAAGCACCCGGTCTCCTCCGGTCCTTACATGGTCGCCACCTTCGAGAAGAAGAAGACCCTGGACCTGGTGCGCAACCCGCACTGGTCGGCGGCCACCGACCCGCTGCGCTACGCCTGCCCGGACAAGATCAACATCACCGCCGGCCTGGAGTCGGCGGTCATCAACCAGCGCATCGCCACCGGCAGCGGCCAGGACGCGAACGCCGTCACCACCGACACCACCGTCGGCCCGGACCAGCTGGCGCAGCTGGGCAGCAACCCGGACCTGGCCAAGCGGGTCAGCAAGGGCGAGTTCCCGGCGACCACCTACCTGGCGTTCAACCCCAAGGTGAAGCCGTTCGACGACATCCGGGTGCGCGAGGCGATCTCCTACGCGGTGAACCGGTCCACGGCGGTCAACGCGGCCGGCGGCACCGCCGTCGCGGGCGCCTCGACCACCTTCCTGCCGCCGCAGAAGGCGCTGGGCTACCAGCCCTACGACTACTTCCCGGCCGGCGCGACCGGCAACCCGGCCAAGGCCAAGGAGCTGCTGGCGCAGGCCGGCTACCCCAACGGCCTGTCGATCACGCTGGACCACGAGGCCGACGACGCCGACAACCTCGGCCCGAAGCTGGCCACCGCGATCCAGGACGCGCTGAAGGCGGCCGGGATCACCGTGACCCTCAAGCCCAGCGACGACAGCGGCTACCGCGACGTGACCGGCAAGCCCAGCACCGAGCCGGGCCTGTCGCTGCAGTACTGGGGCGCCGACTGGCCCTCCGGCGGCCCGTTCCTGATCCCGATCTTCGACGGCCGGCAGATCATCGACAGCGGCGGCAACTTCAACCTGGCCCAGCTGAACGACCCGGCGGTGAACGCCGAGATCGACGCGATCAACCAGATCACCGACCCCGCGCAGGCCCAGGCCCGCTGGGGTGCGCTGGACGCCAAGCTGGGCCAGCAGGCGCTGACCGTGCCGCTGTTCTACGAGAAGGACGTCTACCTGTTCGGCAAGAACATCAAGAACGCGGTGCCGGACGGCTGGCGCGGCCAGTACGACCTGGCGCGCATCTCGGTGAAGTAGCAGCGCAGGACGGCAGTCTCTAGACGATTGATTCCTGGGGGTGACGGGATACGGAACTGCAGGCCGATGACGCAACGTGCGAAACGGCTCAGCAGCAAGCATGGCAAGCCGGACGGACGGCCTCATCCTGGTTTGGCTGTGGCCGTTCGTCCGGCGCCGCCAGGCGCAGCTGATCAGTCGTTTCGCCCCGTGACCCCCAGGAATCAATCGTCTAGAAGGGCAGAGCTTTGACAAGGGCACAGCGGTGACACAGACAGTCCTCACCGAGGAGGCGGCGGCGGACCCCGGCCCGTCGTCGCCCCCGCTGCCGCGCGCCGCGCTCTGGCGGCGCCTGCGGCACGACAAGGCGGCGGCGACCGGCCTGGTCATCATCGCCGTGATGGTGCTGGTCGCCGTCTTCGCCCCGGTCCTGACCGCCCTGGAGGGCCAGGACCCCACGACGCAGCACTCGGAGCTGGTCGACTCGGCCGTCGGCACGCCGCTGGGCGCGCACGGCGGCATCAGCGGCAGCCACTGGCTCGGGGTGGAGCCGCAGACCGGCCGGGACCTGTTCGCCCGGCTCGTCTACGGCGCCCGGATCTCGCTGGGCATCGCGTTCGGCGCCACCGCGATCCAGGTGCTGATCGGCGTGAGCATCGGCATCGCCGCCGGGCTCGGCGGGCGGCTGGTGGACTCCGCGCTGGGCCGGCTGACCGACCTGTCGCTGGCCTTCCCCTATGTGTTGTTCGCGATCGGCCTGATGGCGATCGTGCCGGACTCGATCCCCCGGCCGCTGGTGCTGGCGGTGGTCATCGCGCTGGTGGCCTGGGGCGGCACCGCGCGGCTGGCCCGGGGCCAGACGCTGTCGCTGAAGACCCGGGACTACGTGGCCGCGGCGAAGCTGTCCGGCGCGCCGCCGCTGCGCGTGGCCCGCCGGGAGATCCTGCCGGGCCTGGTGACGCCGGTGCTGACCTACGCCGCGCTGCTGGTGCCCAGCAACATGATCGCCGAGGCCGGGCTGTCGTTCCTGGGCGTCGGCATCCGGCCGCCGACGCCGTCCTGGGGCCAGATGCTCTCGCAGGGCACCACCTGGTTCCGGCCGGACGTGCTGTACGTGCTGGTGCCCGGCGGCGCGCTGTTCGTGACGCTGCTGGCCTTCACGCTGCTGGCCGACGGCGTGCGCCGGATCCTGGACCCGAAGAACACCGAGGTGGCGCCGTGATCGGCTATGTGGTGCGGCGGCTGGTCGGCGCGGTGATCGTGCTGCTGGTGCTGTCGGCGGTGGTCTACGGACTCTTCTACGCCGGGCCGTCCAATCCGGCGCTGCTGGCCTGCGGCAAGGGCTGCACCCCGGACCACCTGGCCGAGGTGAAGTCGGCGATGGGGCTGGACAAGTCGCTGGGCGACCAGTACCTGTCGTTCCTGCACGGGATCTTCTTCGGGCACGACTACTCCTCCGGCCCGAGTGTGCGCAGCTGCCCGGCGCCGTGCCTGGGCTACTCCTTCGAGACCGACCAGTCGGTGACCTCGATCCTGACCAGCGCGCTGCCGGTGTCGGCCTCGCTGGCCCTGGGCGCGCTGGTGCTGTCGCTGCTGCTGGGCGTGGGCTCCGGGCTGGTGACGGTGCTCAGCGGGCGGCGCTGGCTGGACCGCGGCCTGAACGCCGTGGTGCTGCTGGGCTACTCCACGCCGGTGTTCCTGGTGGCTCTGGTGCTGCTCATCGTGTTCTGCTCGGATCTGAAGTGGCTGCCGTTCCCGAACTACGTGCCGCTGACGCAGAACCCCGGGCAGTGGGCGCAGAACCTGCTGCTGCCGTGGATCGCGCTGGCGCTGATCGGCTCGGCCTCCTACGCGCGGATGACCCGCGCGCAGATGCTGGAGACGCTCAGCGAGGACCATGTGCGCACCGCGCGCGCCTACGGCCTGTCCGAGCGCCGCGTCATCACCGGCCACGTGCTGCGCGGGGCGCTGACCCCGCTGGTCACCATGGCCGCGATCGACCTGGCCGCGATCATGACCTCGGCGGTGCTGACCGAGTCGATGTTCGGGCTGCCGGGCATCGGCCACGCGCTGGTGGACGCGGTCCACGGCGGTGACCTGCCGGTGATCGTCGGCGTCACCGTCGCCGCCGGCTCGCTGTACATCCTGGCCAACGCCCTCGCCGACATCCTGTACGCGGCGATCGACCCCCGAGTGGAGCTGGCATGACCGCCGCTGGAGCCGACGCCGGCGAGCACGCCGTGATCGCGGGGGCGGCCGGTGCCGCGGGCGCCCCGCTGCCGGAGCAGTCCGCCGGGCGCGGCCCGGCCGGCAGCGGCCCGGTCCTGGACGTCAGGGGTCTGAGCATCGACTTCCCGGTGCGCGGCGGGCAGGTGGTGCACGCCGTGAAGGACCTGAGCTTCTCGGTGCCGGCCGGCGCGGCGCTGGGCATCGTGGGCCAGTCCGGCTCGGGCAAGAGCGCGACCGCGCTGGCGCTGCTGGGCCTGCACCGGAACACCTCGGCGCGGGTGTCCGGGCAGGTGTGGCTGAACGGCGTGGACCTGGTGGCGGCCTCCGACGCCGAGGTGCGCGGCCTGCGCGCCTCGCAGATCGCGATGGTGTTCCAGGACCCGCTGACCGCGCTGGACCCGTTCCACACCATCGGGGACCAGATCGCCGAGGTGTACCGGGTGCACACCAAGGCCTCGCGCGCGCAGGCCCGGGCCCGGGCGATCGAGGTGCTGGACCACGTCCGCATCCCGGAGGCGGCGCGGCGCGCGCGCTCGCATCCGCACGAGTTCTCCGGCGGCATGCGCCAGCGCGCGCTGATCGCGATGGCGCTGGCCTGCCGCCCGAAGGTGCTGGTGGCCGACGAGCCGACGACGGCGCTGGACGTGACGGTGCAGGCGCAGATCCTGGACCTGCTGGACGAGGTCCGCGCCGAGACCGGGATGGCGCTGGTGCTGATCAGCCACGACCTGGGGGTGGTGGCCGGCACCGCCGACGAGGTCCTGGTGATGAACGAGGGCGAGGCGGTGGAGCGCGGCCCGGCCGAGCGGGTGCTGCTGGAGCCTCAGGACCCGTACACGCAGGGCCTGCTGGCGGCGATGCCGCGGCTGGACGCGCCGCTGCCCGGGCGCGCGGGCCAGGCCGGTGCCGAGCCCGAGGTGCTGGTCCGGGTCGAGGACCTGGCCAAGCACTTCCGGCGCGGCGGGTCGCTGCTGGGCCGCGCCGAGCCGTTCCGCGCGGTGGACGGCGTCAGCCTGGAGCTGCGCGCCGGGGAGACGCTCGGGCTGGTCGGCGAGAGCGGCAGCGGGAAGACGACGCTGGCCCGGATGCTGGTGCGGCTGCTGACGCCGACCTCCGGGACGGTGGTGTTCGCCGGGAACCCGATCTCCACGCTCAGCGAACGGGAGCTGCGGCCGCTGCGGCGGGACCTGCAGATGGTGTTCCAGGACCCGCTGTCGTCGCTGAACCCGCGGCGCTCGGTCGGCGAGACGATAGCGGACCCGCTGCGGATCGCCGGGACGTCGTCGGACGCTGAGATCCGGGCGACCGTGCGGGAGCTGATGGCGAAGGTCGGGCTGGACCCGGAGACCTACGACCGCTTCCCGCACGAGTTCTCCGGCGGGATGCGGCAGCGGGTCGGGATCGCGCGCGCCCTGGCGCCGCGGCCGAAGCTGCTGATCTGCGACGAGCCGGTGGCGTCGCTGGACGTCTCGACGCAGGCGGTGATCCTGGAGCTGCTGAAGGAGGTGCAGCGCGAGTACGGCCTGACGGTGGTCTTCGTGGCGCACGACCTGGCGGTGGTGCGGCAGGTGGCCGACCGGGTGGCGGTGATGCGGTTCGGCCAGATCGTGGAGCTGGCCGACGCCGCGACGCTGTTCGACGCGCCGCAGCATGAGTACACCAGGACGCTGCTGGACGCGGTGCCGGTGGTGGATCCGGTGGCGGCGCGGGAGAAGCGGGAGAAGCGGCGGCTGGCTTTGGCTGCGGGATAAGGGCGCCGGTCTTGTGGTGGTGGCCGGGGTCCGGTGAACGGTTACGGGTCACCGGCCGCCGTCGGTCACCACTCGCACCGGTCTCGTCGATCTCCCTGATCAGGCAGCGGCGTCCGGGCCCGGTCTGCGCAACCGCCACCCCGCATAGGCCACGGCGCCGAGCGGTATCGGCAGCACGTAAGTCAGGGCCCTGGCCAGCAGCACGGCGGCGGTGACCCGCGCGGAGCTGGCGGCGTCCAGGCCGGCGGCGAGATACACCGCGATGCCCCACTCGATCAGCCCGACCCCGCCGGGCGTGACCGGGACCGCGGACAGCACCCTGGCCAGGGCGAACCCGGCCAGGCAGCGGCTCCACGGCACCTGCGACTGCGGCACGCCGCAGGCCAGCAGGCAGGTCTGGAACACCAGCAGCCAGCCCAGGTCGTTGCCGATGCTGGCCAGCGTCAGCCGGCGGCTGCGGGTGCGCAGCAGGTCCGCGGCGTCGTCGCGGAAGCGCATCACCGCGGCGGCGACCGTGGTCGGCCCGTCGCGGCGCAGGACCCGGAACAGCCGGTCGGACCAGCGCTGCGCGCCGCGGCCGACGGCCTGCGCGGCGCGGACGTCGTGCAGCGACCGGTGCACCACCGCGACGCCGATCAGGAACACCCCGGCGCAGATCGCCGCGCCCAGGCACAGGGTGGCCACCGCGCCGGCGCCGGAGGTCAGCCGCCCGGTGGCGGCCAGCACCGCGACCGCCACCGCCGGCGTCGCGAGCTTGGCCAGCGTGCTCCACACGCCGGTGACGCCGGCGTACACCGCGAACGACCGCGAGCTGAGCCCCCAGCTGGACAGCATCCGCCAGCTGACGCCCACCGACACCGCTCCCCCGGCGGGCACCGTGTTGGCGACCGCGGTCGAGGCGAGGTTGACCGCCGCCGCGCGCCGCAGCGGCAGACCGGGGATGGCGGCGGCGATGAACAGCCAGTTCGCGAGCAGGTTCGCCAGCGCGGCGAGCAGGATCACCGCCATCCAGCCGGAGGTGAGCGTGCGCAGCGTGCCGAGCACGTCCCGGAACGGCGCGAGCCTGGGCAGTCCGAACCCGAACGCCAGGGCGCACACCGCCACCGGGATCAGCACCGTCATCAAGCGCCGCCCGCCGGTCCCCGCACCTCTCATCGCCGCTCCCCCCGTCAACCCCTGATGAAGGGTGAGGCTAGCCGATCCGGCGGGACTACGACGGGTTCGCAGTGCTCGCGTTATGCACTCGCAGCCGGACTGTCGCAGCGCTCAGCAACGGCACCGGGACGCCGTAGCCGTCGGCGCGCGCCACCAGGTCGCCGAAGATCTGCTCGGCCTCGACCGGCAGTCCGGCGCTCAGGTCGCGGAACAGCGAGGCGGTGTCCGCGCTGCCGTCCTTGGTCAGCATCGTGCGATAGACGTCGATCTCCTGCTCCGGCACCGGATGCCCGGCGGCCGCCGCCACCGCCGCGCCCTCGGCGATCACGGCCTCGGCCAGCGCCTTGCCGCCGGGCACCGCGGCGACCGCGCCGACGCTGCCGCCGCCGAGCACGTTGACGGCGCCGAGGCTGGAGATGAAGGTCCACTTCGACCACATCGCGCTCAGGATCCGCAGGGACAGCACGGTGTCGAACCCGGCGCCGGACAGCGCCTCGTGCACGGCCTGGAGGCGCTCGTCGGGGACGCCGGCTCCGGCGCCGGCGGTTCCGGCATCGCGCCGTCCGTAGGCCAGCCGGTGCATCCCGGCCAGCCGCTGGACGTCGCCGAAGTCGTCGAGCGTGGTCATGACGTAGGCGATGCCGCCGAGCACGGCGTCCTCGCCGAACCGCTCCACCAGCAGGTCGACCTGCCGCATCCCGTTGAGGACCGGCATGATCAGGGTCCGCGGTCCGACCGCCGGCGCCAGGTCCTCGACGGCGCCGGCCAGCCCGGATTCCTTGACGGTGAGCAGGATCAGGTCGTAGGGCCCGTCGATCTCGCCGGCGAGCACGAGCTCGGGCTCCAGCACCGTCTGCTCGCCGAGGCCGACGATCCGCAGGCCGCGCTCGCGCAGCACGCGGGCGCGAGCGGGCCGGACCAGGAACGTCACGTCCCGGCCGGCCTGCATCAGCCGGCCCCCGAAATATCCGCCGGTGGCCCCGGCTCCCACGACCAGAATCCGCATCCTGCGCACCTTCCTGGAGACGACTGTCCGCAACAGGCAACCGCGCGGGAGCGGTGATCATTCCTGGACGGTCGCCGAGGGGTCGTCGAACGGTCGCCGGAGGCGCCCGGGCCGCCGCCGGTGCAGTCGCCGGAACGGCCGCCGGGAATCAGGCCTCGCGGTCGGTGCGGCGGCGGG
>JABFXP010000125.1 GCA_013361685.1 Catenulispora sp.
CACAGCACCGGAGCTCGTGTAATCCCCCGGGTCAGCTCACGTCATAGAGGCGGCGCCGGGCGTTCCATCGGATCCTCGGGTTACGTGGCGGACTGCGCGAGCACGGTGATGAGGGACGCGGTGGCGAAGAACGTGTCGCCCGTGAGGTGCTCAAGCCATGCTTCGGCGTCGTTGGGGGCGAGGTAGCCGGCCGTGACGGCGCGTTCGGTGTTGCGGCGCAGCCCGAGGATCGTTTCAGCTGTGTCGAAGTCGGTGAATACGGCTGCGGTGTTGCGGACTGTACGGAGGCTGTAGCCGGCCTGGGCGGTAAGACGGGGCAGTTGGCGGCCGATGGCCTGGTTGCGGTTGGCGCGTTCGGCGATGTACCGGGTGAAGGCGCGGCTGAGGGTGAGGTCGGGGTGGTCGATCGCGAGGGTGTCCCAGTCGGGTTCGGCCAGGGTGAGCAGGCCACCGGGGCGTAGGACTCGATGGAGTTCGGTCAGGACCGCCGCGGGGTCGGTGACGTGCATGAGTACCCGGTCGGTGCGGGCGCGGTCGATGCTGTGGTTCTCGAACGGGAGTCGGTGTGCGTCAGCCTGGCACACCTGGACGGTCGGGTCATCGGCCAGGCGCGTGCGGGCGGTGGTGACCATTCGGGGGTCCTGGTCGATGCCGAAGACGGCCCCGGTCGGGCCGGTTGCCGCAGCCAGCTTTGCGAGGTCGGTGCCGGGGCCGCAGCCGACGTCCAGGACGTGGTGGCCCGGCTCGATGGCCAGAGCGGCGAGGAGGTCACGCTTGTAGGAGCGGCCGATGTCGGTGGCCGCGACGCCGTCGAGATACGGCGTCGGGGCGGAACTGGTGACGTCTGCGATCATGACTTCCTTCGGATCAGGGTGCTGCGATCACGTGGTGGAGTAGCCGTACGGGTCGTGTGCAGGGTCTTGTTCGCTCGCACTGTGAAACAGGGCTGGGGTATCAGCGTCGCCTGAACCTCAGACGCCACGGCATGAGGGCCGACTCGACCTGTACTCGAACGCTCATTTTCGAGGCTCCAGCGTGCCGCTCGGTGAAGGTGATGGGCACCTCGACCATCCGGTACCCCTGCCGCATGGCCCGGTGGTTCATCTCCACCTGAAAGGCGTAGCCGTTCGATGCGAGCGTCCCCAGATCGAGGCTTCGGAGCACGTCAGCCCGCCATGCCTTGAACCCGGCCGTCGCATCCTTGACCGGTATCCGAAGGATCATCCGCACGTAGAAGTTCGCCCAGGCGGAGAGCGCCTTGCGGTGCCACGGCCACTCGTCGGCGACGCGGCCGCCGCGGACGTAGCGGGAGCCCAGGACCACTCCCGCTCCGTGTTCGTCCATCGCGTCGATCATCGCGGGAATCGCGTCGACGGGGTGCGACAAGTCGGCGTCCATCTGGATCACGATGTCTGCCCCGTTGTCCAACGCCCTCTGAAAGCCGGCGAGGTAGGCACGTCCGAGCCCGTCCTTGGCTGTGCGATGAAGAACGCTCATCCGCTCGGGTTCCTGTGCGGCCAACTCCTCGGCGACGTCCCCGGTCCCGTCCGGAGAGTTGTCATCGACCACCAGGACGCAGAGCTCTCGGCTCAGCTCCACCTTGAGCAGCTGGCCGACGATCTCCGGAAGGTTCTCCCGCTCGCAATAGGTGGGCAGGACGACGACAATCCTCGAGTTGTTCAACGCTTTCCTTTCGCAGGATCCTCATATCCGAGGAACATCCGATTCGACTGCCTCCAGGGGGCGGCTTGGTCTGTTCAGCCGCCCGGACCCAGTTCAATTCGCCGCCAGCGACTCCAGCACGTCGAGCCGCGCGGCGCGCCTGGCCGGGACGGCCGCGGCGAGCAGTCCCGCGACGAGCGCCGCGGGGATGACGACGGCCAGCAGGGTGGTGGGCACCGCCAGGCCTCCGTGCAGGTGGCCGAGCATGATGGCGCCGGCCAGGGGCCAGCCGACGGCCAGTCCGAACAGGGCTCCCACCACGGTGCCGGTCGTCACGGTGGCCAGGGCTTCGGCGCGAATAAGGGCTCTGATCTGCCGGGCTTCGGCGCCGATCGCGCGGAGCAGGCCGGTCTCGCGGGTGCGCTCCAGCACGCTCAGAGCCAGGCTGGTCGTCGCCGACAGCAGGCCGATCAGCAGGCTGAGGGCGAGCAGTCCGGTCATCATGGTCATCAGCAGGTCGATGCCGGACGTGGTGTGCTTGATGAAGCCGGCCTTGTCGTCCACGGACGCCTGCGGGTAGTCGGCCAGGAGCGTCGCCAGCGCTGCGTGCACCTCGGCGAGATCGGTTCCGCCGGTGCTGACCAGGACCAGGTGGTCGCCTTGGAGGGAGGCGGGGAATCTTCGGGCGTAGTCCGCTGTGGGAATGAGGTAGGCGCCGGCGACTTCTTCGTCGTCGAAGAGGGCGACGACGCGGACGTCGCTGGTGCCGCCTTCCGGGAAGGTGACCGGCACGGTCTGTCCGAGCCGCCAGCCGGACCGTTCGGCCGACAGCGCGCTGACCGCGATGGTTCCGGAGGTCAGAGCGGTGAGGCTGCCACTGGTGACGCGCAGGTCGTCGTACCGCTCGAAGGTGGCGGGGTCGATGCCGCAGGCCCGTTCGGAGTCGCCGGGGAACTTCACGATCCCGCACGGGATCGCCGCGGTGCCGGTGACGCCGGGAGTCGAGGCGATACGGCCGGCCAGGGACGGGTCCAGCGCCGCCTGGGGCGCGGCGCTGACCACGAAGTCCGCGTGCAGAGAGCGCCGCACGTCGAAGGCCTCGCTGGCGGACACCGTCGCGGCCAGAGTGGCCACGATGGAGACGGTGGCGACGGACACGGCCAGCGCACCGGTGGTCCCGGCGACCCGGCGCGGGGCGCGGAGCATCTGGCGGCCGGCCAACCGGCCGGGGAAGCCGGCGATCCGGGCGACGAGGGCGCGGGCGGGCCAGGAGGCGGGCCGCCCCC
>JABFXP010000828.1 GCA_013361685.1 Catenulispora sp.
CCGCAGCAAGACACGCCGTTCCGGCCGGTGATCGACTTCGTCGTCCTGGAGTGGGCGGCGAAGCAGGGCTTCGTCGCGGCCGGGCTCGGCGTGACCCTCATCCCGTCGCTGGCCGCCGCGGCGGTGCGCCCGGACGTGGTCGTCGTGCCGCTGGACCCGGCCGAGGTGGCGCCGCGGTCGGTGTTCGCGGCCACCCCGGACGGCGTCGCGGACAGCGCGGCGGTGACGGCGTTCCTGGAGCTGGTGACGCCGCGGGCGCCGGGGCGGTGAGCCGTCCGGAATCCGCCGGTGCCGGACCCGCCGGAACCGGAGCATGGAGGCATGCACACCGTACCCGGTATCAAAGTCCTGTATTTCGGAACCCCGGTCGTCCTGATCACCACCCGCAACGAGGACGGCACGGCCAACATCGCCCCGATGTCCTCGTCCTGGTGGCTGGGTGACAACGCCATGCTGGGGCTCGGGAACACGTCGCAGACCGCCGTCAACATCGCCCGCGAGGGCGAGTGCGTTTTGAACCTGCCGTCCTCCGACATGGTCGAATACGTCGACCGCATCGCCATGACCACCGGGAACCCGGAGATCACGCCGCACCGCGTCGAGCAGGGGTACCGCACGGTCCGGGACAAGTTCGGGCTGGCCGGCCTCACCGAGCAGCCTTCGGAACTGGTCTCCCCGCCCCGGATCCTGGAGTGCCCGATCCAGATGGAGTGCCGCCTCACCGACTCGCACCCGGTCGGCGGGGAGCGCCGGATGACGGCGTTCGAAGTCCAGGTGCTGCGCACCCACATCGAGGAGCGGCTCGTGATCCCGGGGACCCACTACGTCGACCCGGTGGCCTGGGACCCGCTGATCATGAAGTTCTGCGAGTTCTTCGGCGGGGGAGTGCCGGTGCACTCCTCGAGGCTGGCGGCCGGCTGGCAGATGCCGCACCGTCTCGGCTCGCCGGCGGCTCCCGCGGCGATCCCGGCAGCGACCCCGGCAACCCCCGCGCCGGACGGGGAGCCCGTCCTCAGTGGGTCAGCGTCAGCTTGATCGCCAGACCCGGCAGCAGCAGCCCGAACGCGGTGAAGGCCAGCGGGCCGTTGGCGCCGCAGTGCAGCCGCCGGGTCCCGCCCTCGCGGACCTCGACCGCGATCTTCCTGGAGTACATGCCGTCCAGCGAGAGCTCCACCAGGTGCTCCCCGGGCTCGACCACGAACTCGGCCGCGCCGTTGTGCGCCAGGCGGCCGACCGCGACGCCGTCGATCCACACCTTGTAGGGCCGGGGGCGCAGCTGGAAGCCGCTGCGGCGGGTGAGGGCTATCGTCCCGGACATGCGCAACCTGCTTAATTCGGACACTGAAGGGTGTAAAGGAGCATAAACGGAAGGGCCGCACCGGCTGTCCGGTGCGGCCCTGGCCGTTACATGATCGTCGCCTACCTACGATGCCGCCGCCGCTGCGAAGCGTGACATGGCGTGCTCCACCAGGCGGATCAGCGTCAGCTTGGTGGACTCCCGGCTGCGGGCGTCGCAGGTCACCACGGGCACGTCCGGCGGGATCGACAGCGCCTCGCGGACGTCAGCCACCTCGTGCGTGAGCATGCCGTCGAAGCAGTTCACGCCGACGATGTAGGGCAGCCCGGCGTCCTCGAAGTAGTCGATCGCCGAGAAGCAGTCCGCCAGCCGGCGGGTGTCCACCAGCACCACCGCGCCGATGGCGCCGCGGCACAGGTCGTCCCACATGAACCAGAACCGGTTCTGGCCCGGCGTGCCGAACAGGTACAGGATCAGCTCGCGGTCCAGGGACACGCGCCCGAAGTCCATCGCCACCGTGGTGGTGACCTTGCCCGGCACGACCGTCAGGTCGTCCACGCCTTCGGACGCCGCGGTCATCACGGCCTCGGTGGTCAGCGGGGCGATTTCCGAGACCGCGCCGACGAAGGTGGTCTTGCCCACGCCGAAGCCGCCGGCGACGACGATCTTCACCGACGTGGTCGGCCCCGCCGCGGGCTGCTGCGCCGCGGGCGCCTGTCCGTAAGGGGAGTAGTTCATTGCACGGCCTCCTTTCTACAGATTGCGGAGCCCGATGAGGACTCGTTCGAGGAGCGCGAGGTTGGGCTGGCCGTTGTCGGTCTCGCCGGGCTGCTGGATGGACACCAGGCCGGCGTCCGACATGTCGCCCAGCAGCACCCGGACCACCCCCAGCGGCATCCGCATCAGCGCCGCGACCTCCGCGACCGACTTCAGCTCGACGCACAGTTCGCAGATGCGCTGGTGCTCCGGCTCCCGGCCGGGGACGCGCGCGCGTCCGTTGTCCGTCGTCGACACCAACGCCTCGATCGGCAGTTGGTAACGGGCGCGGGTGCGCCCCCGGGTCAGCGCGTAGGGGCGGACGAGGGGTGAGGAATCGTGCGCGCTGCTCACGGCCGCGTGCTCCTGTCACTCGTCACGGCAGGGGGAAGGGTGGTCACCGGGCGTCCTCTCAGCGCGGCAGCGACGACTGGAGCTCGGCGCGCAGCGCCGGCGTCAGGACGTCGCCGGCGCGCTCCACGAGCAGGGCCATCTCGTAGCCGATCAGCCCCATGTCGCAGTCCGAGGACGCGAGCACGGCCAGGGCCGAACCGTCGGATATGGCCATCACGAAAAGGAAGCCGCGGACCATCTCCACGACGGTCTGCGTCACCGAGCCGCCCTCGAAGATCCGGGCCGCCCCGGAGGTGAGCGACGACAGCCCGCTGGCCACCGCGGCGAGCTGGTCGGCGCGGTCCCGGGGGAAGCCGTCGGACACCGCGAGCAGCAGGCCGTCGGAGCTGACCACCACCGTGTGGGCCACGCCGGGGACGCGATCCACGAAGTTGGTGATCAGCCAGTTGAGATTCCGGGCGGCTTGGGTGAGGTTGGGGTCGTTCACGGTTGCTCAGTCCTGCTTTCCTGGCTCGGGGGCACCGAAGGCGGCCGGGCCG
>JABFXP010000615.1 GCA_013361685.1 Catenulispora sp.
GCCCGGCCCGCCCCGCGACCGCGCCGCGCTTGGCGGCCAGCGCCCCGGTGCGGCCCAGCAGCATCGCGATGGCCATCACGACCAGGGTGTCGGTCAGTGCGTCCACGCTGACCTGGTGCGCGTACATCCAGCGGCCCAGGCTCTGGGTGAACCAGTGCTGCGCGCCGTAGGAGAAGGTCAGCCGGGCTCCGATGACGCCGGTCCACAGTGCCGCGTAAGCTGCGCCGGCGTGGGTGTGGATCTTGCCGGTGGTCTCCTCCTGCCGCACCTTCAGCAGCGCCGCCGCGGCCAGTCCGAGGACCAGGCCCAGCGCCGCGCCGCCCAGCTCCAGGGCCAGCCCGGCCCCGGTGGTCGCCGGGTGCTTGACGTACATCGGCACGATCACCGCCGCCACGATCGCCGGCCGCAGCAGGCGGGACTTGGTGACCTGCCGGCGGCCCAGGTCGGTTCCCAGGACCGAGGCCAGGACGATGATGTTGACGATCCAGACGCTGGCGTCCATTTCGGTGTTCCCCTCTGGCTGCTGCTCCGTGTCTTGCTGACATCTAGAGATTCGCAGCTCAGAGGGTTGATTCGCCTCCACCTGGGGGTGGAAGGAGGGTGGAACGCGGGTGGATGGACCGCCGGCGGTGGATCGAAGCGCCGCCACGCGTCGGCCGCGTGGCGGTCAGTGCCCTGCGCTCCCGCCGCTCCCACTCCCACCGCTGGCCATGCTCGAGGTGACAGCCGGATCCGGCACATGCGTGATCTTCGACGTGTCCAGGAACAGCCCGCCGAACGCCGTGGCCAGCACCGCCAGCGCCGATGCCGCATTCACGTGCCGTTCGCCGTGGATCGCCAGCGCCAGCGCCCCGACGATGATCGCCGCCCCGCCTACTCCCACCGCCGCCAGCCACAGCCAGTCGAACTTCGTCCGCAGCGACTGCGCGGCGTTCTCGGCCACTCCCACATCCTTGATCGGGTTCAGCACGCCGCCGAGGAACGCCGACCCGGCGATGCCCGCGAACTGCCCGACGTTCGGCAGCCTCATGTCGGTGCACCGCCAGCACACGGCAGCGAGCGCGACCGACACGGTGGAGAAGACCACCAGTTGGACGGCGCGCGCGAGTCTGCTGCTCAGTGTGGAGATGTTGCTCATCATCACTCTCCCTGTCGGCGGTACCCCACATCGTTCTCCGGCAGTGTGTGCGGGACAAGGGTTGGATTCCCTCGGCAACGGTTTCGCGGTCCCCAGGGATTTAGGCAAGAGGAAGGGGGTCGCAGATGGCGGACGCACACAACGACGGTGCCGGCCGAGACCGGGAAGCAGGCTTCGACGCAGAGTTCCGGGAGTACATGGCCGCACGGTGGCCGGTGCTGCTCCGGACGGCAGTCCTCCTTACTGGGGACAGACAGACGGCTGAGGACGTCGTGCAGACGGCGCTTACTCGCGTCTACGCCTCATGGCGCCGAGTGCGGAAGGTCGAGGATGTCGACGCCTATGTGCGGCGTGTACTCGTCAACGCGCACTTGAGCAGGTTCCGCAAGAAGCGGGTCGTGGAGCATCTGACGGATGTCGTACCGGAAAGCCAGGGGCCAGACGTACACGTCACCGCCGAACAACGCGCGGCACTGCTCGCCGCACTGGCCGAACTACCTGCGCGCCAGCGTGCGGTGGTCGTGCTGCGCTACTGGGAGGACATGACCGAGAGTCAGGTCGCTGACGTGCTCCGGTGCTCGGTCGGGACCGTCAAGAGCCAAGCCTCGAAGGGCCTCGCCCGGCTCCGGAACAGCGCCGCTCTGTACGACCCACAGGAGATCCGGACGGCTTCGGCCGGTCTGGGGAAGGGGAGGTACGAATGAAGGACGAGGACGAAACAGAGTTCGCCGACAGCGGTGGGATCCAGACAGCACGTCTCATCAGCGCTGTCGCCGAAGCCGAACCGGTCGGTCCCTCACCCATCGACGCGGTGCTGGCCGGCGGTCGCCGACTGCGGATCCGGCGCCGTGCCGCGCTCAGTGTCGGTATGTCAGCTCTGGCGGCCATTCCGGTGGCGGCTGTGGCCGTCTACGGCACCACCAACTCGTCGCGCCCGGCAGGTCCCGAAGCCGCCGTGGTGAGCACTGCGCCGACGGCGTCCGCGCCCACCAGCTCACAGTGGACCGTCACCCCGACCGGCACCCCGCAGGTCATGCCGGTCGACTCGGGGACGACAGACGGCAAGTCGTGGAAGCTCATGCGCTATCGCTACCCCGTGCAGAACCTGCTGCCGGGCCGCGACGGCAAGGCGACTGTGCCCGTCTATTGCGAAGCAGAGATCCTCGAGTTCGACGGCGATCCAGCGCCCCCTCGACCCGAGGCGTTCAACAACTGCAACGTGGCCGACTACGTCCACATGGCCAAGGACGCCACCGGGCTCTACCTCTCCGGCTGGGTCGGCGACGCTCGGGCGGGGGCGGGCTTCGCCGTCGTCGGTCGTCCCTACGGCCCCGACCCGGCCCGTCCGCTAGGTACGATTTCTTTCGGTGACGTGGACCCTGCCAAGGTCGCTGCGGTCTCCGTCACCTCGGACTACTACGGAAACAGGCCGGCTCAGCCGGTCTCCCGTGTGGGAAGCGAACCGGTGGCCTACTACGCCTTCCTGTTCCCCGGCAAGATGCCGACGACCTCGGACAAGAGCTTCACGATGGTCTTCCACTTTTTCGATGCGAACGGCCGGGAGGTCGGCGTCCTGGATCAGAGCTGGGAGCCGCAGAAGCTGAAGCCGAAGTCGGAGCCGGGGAAGACTGCGACGTCCGCGGCGAGGTGATGGCCTGGGCGATGGTGTGAGTGGCCTCAGGCGAACGACACTCGCCTGAGGCCACATCGGCTATCTAACCGTGCTGGGCGCGGTGAGAATCATGATTTTGGTTTCTGTGCTTGGT
>JABFXP010000805.1 GCA_013361685.1 Catenulispora sp.
GGTGACGTACTTGCTGAAGATGTCCTTGGCCGCCTCGGCGTCCGGACGCTCGATCTTGATCTTCACGTCCAGCCGGCCGGGCCGCAGGATCGCCGGGTCGATCATGTCCTCGCGGTTGGAGGCGCCGATGACGATGACGTTCTCCAGGCCCTCGACGCCGTCGATCTCCGAGAGCAGCTGCGGGACGATGGTGTTCTCCACGTCCGAGCTGATGCCGCTGCCGCGGGTGCGGAACAGCGAGTCCATCTCGTCGAAGAACACGATGACCGGCACGCCCTCGCTGGCCTTCTCCCGGGCCCGCTGGAAGACCAGGCGGATGTGCCGCTCGGTCTCGCCGACGTACTTGTTCAGCAGCTCCGGACCCTTGATGTTCAGGAAGAAGCTCTTGACGTTCTCCGAGCCGGTGACCTCCATGACCTTCTTGGCCAGGGAGTTCGCCACCGCCTTGGCGATCAGCGTCTTGCCGCAGCCGGGCGGGCCGTACAGCAGCACGCCCTTGGGCGGCCGCAGCTGGTGCTCCTTGAACAGGTCAGGGTGCAGATACGGGAGCTCGACGGCGTCGCGGATCAGCTCGATCTGGCCGTCCAGCCCGCCGATCTCCTCGTAGGAGATGTCCGGCACCTCCTCCAGCACGAGGTCTTCGACCTCGGACTTGGGGATGCGTTCGTACACGTAGTTGCTGCGCGGCTCCATCAGCAGGGCGTCGCCCGGCCGGAGCTTGACGTCCAGCAGCGGCTCGGCCAGCCGCACCACGTGCTCCTCGTCGGTGCGCCCGGTCACCAGGGCCCGGGTGCCGTCCTCGAGGATCTCCTTGAGGCTGACGATCTCGCCGACGATCTCGTAGCCGAAGGCCGCGACGATGTTCAGCGCCTCGTTCAGCATCACCTCCTGGCCCGGGCGCAGGGCGCCGGGTTCGATGGCGGGGCTGATCGAGACCCGCATCTTGCGCCCGCCGGTGAAGATGTCGGCGTTGCCGTCGCCGGCGTCCTCCAGGAACACGCCGAATCCACTGGGCGGCTGCGCGAGCCGGTCGATCTCCTCCTTCAACGCCACGATCTGGTCGCGCGCTTCGCGCAGCGTCGCCACCAGGCGCTCGTTCTGGCTCGTGAGCCCGGCCACAGTGGCCTGCAGCTCGTTGATGCGCTCCTCCACCGCCCGGCCGCCCCGTGGGGCGTCCGCGGAGTCCCGGAGTCTGCGCCGAAGGACGGCGATCTCCTGCTCCAGGTACGTGACCTGGGCAGCGAGGTCCTCCGAACCCCGCGCCGAGCGCCCACTGCCCTCGCGGATGTCGTCGTCGTGTGCTGGCACGGTCCTCACCTCCCGCCGGAAGCTGCGATCATCAAGAACTTCCTTGCTGCCTTCCTGCGCCGCGGAGGCGTTCTTGAAACCGCCGAATGTTGTGCACTTGCCGCCGAGGCCGGGCGCGCCAAGCCGCGCGGGTCCGGAACTCGGGTGTCGGTCGCTGGAACAACATGGCCTGTCGTCATCACGATTCCCCCTCACTCGGCTGGTTATGTTGATGCCGGTTGCGGAGCTATGGCCCCGATCCTTGCACCCCGCCGTCAGTGGATCAACGGATAACCGGTGGAGTTGGTTCTCCGGTGTTCCCCGATCCTGCCCTTGATAGCGTCTGGAAGCATGACGGTCACCACTGACACGCACGAGCTCGAGGTATGGATCGACCACGATCTGTGCACGGGCGACGGCATCTGCGCCCAGTACGCGCCGGACGTGTTCGAACTCGACGTCGACGGGGTCGCCTACGTCAAGGCCGAGGCCGGCGGGGAGTTGCGCACCGGCCCCGAGGCGCGGGTCCCGGTGCCCGCCGACCTGGTGCTCGCCGTCATCGACTCGGCCAAGGAGTGCCCCGGCGAGTGCATCCGGGTCCGGCGGACGGCCGACCTCGTCGAGGTCGCGGGACCCGGTGCGAACGAATAGTAAAGAAGTCGTAAGAAACATCCCAAGAATCGAGTGCCGGGCTCGTACGGGGACGGCGGGTGACCGGTTCCGCCCCAGCTCGGCACCAGTCCCCGCCGCCACCCCCGTACCACGCCCGAAGTCGAAAGGCCCGCCCCATCCGGTAGCGCGTCCTCTCGCGTGATTGACGTTCCACACCCCCTCGGGGTTCCAGATCAAGCAGAAGGAATCCGAACCGGTTTCCCGCCCAGGTCGTAGGCCCGGGCGAGCTCCGGGATCAGCCGCGCCGGACCGCCCACCGGGTGCAGCCGCTCCGGGGCGTCGGTGTGGATCGGCACCACGGTCC
Organism: Catenulispora sp.; assembly: GCA_013361685.1. GTDB lineage: Bacteria > Actinomycetota > Actinomycetes > Streptomycetales > Catenulisporaceae > Catenulispora. The sequence goes on from JABFXP010000805.1 coordinate 2,264, forward strand.
GCGGTGCCACCCGGTGCACCAGGGTATGCAGGTCGTCGGCCGTGGCGTGGCCGAACGAGCCGATCCGGCGCAGCGGGATGCCCAGGACCTCCAGCCACTCCACGAACAGGTTCCACCGCGACTCGAACGGCCCCAGCGGCTCGCCGTTGGCGTGCAGCCACACCGTCCCGGCCCCGACCGGCAGGTCGGCCAGGTCCGGGATGCCGCGCAGATCGCGCAGGTCCGGCTGGTAGACGAAGCCGCCGGGATCGTCCTTGACGCCCGCGAGCCCGACCTCGGAGTAGGCCGCCACGCCCTCGACGCCCGCCTCCCGCAGGAACCGCGCCACCGCCTCGCCCCAGACGATCCGGCGCCCGGCGGCCCCGGCCACCTCGACGAACTCCCGGACCCGCTCCAGGTCCCGCGGATACATCGCCAGCAGCACCAGGTCCCGGCCGGCCGCCTCGAGCGCTTCAGCGAAGTCGCGCACCACGTCGTCCTCGGTCCGCACCGGCCCCGGGAAGGCCGGCAGCCCCAGCGCCGTGCCCTCCGTGACGAACATCTCACAGCCCGCGGCGCGCTCGGCCAGCCGCCAGGCCCGCTCCGGCGCCCGGCCGTGGAACCGGATGTCGCCGGTGAAGGCCAGCACCCCGCCGGAGGTCGTGACCAGGTAACCGCTGGCGCCGGGCACGTCGTGGTCCACGGTGATCCGCTCCACGGTCAGCGGCCCGACCGCCACCGGCGTCTCGTCGGCCAGCGGCCGCCAGTCCGGGTCGCCGCCGGGCAGGCCGTCCCCGGCCGCCGCCAGCGCCCGCATCACCGCGACCGTGTCCGGGGCGGCGTGCACCTCGACCCCGGGCCGCAGCGTGCCCACCAGGCCGCAGTGGTCGATGTGGGCGTGCGAGACGAACACCGCCGTCGCGGCCCCCGGCTCGGCCAGCGGGTCGCCGGGCTCGAGCATCGCCGGGTCGTACACCCCGGGCAGCCGCGGGGCCGCGCCGACCCGCAGCCGGTCGGCGAGATAGCGCTGCGGACGGGGGACGACCGGCGGCCGGAACAGATCGGAGCCGCGCGGGATGTCGAGGCCGAAATCGAGCAGGACGCGGTGGTCGCCCTCGGTGATCAGGACCTTGCTGGAGCCGATGACGCCGACCCCGCCCCAGAACTCGACGGTTGTTGCCATGGAGATACGTGTTCTCTTCCTATGAAATGACGGTGCGATCGGCCGATTCCCGTCAGGAACCGAAGGCGCGCACCCACGCGAAGATCCCGGGCAGGACGTCCTCGACCGCTCCCGCGGTCACCGTCGCCGGCCCGTCGGCCCGCCCGAACCGGTCGATGTAGCCGGCTCGCGCGCCGACCGCCATCGCGGGCTCGATCTCGTTGAAGTAGTGGTCGCCCAGCGAGAACAGCTCGACGGCCGGCCGCTCGGCCAGCTGCCCGGCGATCCAGCGCCGCAGCCCATCGGGCTTGTTCGCCCCGGAGAGGACCCCGTCGAACAGCCCGGTGACGCCCAGCCGGTCCAGCAGCGGCGCCAGGCCCTCGGCGGGGCTGTTGGTGGCCAGCACGATCCGGACCCGCCCCCGCAGCTGCTCGAACGCCTCGACCAGCGCCGGGATCGCCGCGACCGCGCACTCCGGGGTCAGCATGTGCTTCCGGCTGGCGAGGAACGCCTCCTCCAACGCCGCACCCGTGACGCCGTGCAGCGCCCCCAGCCCGGCCGCCGCACCCCAGGCGTCCACCGCGGAGCGCAGCACCGCAGCCTCGGCCTCGTCCCGCGCCCCCGCCGCGGCGGCCACGCCGGAGGCGAGATACGCCTCGAACCGGTCCAGCATCCAGATCCGCGCCGGCCCCGGCAGGGTCGCCGCGGCGTGCTCGGCGTAGAACCGCACCGGCCCGTCGTCCCGGTACACGGTCCCGTCGAAGTCCACCACCAGCAGCGGCAGCCGCGCGGCAGTCGTCAGCTCAGCCACGCACGCCTCCGGCAGCCGACAGCGCACCCCGGATGAACTGCCGCTGCAACAGCAGGAAGAACACCATGACCGGCAGCGTGGTGAACGTGACCGCGGCCGCCAGGCCCGGGAAGTCGGTGCCCTCGGCGCTGGCGAACGTCGACAGCCCGACCTCCACCGGCTGCACCGTGCTGGAGGACTCCATGTTCGAACTCGTCATGATCACCGGCCACAGGAACGAGTTCCACGAGCCCATGAAGACGTTGATCGCCACGATGACCAGCGCCGGCCGCACGATCGGGATCCCGATCGAACGCAGGAACCGCAGCCGCGACGCCCCGTCCAGCGCCGCGGCGTCCAAGATCTCCGCGGGCATGGTCAGGAAGAACTGCCGGACCAGGAAGATCCCGAACACACTCGCGCCCCACGGGATGATCTGGATCCAGTACGTGTTCAGCAGATGCAGGTCGTTGGCCAGCACATAGTCCGGAATGATCAGGACCGTGGCGGGCATCATCAACACCGACAGCACGACGATGCTCAGGACCTTGCGACCCGGGAAGCGCAGCACCCCGAACGCGAAGCCGGCCAGCAGCGAGGTGGCCAGGCACAGCACCACGGTGCAGGAGGCGATCAGGATCGTGTTCCCGAACAGGCGCGGCCACGGCGCGGCATGCCACGCCCGGGACCAGTTCGACCAGTCCCAGTGCGGCACCAGCACCGGCGGGAAGTTGCTGAACTCGCCGGGATGCCCCAGCGAGATGACGACCGTCCAGTAGAACGGGAAGACGAACGCGATACCGATGAGCACGGCCAGCGCGCGCCGGGCATAACGCCCGGCGCGGCTGCCGCCCGCCATGCCGCGGGAAGCGGGTGACTTGCTCACCCCTGCGCCTTCGCCGCAGCGCAGGCGCCCTGCGCGGTGTTCAGCGCGTCCGAAGGCTGCTTGCCGTTCTCCAGCGCCTCCTGGATCGCGGTGGCCTCGTACCCCTGGCACTTGAAGATCCAGGAGTAGCCGGGCAGCGCGAAGGCGGTGTCCAGCTCGGAGACCGCGGCGGTCTCATACGGGTTCTTCGCGATGAAGTCCTTCAGCGCCGGCTGGTCCAGCGCCTGGGCGGTCACCGGCAGGTAGCCGGAGGTGGCGGCCCACCCGGCCTGCTCCTCGGGGCTGGTGATGAACTTCAGGAACGCCCAGGCCGCCGCCTTCTGGTCGGCACTGGCGGACTTGAAGACCACGATGTTGGTGCCGGTCAGCTCGTTGGCGGCACCGGCCGGGCCGGAGGGCAGCGCGGTGATGGCGAGCTTGAACTTGCCGCCGACGGTCTTGTTCTCGAAGCCGTAACCGGCAGCCGAGGATATGTCGAACATCCCCTTCTGCGCGCCCAGCGCAGTCTCACCGGGATAGTTCTTGCCAGTGGCCAGCGCGTTCGCGTCCTTCAGGTCCTTCATGTACTGCAGGGCCTTGACCACGTTCGGGTCGTTCAGGTGCGGCGTGCCGTCCTTGTCGTAGAGCGTGGCGCCGTTGGCCTTGGCCAGGATCTCGAACCACTGCGTGCCGAAGGCCGCAGCCGTGGCCGAACCCGGGTCGATCGTGGAACCGGTGACGCCGTCCTTGGACACCGCCTTCATGACGCTGGCGTAGTCGTCCCAGGTCTTCGGCTCGCTCTGGCCGTCCTTGGCCATGAGATCGGCGTTGTAGAACAGGATCAGCACGCTCTTGTTGAACGGCCACATCCAGGTCTTGCCGTCCGGCAGCTTCATGTCCTCCTGGATGCCCTTGTAGAACGTGGTCATCGCCGCCGGCGTATCCGTCCCGGCCAGCTCACTGACCGGGCTCAGCACACCGGAGGACTGGAAGTAGGACGCCCAGCTCTCATAGGCCTGACCGATGGTCGGCGCGTTCCCCGCCTGCACCTCGGCCTTCTCCTTGGTGTACATCGTGGCGTAGTCCGGCTCACCCTGAAGCTTGACGGTGATGTTCGGATACTTCGCCTGGAAGTCCGAGACCAGCTTGTCCATCGCGGGCTTCAGCGTGCCGATCGTCATCGCCTCCTCGAAGGTGATGGTGACCGGGCCGGTGGGGACGGCCAGCTCAGTACCGGAACCGCCGCTGCTGCTCTTGGCGCCGGCCGCGGCATCGGCCTTCGGCGTCGAGGTACCGCCGCCGGCGCAGGCGGTCGCGGTCAGGGCGAGGGCGGCCAGACCCGCGGCCGCGGAGATGCGCTTACGCATGGTTGTTGGACTCTCCCGTTTCGAGGGGTGGGAACTGCGGTGGGGACGTGCGGGAACTGCGAAGGGCGTCAGACGAGCGCGTGCGAATCACCGGAGGCGGTCCGCCGCCGGACGAGAGTGAAGAAGACGGTCACCGCGAACAGCACCACGGCCAGCGTCGCGCCGTAGCCGGTGTCGCTGAACACGAACGCCTCCTGATAGACCAGGTAGCTCAGCGTGGTCGTGGCATAGGCCGGACCACCGCCGGACAGCGCGTAGAACTGCGTGAACGCCTGCAACGAGGTGATCGCGGTGATGGCGACCACGAACACGGTCACCGGCTTGAGCTGATGCCAGGTGACGTACCAGAACTCCTGCCACGCCGAGCAGCCGTCGGCCCGTGCCGCCTCGGAGAGCTCGTTCGACAGCGTGGCCAGCCCGCCGAGGAACACCACGGTGGTGAACCCGACCTCATGCCACAGGCTGTAGATCACAACAGCCGGCATCGCCGAGGAGGACGACTGCAACCACTGCGACGTCGGCAGATGCAGGCTGTGCAGGACCCAGTCGGCCAGACCGAACTTGGCGTTGAAGATCCACGTCCAGATCATCGACGTGGCGATCACCGGCGTGGCGTGCGGCAGGAAGATCGCAACCCGCGTGCCGTTCAACAAAGCCCCACCACGCTGCAACAACAACGCCAGAGCCAAGGAGATCGCAGTCCCGCCGATCACCATCGAACCGGTGAAATACAGCGAATGCCACAAACTACTGAAGAACGTCGGCTGCGTCGCATCCCACAACCGGCGATAGTTGCCCACGCCCTTGAACTTCGACAACGCCGGGTTCAGCGCGTTCCACTTCCACAGCGAGACGTAGAACGTATACCCGGTCGGAACGATCACGAAGGCCAGGAAAACCAACACCGCCGGGGCCGAATAGGCCCAGCCCCAACGGGTGGCGCGGAAGTCTCGGGCCGCGCCGCGCCGCCGGGGGCGGATCGAGGCGGCGGCCTGTCGGGGCTCGGTCGCGATGGTCACGGGGTGAAACTGTCGCGGGCGGATGTGACGCTCCGGCGACGTTTCGGTGAACAGTCCGCTACAAGGCTTCTTATATTCGTGATCTTGTGGTGTCCTGGAATGTTGGCCAGTCCCTAACCCTGCCGGACCGGTCCGACTGCCGCCTGCCCGCCGGCCACATCCGGCTCCAGCAGGCGGCCCGCGCACAACGCTGCCGGCCCGGCGTTCAGCCCCGCACTACGGCAGCACCCGGCGCGCGACGCTCGACGTCACGGTGCCGTCCTCGTTGAACTCGGGGTCCGGCATCGTGCCGTCGGCGGGGGTGGCCCCCTCGGCGACATAGTCCGCCGCGTAGGCGCCCTTCGACGGCCGGCGGCGGCGCACAGGCGGGGTGACGCCGTCGGCCAGCCTCCGCGCCGTCACCAGGAACCCGGTGTGCCCGATCATCCGATGATCCGGCCGCACCGCCAGCCCCTCCACATGCCAGCCCCGCACCATCGACTCCCACGGCTGCGGCTCCGTGAACGCCCCATGCGACCGCAACGTCTCCACCGTCCGCGACAGCTGCGTAGTAGTGGCGACGTAGCAGCACACCACACCACCGGGCACCAGCGCCTCCGCGACCGCGTCCACACAGTCCCAGGGCGCCAGCATGTCCAGCACCACCCGGTCGACCTCTTCATCGGCCAACTTCTCAGCCAGGTCCCCGATGGTCAGCTGCCACGCCGGATGCTCGGCACCAAAGAACGAGCGGACATTCTTCGCGGCGATCTCCGCGAACTCCTCCCGCCGCTCATAGGAGTGCACCATCCCGCTGTCCCCCACAGCCCGCAGCAACGAGCAGGTCAGCGCACCAGAACCCACCCCGGCCTCAACCACCCGCGCACCCGGGAAAATATCCGCCATCTGCACGATCTGCCCGGCGTCCTTCGGATACACCACAGCGGCACCACGCGGCATCGACAGCACGAAGTCCGACAGCAACGGCCGCAACGCCAGGTACTCGTTGCCACCAGAGGTCTTGACCACCACACCCTCAGGCGAGCCGATCAGCTCATCATGCTCAAAGGCGCCCTTATGCGTGTGGTACTGCTTCCCCGCTTGCAGGGTGATGGTGCTCATCCGACCCTTGGCGTCGGTGAGCTGAACCTGATCTCCGGCCTTGAACAGGCCGCGGCGGTGCTCAGCGCCGGTCGGAACGGTAGAGGAGGGCGTGCTGTCCATCCCTTCAGCCTACCGGCGCGGAAAGGGACCGCCTGACGCCTCAGCGCTGCGGAGCCATACGCCGCGGCGCCGGCGGCCGCCCGAGGAACGCCGCCTGGACATCCGCGGCGGCCAGCACCCCCACAATGCCCCCGTCCACCTCCACCACGAGGTACTCCGGCGCCGGATTGGCCCGCAACACGTCCAACAACGCCTCACCCGTCAGATCGGCACCCACCATCAGCCCCGCCTCCATCGGCCGCGCCACATCCCCGACCTCGACCCAAGGCCGCCGCTGCTCCGGCGTCGCGATCACCTGCGCCTCATTCACCAACCCGGTCGGCCGCCCACCACCATCCACCAGCACGATGCCCCGGGCATTCACCTCATGCGCCCGCCGCAACGCCTCAGCCAACGGCACCCGCGCCTCCACACTGATGGCCCGCCGAGTCATCGCCCGCGCCGACAACCCCGGAATCCGCTGCCGCAACTTGGCCACCACCAGCGCCTGCGTAGCACCGAACCAAATGAACATCGCCATGAAGACGGCGAGCCCCAACCCGAACGGATCGATAGTGCCGTTACGCACATAAATAAGATTCATCACCACGAACACCACCAGCGCCAACCCCCGCCCGGCCCACGCCGCGGCAGTGGTCCCGGTCATCGGCTTCCCACTGGCCTTCCACACCGCGGCCCGCAACACCTGACCACCGTCCAACGGCAGACCCGGCAGCATGTTGAACAACGCGACCAGCAGATTCGACGCCCAGAACCCGAAGACCAGCGTCGCGACCACCTTCTGCCCCAGCCCCACGGTGTCATCGTGCGGAATGAGCTGGTAGACCCCGAACCCGATGGCGGCCAACACCGCCGACGTCAACGGCCCGACGAAAGCGATCCAGAAGGCCTTCCCAGGAGTGTCGGCCTCCTTCTCAATCTCCGACACACCACCGAGAAAGTGGATGACGATCCGCCGCACCGGCAGCCCAAGACGCTTGGCCACAGCGGAATGCGCCAGCTCATGCACCACTACCGAGCCATACAGGAACACCGCATAGGCCAGCGAGAGCACATACCGCCACCCGCCCAACTCATTCCCGAAGTCATTGGCCGGATCCGACACATCCCCATGCTGCGGCGCGAGCAGAACGGTGATGAACGCAGCGACGACGAACCAAGACGGCGACACATAGATCGGAATCCCAAAGGGCCGACCCAACCTGATCCCGGGCCCAGGCGCCACCGGAGGCTCGTCCTTGCCATTCCCGGGCAGCGGCGCACCGCTGTTCTGCCTGCCCTCATCGTCCGCCACACCATCGACTCTATGCGTAGCCCAAGTAAGTAGACCACTCGTCCCCACCTGACATCCCCCGATCCCACCCCTTCGGAGCTTTCCCCGAACTGTCAGCACCGAGGCGTAAGGTCATGCCCCATGGACGCGACGGACGCCGCCCTCGAGCCCCCGGCGATGACGAACCCTGTGACACTGCCCATGGCCCTGTCACCCTCCCGGGCCTCGGATTTCATGACCTGCCCCCTGCTGTTCCGCTTCCGCGTCATCGACAAGCTCCCGGAACGCAAAAGCGCGGCAGCAACCCGCGGAACACTCGTACACGCCGTACTAGAGCGCCTGTTCGACCTCCCCGTCGGAGGCCGCACCCCAACCTCGGCCTCCCAGATGCTGCCACCGGAGTGGGACCGCATGGTCACCACCGACCCCGACCTGAAGGCCCTCGCCGAAGAAGCCGGCGGCGACGAAGCCTGGCTGGCGGGAGCAGTAGAACTACTGGAACGCTACTTCCGCCTAGAGGACCCAAACCGCCTCGAACCAGCCGAACGCGAGCTGTTCGTCCACACACGCATCGCCGACGGCCTCCTCCTCCGCGGCTTCGTCGACCGCCTCGACGTGGCACCGGACGGCGCCCTACGAGTGGTGGACTACAAGACGGGACGCGCACCCGGACCCGCATTCGAGGGCAAAGCTCTGTTCCAGATGAAGTTCTACGCACTGGTGCTGTGGAAGACCCGCGGGGTCGTACCGAAACGACTGCAGCTGATGTATCTCGGCGGCGACAGCCAGATCGTGACTTATGACCCCGACGAGCAGGACCTGCGAGCCACGGAGCGAAAGATCGCTGCTTTGTGGAGTGCGATCCGGACCTCGGCAGAGCGCGGCGAATGGCGGGCGAACCCATCACGATTGTGCGACTGGTGCGACCACAAGGCGCTGTGTCCAAGCTATGGGGGCACGCCACCGGAGTTGCCCCAGGTAAAGGTTGTCGAGGCTTCGGACGGGGTACCGGGGCGACGAGCGCCCGAGCCGAGCGTCGACGCTAAATAAGCGCCCCGCACCCTCCCACCGCAAGGCTTCGAGCAGCGGCGCAGCCACACCCACCCCGCCGGTT
>JABFXP010000218.1 GCA_013361685.1 Catenulispora sp.
GCGTCCGCGCTCGGGCTCGCGTCCGCGCCCGGGTCCAGCCACGCGCCCTCGCTCGGTCCCGCGTCCAGGCTCGCGTCCGCCCTCGGACCGGTGCCCACGCCCGGGCTCAGGCTCGGGCCCGCACTCGGACACGGATCCAGGCTCGGCCACGACTGCGGACTCGCGTCCGCACTCGCACTCAGCCTCCACGCCCACCCCCACCTCCCTCCCGCCCAGCGCGCGGTCGAAAGCAGCCACCTGCTCGGCGCTGATCCCCGTGTCCGCGCCGCCGAACAGGGCGAGGACGGGGGCGGTGAGGCCGGCGGCCAGTTGGGTCGGGCCCGGGGCGCCGAACAGCACGTCCGGGTATCCGTAGAAGCCGATTGCGGCGCGGGTGCCGAACTCTGGGGCGGCGGTCAGGAAGGCCTGGCGGCCGCCGAAGCAGAACCCGAGTACGGCCACCTCGGTGTTCGGCTCCGCAGCGCGGAGGGTGGTGATCGCGGCGCGGATGTCGGCGAACAAGGTCTCGCGAGACACCTTGAACAGGTGATCCATGTGCGCGAAGTCTGCGCCGCGTGATCGGTGGTCTGGGCCTGCTGTCCTTCCGTAGTAGTCGATGGCCAGGGCGGGGTGCCCCTGCTCCGCCAGGCGGATGCAGAGGTCTTCGTAGAAGCCGGTGAGGCCGCGGTTGTCGGGGAGCACCAGGACCGAGGCGCCCGGCCAGGCGCTCGGTGGGGTGCCGGTTGGCGTGTCGCGGCGGCGACCGGGGACGGCGTGAAATGCGCTGAAACGCGAGCCGTCGCTGGAGGTGAGGGCCAGAACATCGCAGGAGGCGACCGGTCCTAGAGCCGGTCCGAACACCGGCGGGTGTGAAGCAGGGTCATGGCACACGCGCATACCTTAAACCCGATAAGACAGCATACTACCACAAACAAATCAATTTTGGAAGATATGGGAGGTAACGATCGGGACGGTGGCGATGACGTGCCAGCCGCCGCGGGCGACCGGTTCCGCCGTCAGCGTTCCGCCGAGCAGCCCGACCCGTTCCCGCAGGCCCACGATGCCCCAGCCGCCGCCCGAATCGGCCAGCGGCGTCGTCGGCCGGGTCGCGGCGGCGTTCGCCACCGTCAGCGTGATATCCCGCGTCCCGACCGTCAGACGCACCTCCACCGCCGCCCCCGGCGCGTGCTTGCGCGCGTTCGCCAAAGCCTCCTGCGCCACCCGCTGAAGGGCCTGCGCGGTCTCCACCGCCAGCGCCGGCACCGGCCCGCCCACCAACTCGAACGACGCCGGCCACCCGGTGTCCGCCTGATAGTCGGCCGCCAGCCGCGCCAACGTCTCCTCCGGCGGCTTCACATCCTCCCGCAGCGCCGCCACCGCCCGCCGCACCTCCGACAGCCCGTCGCGGGCCAGCCGCCGCGCCCGCACCACCAGCGTGTGCGCGGCGTCGACGTCAGTGCCGTCCGTCAGCAGCGCATCCGCGGCCTCCAACTGGATCGCCAGCCCCGACAGCGAATGCGCCAGCACGTCATGCACATCGCGGGCGATCCGGCCACGCTCGGCCAGCGCCGCCGCATGAGCCTGCTCGGCATTGGCACGCTGCGTCATCACCAGCAGCTCCCGGGCCCGCCGCAGCGCCAGTATCCGCGAGCGGCGCGCGTCGCCGAGCAGGTAGCCGCCCAGGGTGATACCGATGATCCACGGCAGGATGGTGGCGCGGCCGGCGATCAGGGCGGAACCGGAGCCGACGACCAGGACCACCACGGCGACGTAGAACGCGACCACCTGGGGTTCGGCCAGCGCCTGCAAGTACAGGACACAGATGCACATGAACGCGAGCCCGGCCGGCTGACCCCAGCCGGTCCCGGCCAGCACCGCGCCGCAGAGCCCGAAGACGATCGCGGCGCACACGGACGGCTTGTTGCCCCTCGCCGCCGTGGCGGTCCACACCGCTGCGGCCGCCAGCGCCACCGCGACCAGCGGCCACGCCGCCCGGGTGCCGGACTGCGCCTGCGTCACGACGATGGCCACCAACCCGCACAGCCGCAGCGCCACGGCCCCGGCCGGCTGACGCTCGGTCCATCGCCGCAGGTCGGGAAAGTCGTGAGCGGGGTCGGTCGTCATGATGGGGCCAGTCTGCCCGGCGCGGGCCGCGGCGAGCATCTCCGCCACGGCCACCGGAGCGCCCACACTGATCGCCACGGCTCAGGACCGCGCCATGACCGGGATACCGGAGGCCTGCGCGCGCGGCAGCACCACCAGGGACTCGGCAGCCAGCGACAGGCCGAACATCAGCATCAGCGACGACGTCATCACGCCGCGTCCCGCGCCGGAGGCGACGGCGGCGGCCTCGATGGCGAACCGGGCGGCGATCGACGCCGCCCACAGCAACAGGGTGCTGGGCCGGTAGCGCGCCCACAGGTACCCGTCGCGCTCATACAGGCGCACAGTCACCCCGCGCACCAGCCCGAAGGCGACCGAGACGACGCCGGACGCCACCAGCCACGCCTGGTCGGTATGCGTGATCTCACCCGCCTTCTGCAGCACGACCACGCCGTAGACGGCCAGCAATCCCGGTACGACCACCGAGCGGCGGGTGTCCAACGGCCGGCCCGTCAGGCGTTTGCCGATGACCAGGACCACGACCAAGGCGATGAGGGCGATCTGCACGATGCTCATGCTGACGACGGTAGGAATCGCGGCCGCTCCCGGGATCGGAGCGGGGGTGGAGACGCGGGTGGAGATTCCGCTCCCACCGCGTGTCCCCCGACCCGACCAACCCCGCGTGTCCCACACGCCAATCCCTTACCGCTCCCCGCCGCAGCCATGGGACGATAGCCGCCAGATGTCGTACCTGCCGCTCCGCTCCCGCCGCCGTCCGGCCCAGGCCCGCCAGACAGACTTGCCGGGCCTGTCCGGCGTGGTCCGGGTGGACCGGCGCACCAAGGACCTGACGAAGCGGCTCAAAGCCGGCGAGATCGCGCTGATCGACCACGTCGACCTGGACCGCCCGGCCGCCGAAGCGCTGCTGGCGTGCAAGCCCGCAGCCGTGGTCAACGCCTCCAAGTCGCTGTCCGGACGCTATCCCACCATGGGCCTGGAGATCCTGGTCTCCGCCGGCATCCCGGTGGTCGACGAGGTCGGGCCGGCCGCGCTGGACCGGGTCACCGAGGGCGACACCGTGCGCCTGGACGGCAACGTGCTGCTGCGCGGCAGCACACCGGTGGCGGTCGGCAAGACCATCGAGCTGCCGGAGGTGGTGGACGCGCTGGCCGAGGCCCGCTCCGCGGTGTCCGAGCAGATCGAGGCGTTCACCGTCAACACCATGGAGTACCTGCGCGCCGAACGGGACCTGCTGTTCGACGGCGTCGGCGTGCCCGAGATCGCCACCCGGCTGGACGGCCGCCACGTGCTGATGGTGGTACGCGGAGCCCACCACAAAGACGACCTGACCGTGCTGCGGCCCTACATCCGCGAATACCGGCCGGTGTGCATAGGGGTGGACGGCGGCGCGGACACACTGCTGGAGACCGGACACAAACCGGACATCATCGTCGGCGACATGGACTCGGTCTCAGACGAGGCGCTGGCCTGCGGAGCCGAGCTGATCGTGCACGCCTACCCCGACGGAACCGCGCCCGGCCTGGACCGCGTCACCGCCCTGGGACTGCCCTGCACCGTGTTCCCCGCCGCCGGCACCAGCGAGGACGTGGCCATGCTGCTGGCCGACGACAAGGGCGCCACCCTGATCGTGGCCGTCGGCGGCCACAGCAACCTGGTGGAGTTCCTGGAGAAGGGCCGCGGCGGCATGGCCTCCACCTTCCTGACCAGGCTGCGCGTGGGCGGCAAACTGGTGGACGCCAAAGGGGTCTCGCGGCTGTACCGCAGCCGGATCTCCAATTCCTCGCTCGCCGCCCTGGTGCTGGCGGCGTTCACCACCATCGTCGCCACACTGCTCGTCTCGCCGGCCGGGAAGGGGTATCTGACCGTGCTCGGCTCGGTGTGGGATGACTTCGTGTTCTGGCTGCGAGGGGTCTTCTCGTAGCGGGGGGACAAAACCGTCAGCCGCGAGGCTGAGGCGCCGCGGGCGGTCTGCGCGGCTGCCGTTCTGCGATGACCGCCCAGTCGTCCGGTCCGTGGCCGTCGGCGATCGTTTGATCGAAGACTTCCCGCAGCAGTTCGCCGATCGGGAGCCGGACGTGCCGGTCGGCCGCTGCGTCGAGCGCGAGGTGGAGGTCCTTACGGCCGAGGACTGTGGTGAATCCGGCCGGCTGGTAGCGGCGCTCGGCGATCGCTGAGCCGTAGCCGGTGTAGACGGCTCCGGGGAACAGCGTGGAGGTCAGCAGCTCGACGAGCCCCTCAGAGTCGACGTCGAAGGCGTCGGCGAGGCTGACGGCCTCACCGAGGGACTGGATCGCGCAGGCGATCAGGTAGTTCCCGAGGATCTTCACGACGTTGGCCTGTTCGGGACGCTCGCCCAGGCGCCAGGTCCGTGCGCCGATCACGTCGAAGTACGGCTGGACCCGGTCGATCAGCGCCTCTTCGCCTGCCGCGAGGATGTTCAGCGCGCCGGCTTCGGCGACCGGAACGCGGCCGAAGACGGGCGCCGCGACGTACCCGACGCCGTGTTCGGCGTGCGCCGCGGCGGCCCGGCGGGCCAGTTCGGTGCTCACCGTCGCGAGGTTGACGTGCACGGTCCCGGCCGGGATCTGGGTCAGGACGCCGGAGTCGAGGAACGTCTCGGCGACGGCCCGGTCGTCGGAGAGCATCGAGAAGACCACCGGGGCGTGCATGGCTTGCGCGACCGACGTGGCTCGATGGGCACCGGCTGCCAGGAGTTCGTCGTAGGAGCTCTCGGTGCGGTTCCACACCACGACCTCGTGGCCTGCGCTGATGAGGTTGAGCGCGATGGGCCGACCCATCGCTCCCAAGCCGATGACCGCGATGTCGTGCACGGACGTCCCCTTCCATGAACCGTCTAAGGTGGTTCAACCTTGGCATGGGGGTTACTCTTTTGTCGAACCGTCTAAGACGGTTCAGGGCACTGTCGCTGACTGCGGAGGTCGGGATGAACCAGGAGACGCACCGCGCGTTCCGCATGGACAACGAGGTATTGGCGTTCCGGTTCACGGCCACCATGAGCGATCGAGCCGCTGCCGCGCCCCGCGAACGGCTCACCGACCCCGGCCGACTGACGGCTTGGTTGCAGGCCACGGGGATCGGAGTCACCGGCGCATCCCCGAGTGACCTGAAGGATGCCGTGGAACTGCGCGAGGCGATTTACCGCATCGGGACGGCGATCGCCACGGGAAGACCGCCAGAACCTGAGGACGTCGGCATCCTCAACGCGACCGCAGCCGCCGGCCATGCCAGCGCCGCCCTCGACCATGACTCCGCCACATGGCGCCTCACCCAGAAGACCCCCGTCCGCGACGCACTCGGAATCCTGGCCACAGACGCCATTCACGTCTTCGGCGGCCCCGACCGCGCCCGCATCAAGAACTGCGAAGGCACCGACTGCGCAGGACTCTTCCTCGACACCAGCCGCGGAGCCAACCGCCGTTGGTGTTCCATGAACACCTGCGGCAACAAGGCCAAGAAGTCACGACTCGCCGCAGGGCATTGACCCACTGGCCACGCATGGTCAGCTCAAGGCCGAAGCCCTTCAGTCGGTAGCGCTGAGGACGTCCAAGAACCGCGCGTGATCGACCGAGACCGAGATCCGCGTCCGAGTGCCTGCCGCCGGACGCGCACCCCAGACGCCGCGCTCGCGGTACACCTCGACTTCGCGGAACGTGCACACGGATTCATCGAGGGCCACGGCCGCCGCGAGCGGGTCGTGGAAGGCTTTGCCGGCGCGGCGCTTGGCCAGGTAGACGTCCATGCCCTGCCGGACGAGCGCCATCCCCGGAGTGAGCTGCCGCGCCGACAGGGCGGCGTGCATCGCGCTGTCGTAGACGACGCCGTGGCAGACGTTCTTCGAGACGAGCACGCGCTCGCCGATGTGGGGTGACTCCAGCAGCTTCAACGCGGCCTCTGGAGCGCCGTTGAAGTTGTACGTTCCGCAGGTCTCGCGTCCCTCGAACTTGGCCAGACGGTGTTCGGGCGGGACGACGGAGTCGCCGGCGAAACCGCCCTGTGCGACCCAGCGGGCGATGCGCACGTCAGGGTTCTGCTCCAGGAGCATGCCAGGGTTCTTCAGTGGTGCTCCGGTGAGCAGCGTCGTGTCTTCGTCGGCGAAGACGTCCCGGAGCAGTTGCCAGGCCTCGGCGTCGGGTTCGCGCGGCGGAACCTTCCCCAGCCACCGCCGGTGGAAGCCCGACACCGGGTTCCCCTCAGTGCCGGGCCGGTAGGCGCCGACCGGCACGCTCACCCCGAGGCGATCGAGGAGGTGCTTGACGATGCCGACCTGCTCATCCGTCCCGGGCATGACCGTCACGGCCACCAGGCGCGCCCACGGATGGGTCGCCAGGGCACACAGGGTGAAGACATCGTCGGGGTCGCCGGTCTCCATGTCGAGCGCGATCGGGATTGCCATGCCGCGACCGTAGCGATCCGGCGGAGCGTCACCAACGGAATATCGGCGCGGTGTACTCCACCAGTCCACCCACGGAGGTCGCTACTGCGCTGGTACAGATATGACCTCCTATCGGCAGCTGACGACAGCTTGTCGCGCCTTTCGTAAATTTGTTGGCGAGTCGCTGTGATGGGGCGACCAGGGTGGAAGGAATGGACTATGAAAATCGCGACACTCGTCAGACCGAGCCGTGCGGTGGTGGCCGCTGTGGCGCTGGGAATCGGCGGATCGCTCGTTTTCGCTCCGGCTGCGAATGCTGCCATCGCGAAGCCTGATATGAACCAGGTTTCCTGCGGTACGCGCACCGACTGGCTGCGGTTGTGGACCGCGCATCATGGTTATCCGATCTGCTATGCCAACAACGGCATGGTGTACTACGGAGACAATCCTCCGAAAACCACGTGGACGTCATACGGCGTTTGCTTCGGCAACAACAGCGGATGGGTCAAGTTCTACTACCACGGCAACGACGAGTGGGAAGATTTCAAGAGCCACCAGTGCGACAACTGGTCGTCCAGGCTTGGCACGACAGTGGAAGTCGCGGAAATCGAGATCACCGGCCGCTGAAGACGCGACGGGAAACGCGTGATCGCGATGAACTTGTCTCAGGCCGCGTAGTCGCGATCGCGATCACTGCGAACGCGGATACCGCGCTGGAAGAGCCCTGAGATCAGGAGCGGCCGCCCGACCGAGCACGGCCGTCACCGTTTCCCGAGCAGTTCGGAGACCAGGCTGTCGCCGAGCCACTTCTCGTACCGGCCCGGTGTCCAGCCCCGGTCCAGCACCAGGCTCTGGTAGATCTCCGGGAGCAGCAGCGTGATGTAGACGTCCAGGCACTCGTCGACCGTGGTGCCGGGGGAGAGGTGCGGGGCCAGGGCCTCGACGTGTTTGCGGAAGTCGCGTTCCCGGCTGGCCATGATCTCGGCGAGCATGGCGGCGATCTCCGGGTCGGTGCGGACGGCCTCCAGCGTGACCATCATGACGTCATACATGGCCTCGAACTGTTCCCGCTGCATCTGCGCGGCACGGCGCAGGCCGCGCTCCGGATCCGGGTCGGCCATCGCCTGCTCGTGCTGGGCTTTGACGTCCAGCGGTGCCACGGCCCGCCGGACGATGTCCTTCAGGATCGCCGCCTTGTTCCCGAACGCCGAGTAGATCGTCGGCACCGGGATGTCCGCCGCCTCGGAGATGGCGGTGATCGTGGTCGCGACATAGCCGCGCTCGGCGAAGAGCGCGCGGCCGGCCGCCGCGATCTGCTCCTTCGTGGCCAGCGCCTGCCGCTGGCGGTGGGTCGGACCTTCCCTCTTGACAGCCACGTCGCCATGGTATCACTCTAGAAATCATAGTGGCACTATGACGAAAGAAGCGGCACTATGGAACCCGCGACGATCACCGTCACCGGCGGCCCGCTGATCGGCCGCGCCGCACCGGACCCGGAACTGCTGGCCGACCTCGGCCGGTCCGTCACCGGACGTACCGACCTGCGGCTGCGGTCCGCGACCTACGAAGCGGTGGACTACCCCACGCAGACGATCGCCACCGAATCGCTGGTCCGCGCCCGCCTGGGCCTGACCGCCCCGGACGGCACCGCGGTCGAGGCCCGCCTGTTCGTCAAAGAGCTGCGATCGGCCGAGCACTGGCCGATGCTCGGCGCCATCCCGCCGGAGCACCGCGCCGAGTTCGTCGAGCACTTCCCGTGGCGGCTGGAGATCGCCGCCTACACCGGTCCGCTGCGCGACCAACTCCCGCCCGGCATCCGGCTCCCCGTGCTGCACGCGGTGCGCGAACTCGGCCCCGGCCGGGCCGTGATGTGGCTGGAGGACGTGGTCCAGCTGGCCGGCCTGACCTGGGACACCGGCCGCTTCGCCCGGGCCGCGTACCTGCTCGGCCGGATGTCGGGACGTCGGCTGCCCGGCCGGGTCGCGCCGATCCTGCCGGCCAGCACCCGGTTCGCCGCGCCGAACTCCACGCTGCGCTACCTGGTGGCCGGACGGGTGACGGGTGCGTTCGCCCCGGCCGTAACCGGCGCCGAACTGTGGGCGCATCCGGTGGTCGGCGCCGCCCTGGACCGGGTCGGCGATCCGGATCTGGTCGCCGACCTGCGCGGCTGGACAACCCGGATCGGCCGGCTGCTGGACTACTCCGACACCCTCCCGGTCACCTACGCCCACGGCGACGCCAGCCCGCAGAACCTGCTGGTCCCCGCCGCCACGCCGGATGACTTCGTCGCCATCGACTTCGGCCTGGACTGCCCGCTGCCGGTCGGCCACGACCTCGGCCAACTGCTGGTGGGCCTCTGCCACGCCGGCGAGCTGCCCGCCGACCGCCTCCCGGAGATCGCCGCGGCCATTCTCGCCGCCCACGCCGAAGGCCTGGCCGCTGAAGGCCACCCCGCGACGGCCGCCGAGATCCGCGGCGGGTTCCTCTCCGGCCTGATCCTGCGCGCCGGCTTCACCTCGATTCCCCTGGAAACCCTCACCCAGCCACCCTCCGACGACCTGGTCGCCCTGTGGACCGACCGGCTGCGGATGACCCGCGCGATGCTCGACCTGGCAGCGCAAGCGCCGCTGCCGTGACGCCGTGGGCCCGGCCGCGCGAACCGGCTCCGGTGCTGTCGTAGTACTAGAAGGCGGAGAAGCGAGCGTCGAATCTCGTGTCGAGGGTGGACTATTCCGAACTAGCCGACCAAGAGGAGCGCAGTCGGCAAGTTCGCTACTGCCGCTTGAAAACCGAAGCGGGGGACCAGGTCGCTGAGTTAGAGGTGCACTCGTTCCAAATGCGATTCGGCGCGGTGGCGGTTGCTGCCGAAGGCATCGGCGGGGTGGAAACCCAGCCCGAGTTCCGCCGCCAGGGACACATGAGCCGATTGCTGCGCCAGGCTCTGTCCGGCATGGCAGAGCGAGTGGACGTGGCCTTCGTGTCCGACGGCATCGAGGGTGTCTACGAGAAGTTCGGTTTCGTTCCAGCCGTCGCCGACGGCCACCTGACCGTCTCCGTCCGCAGCGTCGAGCGTGCGGTGGGAGCCGATATGGACAAGGCGGTTCCGGGCATTCGCAGCGGATCGGCAGCTGATCTTCCCATGATCGTTCGCTTGTACAACTCCGCGCATGCTCAGCGGCCCGGGACCCACGAGCGGCATGAGGGATGGAACCGGCTCATTCCCCAGTCGACATGGCGGCCCGGGTCGCAGAGCCTGATCCTGGAGGCCGATGGTGCCGCCGTCGGATATGCGGTGCTGGAGGGTCGGTCCTTCGGCGATCCCCTGGGTTCGGTGACCGTGGACGAGTTGGTCGCCGTAAACGCCGCGACAGTACGCCTGCTGCTCGTTGCCGTGGCACGACTGTGCTGGCAGCGGCGTCTGAGTGAATTCATTGTGCGAGAGCCCACCGACAGCCTCGTAGGTCGCGTGGCACGTCAGATGGGCTGCTCCTACCAGCAGAGATTTCCGTCGAGTGGCGGGATGATGGCCGCCGTCTTGAACCGGTCCGCGCTGGTGAACCGGCTTGAACCTGAACTGCGGCGTCGAGCTGCGAGCCACGTCTTGGACGAGCGGTTCGTGAAATCAGGGTTCGGCGCCCTGCAATGCGGCGAACTGATTCCCGACGGCAGGGCCCTGGTCCGGCTGCTTCTTGGCTATTGGTCGACCGACGACGCGCAAACACACGGCGTGTCGATTCTGGAACGTTATGTGAGCCTTTGCTCGGCATGGTTTCCTGGCGGCGGCACACCGTTCCTGCCGACTCCGTACTCGCATCGGCTAGACCGTTACTGATGGCGATCACCGCTACGGGCGCGAGCCGCCAAGTGCAGACCGCGAGGCCGCCGGAAGTTCAGTGGGAGGGGGAAGACGCGGGCATGGCGGACTCGGACCCGGATTCCGACGACGGCGGCGGGACCGGGCCGCCGGGGTAGGTGGCGACCGCGCTCGGCTCGGCGCGGGAGGGGGTGACGGCGCCACCGCCGGCGCTGCCCCCGACCGATATGAATGCGAACGCGCCGATCACGAAGATCGCGACCACCGCGCCCAGGATGCCGAGCAGCGCGCCGCTGATTGCACGGCCGGGGCGTGACTGCGTCGACGCGCGCTGCCGGGCGCGCCGGACGAGGAAGTAGGACGTGTAGATCGGTAGCGCGACGCCGATCGCGACGATGGCCAGACCGGCCCAGCCCGGCACGGTCCAGCCGCTGGTTGTGCAGTGCTGGGAGCCGCTGGAGTCGCTGTAGCAGGACTTTGAGGATGTGGGCATCGCGATGAGCAGTATGGCGAAGCCGAGACCGCCGGGGAGGACGAAGGTGCCGACCAGCTTTTCGCGGACGGTCCAGCGCAGCGAGGTCCACAGGAGGATCAGGCCGATGATCCAGCCGATACCGAAGAGGAAGAAGCCGCCCTGTAGCAGCGCGACCGCGAAGACTTCGGCGGTGCCGAGGCGATATGGCGGGCCGGTCGGCGCGAAGC
>JABFXP010000764.1 GCA_013361685.1 Catenulispora sp.
GCAGAACCTGCTGCGCAAGGAGCTGGCGTGGCTGCGGCGCGGGGCGCCGGCCCGGACCAGCAAGCCGAAGTTCCGGATCGAGGCGGCCAACGCGCTGATCGCGGCCGAGCCGCCGGTGCGGGACAACGCCGAGCTTCAGAAGTTCGCCACGAGTCGGCTGGGGCGAACCGTCTATGAGCTCGAAGACGTCTCATACGCCGTGGGCGAGGGCGTCGAGCGCAAGCAGCTCCTGAAGAACGTCACCTGGCAGCTCGGCCCCGGCGAGCGGCTGGGCCTGATCGGCGTGAACGGGTCCGGCAAATCGTCCCTGGTGCGGCTGCTGCTCGGCGAGGTGAAGCCGGATTCCGGGCGCGTGGTGACAGGGATCACAGTCAAGCCCGCGCACCTGTCGCAGGAAGTGGCCGAAGTCGACCCGACGTGGCGGGTGCTGGAGGCCGTGGAGAAGGTGCACTCCACCGTCGAGATCGGCAAGGGCAAGACGCTCACCGCCTCCCAGCTGCTGGAACGCTTCGGCTTCGCCGGGGAGAAGCAGTGGACGCGGGTCGGGGACCTGTCCGGCGGCGAGCGGCGGCGGCTGCAGCTGCTGCGCCTGCTCATGGACGCGCCGAACGTGCTGCTGCTCGACGAGCCCACCAACGACCTGGACATCGACACCCTGACCGCGTTCGAGGACATCCTCGACGGCTGGCCGGGCACGCTGCTGGTGGTCAGCCACGACCGCTACTTCCTGGAGCGCACCACCGACCGGGTGGCGGCGCTGTACGGGGACGGGCGGATCAGGCTCCTGCCCGGCGGCGTGGACGAGTATCTGGCCTTCCGGGAGCAGCAGGTCGCACGGATGGCGCAACCCCGTACAACCAAATCCCCCACTCAACCGTCGAACCAGGTGAAGGGCAGTACCAGCGCGCAGGAGCGGGCGGCGAAGAAGGAACTGGCGAGGATCGAAAGGCGCCTGGACAAGATCGCCGAAGCGGAGGCGAAACTGCACGAGGAGCTCTCCCGGATTGGGGGAGACTATCTCGCAGCGGCCGAAGCGGACGCTAAGCTACGCGAGTTGCATGAGGAACGACTCCGTCTGGAGGATGAGTGGCTCTCACTCTCCGAGTAGCCGGAGTCTGACTTCGGACCGGGCCGGGGAACCGGCCGGGTGGGTCGTGGGGGCCCGCCGGGGGTCCGGGGTGGGAGGGCGGCGTGGAAGGCTTTTCGCCTTTCGCCGGTCGCGTCATCCCATCGCGGGATCCGCGGTTCCCTCGCTGGTCGCCCGGTGTTCACCGGCGTATGTTGACCATTGGCCGGCTGTTCGGCAGCGCGGTCGGAGCAAGGGGAGGGGCGGTGGCACGCTTCATGTTCGGGCGGCCGGCAGGGGCCGCGCGTCTGTCGCTCCGGCGGTCGCATCACGCCCGGAGCTTCAGGGGTGGGGGACGAGGATGAGCACCACGACGGAGGCCACGCCTCCACCGCCTGACGTAGCCCGACCGGGCGGCGCGGCGGACGACACAGCCGGACCCGCCGGGCCGGCGGATCCCTATTTGCGCGGCACCGACGAGACGGTGCTGCTGGACCTGCGCGAGCTGCGCGCCCAGCAGACCGCCGAGGCCGCGGCGGCGACCGGCGGGAACGCCGGCGGCACGGCGAACGCCGGGAACGCTCCCGGCACCGACCTGGAGGCGTATCAGGGCTCGCATCGCCGCGAGGCCATGCTCTACGCGCACGGCGGCACCGCGATCCCGCTGGAGCGGGTCCGCGAGGTCTGCCACGACCTGCGCCAGCCGGTGGCCGCGATCCTGATGCTGGCCTCGGCCGCCGAGATGCGGCCGGACGTCCCGGAGCGGGTGCGGGACGTGCTGCAGGAGATCATGACCCAGACCGAGGACATATCCGCCACGGTCCGCCAGTTCCTGGACGACGCCAAGCAGGGCGTGGACGGCCTCGGCGACCCGGTGCCGTGCAACGTGGCCGGACTGGCCGCGGAGTCGGTGGAGCGCTGGCGCGCCACCTTCAGCGGCCGGATATCCCTGTCCGCGGCCGAGGAACCGCTGCACGTGACGGTGGACCCGGTGCTGTTCAAGCGGGCGCTGGGCAACGTGCTGTCCAACGGCACCCGCGCGGCCGGCGGCACCGGCGCGGTGCAGGTGACGGTCCGCCGCTTCGAGACCGGCCAGGGTGAGCGCGCGGTCATCGAGATCGACGACAGCGGCCCCGGCTTCGGCAACATCCCGGCCGGGCACGGCCTGGGCCTGGCCGTGGTCCGCCGCACCATCGAGGCGGCCGGCGGCTCGGTCGAGGTGGCCACCGGCCCGCTCGGCGGCGCGCTGATCCGCCTGGTGCTGCCGGTGACCCCGATCCGGACCCTGAGTTCCGGCGACGAGCTGGCCAAGACCATCCACGGCGAGGTCTCGCTCTCGGCGCTGGCCGAGGAGCTGGCGGCCGGCCGCTTCGGCGGCGGGGTCAGCGAGTTCGACGACTTCGACGACCTCGACGGGTTCGACGACTTCGACGACTTCGACGACTTCGACGACTTCGACGACGACCTCGACGACCCGGCCGCGGTGACCGGCGGCCACGCCTTCTCGACCCGGATCAGCGCGGTACCCCAGGCCACGGCGATCAGCGGGGCCCCGGAGCAGACCGCGCTCGGCGGCGCGCCGGCCCAGGCGGCACTGTTCGGCGCGGGGAGCGCGCCGCGCCCGGCGGCCGGCACCGAGGGCGGCGCCTTCGACGTCTTCCGCGCACCGGACCGCGCGTACCCGGCCGTCCCGGCCCAGGAAAGCGCCTCCCCGGCCCCGCAGCGGGCGCTGGAGTCCCCAGCCCGGCCGCAGGCCCCTGACGCCCGTACGGCGCTCGCTCAAGCGCTTGAGGCGCCTCTCGCCGGCCCGGCGGACCGGATCGGCCGGCCCGACCGCGCCGCCACCGACCCGGCCGCCGCCGGC
>JABFXP010000091.1 GCA_013361685.1 Catenulispora sp.
TGGTGGGGGCTGTGGGGGGTGCTGCTGTGGCAGGGGTGGGGGCGGGGGTGGGGTTGGCGTGGGCTGGGCTGTTTGGGGGGTTGGGGTTGGTGGCTGCTTCGGTGGAGTCGGGGCCTGGGGTGGGGATGGGTGCGGGTTCGGCGTTGGCGCCGCGGTGGGAGGGGCGGCGGGTGGTGGGGACGCTTATTGCTGTTGATGAGGATGTGCCTCGGGGGGAGGTGGTGGGGGAGGTGGGGGATTTTTCGGTGGGTGCGTTTCAGGGGTGGGTGGGGCGGTCTGCGGTGGTGGAGATTGTCGCGGTTACGTTGACTGAGCTTGTTGAGGTTGAGAGTCGGGCTGGCTGTCTCAAGTCTCTGAGTGATGCGGTGCGGCGGGGGGCTTCGGTGTGGTTGGCGTTGCTGTGTCCGGAGTCGGATGCCGCGCTGCGGTTGGGTGCGGAGTTGCGGGAGACGCAGCCGGGGTTTCTTGCGGATCTTGAAGAGGTGCTGTGGGCTTTGTATGACTGGCAGCGTGAGGTCAACGGGGTGGTTGGCGGGGGGCGGTCGGTTGAGATTGTTTTGTATTCGCAGACGTTCGGGCGGCCGCCGTTGCCGGCTTTGGCTCCGCACTATGTCTTCGATGACACGCTGGTCACCGTGCCGCTGCCGACGGATGGGGCTCGTTCGTATGCTCGGTATCCCGTCGGCCATCGCTTCGCGCTGCCCTTCGGGATGTACCGGGAGTTGATCCGTAGCCGGGGCGTTCCGTTGGAGAAGCACATCCTGGATCGCGTCGTGGTGGGCCTGGACGCTGGGCCAGACCTGGCGGGCGTCAAGTTCGTGCGGCACGACGGTGTCAAATATCTCGCTGTGCGCGACCGGGAGGCTGTCACTCGGCTGAGTGGTGCTACGCGGGTCGGGGTGTTTCACGGCGTGGGAGAGCGCGTCGTCTATCGGCCGGTCCTGGTCCAGGGTGGGCAGGATGCCGGTCTCGTCGAGTCTCTGGATGCTCTGGTGGCGGCGAAGTACGGGATCGGAGCGGCCAACGGGTCCCGGGACGAACGCTGCTTCTTCTTCAGGCTTGAGGGCTACGAGTTTTGAGCTAATGGCCCTTATGTGACCAGTTTGGCAGATTTCTGTCGGTTGCGCCAGCTATGGTGGTTCATGTCAAACAGGCGTGCGGGGAAACACGTCGAGAGGACATGACCATGGGCGTCGATTCCCTGCGCCGTCTCGAGGACGCGACTGCGAACCTCGCCGCGCTGGATCCGCTGGCCTTCGATACCAGCGGGTCGTTGGCCCTGGCTCGGGCTGCCGAGCAGGTCAGCCGGGCTGCCGAGGCAGTTCTGATCCGTTGTGTGCGTACCTGGCACGACCGGGGCGATCCGGTGCAGACCCCTGAGACCACTGAGGAGGAGCTGACCTGGCGCGCCGCCGATGCAGCCCGCAAAGCTCTGATCGTCGACCTCGGACGCACGCGGGGCGACGCCGGGCGGCTCATAGCCACGGCCAAGGCGTTGCGCAAGGATCCGCAGACCGAGGAGGCCCTGCGGCTCGGCGAGATCTCGGCACCGCAGGCGAGGATGATCGCCGACGCGCTGGCGGTTCTGGTCCATCAGCCCGATGAGGTCGTGGATGAGATACGCCAAGCGCTGATCGCCAAGGCTCAGGCCGAGGGTGCCGAGCGTCTGCGCCATCATGCTGAGGACGCGGCCCATCGCGCGGCGCCGATCACCGCGCTCGCGCGGACGCGTGCGGCGGAGGAGAAGCGCGGCTTCCACATGACACCCGTGTTGGACGGCTATCTGCCGGGCGGATTTCTCTCCACGACTGGTGGCGAGGCCTTGCTGACCGTTCTGGACTCGCTCGCGGATCAGCAGGCGGATGAAGAGGACAAGTGGGGCCATCGCTGGGACTCCATCGCCAAAGCTCGTGCTGACGCCCTGGTACGGCTCGCAGAGGATCGGCTCCGGGCCGGCGAGCTCCCCCGACGGCACAACGGCCCCACGACGATGACCATCGTCATGCGTGCCGACACCGCTCAAGGCCTGCCCGGAGCGCCTGCGGCCAGGACCGGCTACGGCCGATCGATACCGGCGGCCGAAGCCCACATGATGCGGTGTGAGGCGGCGTTGCGGGCTGTCATGGTCGACGGACGCGGCGAGATCCTGTGGCAAGGCCGCAAACGCCGACTGGCCAGCCGCGCCCAATATGAGGCACTGGCCGTGCGAGACGGCGGTTGCACAGCTCCGGGCTGTGATCGGCCTCCGCATGAATGCGACGCGCACCACGAGATGCCGTGGGCGGACGGCGGCCACACCGACGTCGACCAGATGCGGCTGCTGTGCCGCCGCCACCACCGTGAGCTGCACGATGATCTCTGGCGGCGGCAGTTCGGGTGGCAGGACGCCGAGGTCAAGGCGCTCAGCGAGGGCCGGAGCTTCCAGCAGCCCAGGCGCCCCTGGTACACCGACACGCCGGCTTGGTATCCGGGGCCGAGTCCGTGGCAGCCCACTGTGTCTACCGCGCCGGAGTCCGCGGACCCGTCTCCCGACACCGAGTCTGCGGGGCAGGGAGGTGGGGTCCGATGACCGCGGCGTCGCAGTGGTGGCGGTCAGCCCTTGAGGTTGCGCACCTGGCCGTAGACCCCCAACACCGCCATCAGCACCGGCAGCACCGCCAGGAACACCGCGCCGTCGATCAGGTCGATCGTCCGGGACCAGCGCGGTGGCAGGATCGGCTCGGTCGTCCCGCGGCGCGGGCGGATCGAGGCCAGGCCGAGGGCCAGCAGCGCGATCACGACCAGCAGCGGCGCCAGCCACAGCGCCCGGACGGCGGGGTCGGCGTTCGCCGCCATCGCGCCGAACGCCACCACCAGGCCGGTCAGGCCGCTGAGGGCCACCGCGAGCACCTGGGCACGCTCCCGGAACAGCCGCGCCCGGCACAACATCACGCCGGACACCAGCAACGCCAGCGCCTGTTCCCACACGGTGTGCGTGCCCTCCGGCGCGGTCTGCATGGCGCCGATCGGCACCACGAGCAGGGCGACGCAGAGCACGAGCAGGGTGCCGACGCCGGCGGTCAGGCCGGTCAGGGTGTCCAGGGTGCGGGCCACCCGCAGGCCGACCGCGTAGTTGTTGACCGGGGACCCGTCGAAGTCGCCGGGTTCGACGCCGGAGGTCGGCGGTTCGATGATGAAGCGCGCGGCGGCCATGGCGGCGAACGGCAGCAGCTCCACTGCCATGGCGCAGGCCGCGGCGGCGATCGCGATGCCGGCTGCCGGGCTGGCCTTGGTGAGCTGGAGGCCGACGCCGGTCAGGGTGGCGACCAGACCGACGGTCGCGCCCGCCACCGGCACCGCGACCCGGCGGCCCAGTCCCAGGACCGCGGCCAGGGCCACGATCAGCACGGCGATGGCGCCCGCGGTGAAGTGGACGCGGCCCAGGCCGTGGCCGTCCGCCGTGGTGGCGGAGAGCAGGCCGGCGCCGGTGATGAACGCGTACGGGAACGACGACGCGACCAGCACCGACGCCGCGGTGTAGTCGCGTTGGTGGTGGGCGCCGGTGGCCCAGGCCATCGCCTCGGCGACGGTGGGCCAGGCGGCGAGGCCGCCGAGACCGCCGGTGCGGACGCTGGCGGTGGCATGCGCGACGGTGGTGGCGCCGACGGTGCGGGGGGTCGCGCCGCGCTGGCCGGGCACCTGCTCCGCGCCGAAGGACGACAGGTCGAAGGTGGCGGCGGGAGCGGCGAAGTCCGGGTCCGAAGGGTGCGGACGCCGGCTGCGCAGAAAACGGCCGCGGCTGAAACGGGGCTGGAAGCGTGGATCGCGGTGCTCACGACCGTAACCGGGCGCGCCGCTATAGCGGGGGTCGAAGCCGTAGCCGGGAGCGCCACCGTAGCCCGGTCCATAGCTCGGTCCTTCAGGTTGACGACCATAGCCGGGCGCTCCGCGATAGCCGTGCCGCGGATCAGGGGCGAAGCGCGGATCGCGAGGGTCGCGCCCGTAGCCCGAACCGTCGTCAAAGCCCTGTCGCGGCTCAGGACCGTAGCCGGGATCGCGAAGATCACGACTGTACCCGGGGTCGGCCCCGAAGCCTTGTCGGTGGTCGCGAGCGAATTCCGGGTCCTGGGAGAACCGAGAGTCCCGATCGCGGTCAAGGCCCGGGTCGCGATCGCGACCATAGGCGGAGCCGGAACCGCCGACGTAGCCGTAGCCGTATCGCGAATCAGAGTCGTACCCCTGATCACGCGGATCACGGCCGTAGCCGAATCCGTCGTCGTACTCGCGACGCGAACCAGCGCCACGACGATCGCGCGGGTCGCGACCGTAATGCGTGCCGAGATCCGGACTGTAATGCGAATCGGGCGGGGCGCCACCGGGCTCGTCATATCCGCCGCCGAGGTGAGACCCGTAGTCCGGACTGTAGGGAGACTCGTAGCCATCCCACGAATCAGGGTGCGAGCTGCCTTCGGGGCCGCGAGGCTCATCTCCGTAGCGCGCCCGGCTCGCCGTCGCGGTCTGGAGCCGGGCCGCCGCCACCGGGCGGCCACCAGGCCCGCGCCGCCCGTCGTGTGCGGACCGCTCCGGGCTCACCTCGTCTCCGTACCCGTAGTAACTCCCCCGCCCGACCGCCGTGGGGTCATACCGCGCGCGCAACACGCCGAGGCTGAACAGCAGCAGCGTGATGATGCCGGCGATCACGCCCTTCCAGCCGTGGAACGTGCCGGTCCCGGAGGACCACAGCACGACCGCGCCGAGGCCGGCGGCGATGCCGACCACGGTCAGCGCCGTCGCCCGCAGGGCCGTCGTACTCCACTGGGTGCCGCCCGCCAGGACGGCTTCGGCGACCGCGTCGGCGATGTCGTCGTGGACCGCGGCCTCCGGGACGTCGCCGGCCGGGCGCAGGCGCAGCACGCCGCCGTGCACGACGCCCTGCTCGGACAGGGTGGCGGCGGTGTCGAGGGCGGTGCCGTCCAGGCCGGTGAGCACGTAGCCGCTCAGGGCCGCGGCGCCGGCGGCCGGGACCGGGGCGCCGACCAGGCGCAGCAGTTCCGGCAGCAGTTCGGCGAGCGGCACGTCCTCCGGGAGCGCCACGTCGACGCGGCGGGTGGGCGCGACGACCGTGACCCGGCAGTGGCCGCTCGCCGACCCGGGCCGGGCGATCCCAGAACCTGCTGTCATGCCGTTATGGTAGCCAGCCGGTCACTCCGAATACCCTTCACGAATGAGCACGACCCCTGTCAAACGCGGACCGCGTCGTCCGGCTCCGGAAACCCCGGTGGGCTCGGTGGTCCTGCAACCGCCGCCGGAGCTGCCGCGGGCCGGCGGCGAAGGACACTGGGCTCTGAACCTGCTGCCCATGGTGGCCGGGCTGGGTTCGGTGGTGTTCTTCTTCGTGCCCGGCGCCAATGCCCTGATGATGGTGGTCGGTGCTCTGACCTTCGTCTCCAGCCTGGTGTTCGGTGCGGTGACGGCGGTGCGGCAGCGCAACGGCGGCAAGGGGAAGCTGGCCGACGCGCGGCGGGACTATCTGCGGCATCTCGCGCAGGCGCGCGCCGAGGTGGTCGCGGCGGCGCAGGCGCAGAAGGCTGCGACACGATATGCCAACCCGGAGCCGGACGTCCTGTGGAGTCTGGTCGCCCTGCGCGAGCGGCTGTGGGAGCGGCGCCCGGTGGACCCGGACTTCCTGGCGGTGCGGGTCGGGCGGGGCCAGGCGCGGCTGGCCACCAGGCTGGTGCCGCCGGACACGGCGCCGCTGTCGGAGGTGGAGCCGATGTGCGCGGACGCCCTGCGCCGGCTGCTCGCGGTCCGCGACACGCTGCCGGACCAGCCGGTGGCGATCGCGCTGCGGTCGGTGGCGCGGCTCGTGGTCGGGGGCGAGCCGGCCCCGGGGGTGGTGCGGGCGCTGCTGGCGCAGCTGGTCACGTTCCACTCCCCCGACGACCTCCGCGTCTGCGTCGTCGCCGACGGCGACCGGATCCGGGGGTGGGACTGGCTGAAGTGGCTGCCGCACGTCCAGCATCCGACGGCTCAGGATGCCAGCGGGCCGCAGCGGATGATCTACGACGACCCCGCGGACGCCGAAGCCGGGCTGGAGCCGTTGCTCACAGAGCGCCCCCGGTTCACCAGCGGCATCACGCTCATCGACCGTCCGCACATGATCCTGATTCTCGACACGGCGGCGACGGAGGCGGTGGACGCGGCCGAAGCGGGAAGCACCGCTGCCCCGGCGGCCCCGCAGCTGCTGTCCGACGACGGCCTGCTCGGCGTGACGGTGATCGAACTCGTGCCCGCGCCCGATCCGCGGCCGAAGCGGCATCAGATGGCGCTGCACATCGCCGGGAACCGGACGGCCACGCTGGAGGTCCCCGACATCCGCGTCGGCTCCGACGAACGGCCGTTCCCGATCCGGGTCGACATGCTGACCACGGCGCAGGCCGAGGGTCTGGCCCGGCAGCTGGCGCCGCTGCGGTTGTCGGCCGGCGGCGGGGAGGAGCCGCTGCTGTCCGCTCTGGAGTTCACCGATCTGCTGGGTCTGGGCGACGCCGCCGAGGTCGATCCGCCGCGGCTGTGGCAGCGGACCGCGTCCGCGCCCAACGACCGGCTGCGGGTGCCGATCGGGGTGGGCGAGGACGGGCAGCCGGTGATGCTGGACCTGAAGGAGGCGGCGCTCGGCGGCATGGGTCCGCACGGCCTGTGCATCGGCGCGACCGGCTCCGGGAAGTCCGAGCTGCTGCGGAGCCTGGTGGCCGCGCTGGCGCTGACGCACTCCAGCGAGCAGGTGAACTTCATCCTGGCCGACTTCAAGGGCGGGGCGACGTTCGCGGGGCTGGCCACGTTGCCGCATGTGGCCGCGGTGATCACCAACCTCGCCGACGATCTGACGCTGGTGGACCGGATGCGCGACGCGTTGACCGGCGAGCTGAACCGGCGGCAGGAACAGCTCAAGCGTGCGGGCAATGTGAAGAACGTCCACGATTACGAGAAGATCCGGGCCGCGAAGCCGGATCTGGTCGCGCTGCCGTCGCTGCTGATCGTGGTGGACGAGTTCTCCGAGATGCTGGCCGCGCGGCCGGAGTTCATCGACACCTTCCTGCAGATCGGCCGGATCGGGCGCTCGCTCGGGGTGCACCTGCTGCTGGCGTCGCAGCGGCTGGAGGAGGGGCGGCTGCGCGGGCTGGACACGTACCTGTCGTTCCGGCTCGGGTTGAAGACGTTCTCGGCGGCCGAGTCGCGGTCGGTGCTCGGCGTGCCGGACGCCCACAACCTGCCCAGCGTGCCCGGTTCCGGATATCTGAAGTACGACGCCGAGGGCATGATCCGGTTCAAGGCGGCGTACGTGTCAGGGCCCTACGGGCGGGCGAAGGCCCTGACGGTCCCGGCGGCGCGCAGCGCGCAACACCGCCAGCCGGTGCGGTTCACGGCGCTGCACCAGGCGCCGGTGGTGACGCTGTACGGGCCGCCGACCGAGCCGGACCTCACCGACGCCACGTCGCTGGTGGTGCTGGACTCGGCCGAGGGCTACCGGCAGACGTCGGCGTCGGTGCTGGACGTGATCGTGGACCGGTTGTCCGGGTTCGGGCCGCCGGCGCACCGGGTGTGGCTGCCGCCGTTGGAAGACTCGCCGACGCTGGACTTCCTGCTGCCCGGGATCGCGGTCACCGAGGATCGGGGCTTGTCGGCGACCCGGTGGTCCGGAACCGGGCGGCTGGCGGTGCCGATCGGGATCGTCGACAAGCCCGCCGAGCAGCGTCAGGATCCGCAGGTGCTGGACCTGTCCGGGGCCGGCGGGCACGTGCTGGTGGCGGGCGGGCCGCGGGCGGGCAAGTCGACGGTGTTGCAGACGCTGGTGTTCTCGCTCGCCCTCACCCACACGCCGCGGGAGGCCCGGTTCCTGGTGATCGACCTCGGCGGCGGCGTCCTGACGCCGTTGGCGGCCCTGCCGCATGTGGCCGCGGTGGCCGGGCGGGCGAATCCGGAGCTGGTGCGGCGGATCGTGGCCGAGGCGGTGGGGATCCTGGACCGGCGGGAGGCCGCGGGCGCGGCGAAGGCGGCCTCGTACGACGAGAGCCACGTGTTCCTGGTCATCGACGGCTGGTCGGCGTTCCGAAGCGAGTTCGAGCCGTTGGAACAGGACGTCGTCGACATCGCGCGGCGCGGCCTCGGGTTCGGGGTGCACCTGCTGGCGTCCACGGGGCGGTGGGCGGATGTCCGGTCTCCGTTGAAGGACGCCGTCGGCACCCGGCTGGAACTGCGGCTGGGCGACCCGATGGAGTCCGAGATGGACCGGCGGGCGGCCGCCGAGGTGCCGACCGGGATGCCGGGACGCGGTATGACGCGGCAGAAGGCGCACAGCCTCGGCGGGATGACCGACGTGCCGCCGGAGGAGCTGGCGGCCGCGATCGCGAAAGCGTGGCCGGGCGCGCCGGCGCCGCGGGTGCGGATGCTGCCCACCCGCGTCGACCACGCCGACCTGCGGCCACAGGTGCCGCGGCAGCGGGGCGCCGAGGCGGTGATCGGGATCGAGGAGGCCGGGCTGACGCCGGTGACGGTGGACTTCGACCTCGAGCCGCACTTCGTGGTCTTCGGGGAGGGCGAGTCCGGGAAGTCGAACTTCCTGCGGCTGCTGGCGACCGAGCTGGTGGAGGCGGTGGACGCCGAGCGGCTGGGCGCGCGGTTCCTGGTCGTGGACTACCGCAGGAGCCTGATGGGGGTGGTGCCGGAGCGGTACAGCGCCGGCTACGCGGTCGCCGGGCCGCCGGCGCTGACGATGCTGACGCAGTTGGCCGCGGCGCTGCGGGAGCGGTTGCCGGGGCCGGACGTGACGGCCGAGCAGTTGCGGACGCGGAGCTGGCGGACCGGCAAGGACGTGTACGTGTTCGTGGACGACTACGACCTGGTGGCGTCGCCGACCGCGAATCCGCTGACGCCGCTGGTGGAGCTGCTGCCGTACGCCCGCGACATCGGGCTGCACCTGGTGCTGGCGCGGCAGAGCGGCGGCGCGGCGCGGGCGATGTTCGACCCGGTGTTGCAGCGGCTGCGGGATCTGAACGCGGCGGGGCTGCTGTTGTCAGGAGACCGGGACGAGGGACCGCTGATCGGCGGGGCGCGGCCGAGTCGGCAGCCCGTCGGGCGGGGGCAGTTGGTGACGCGGCGGGGTGGAGCGGTGCTGGTGCAGACGGCTCTGTTGCCGGAGCCGCGGTGGGAGGTGGTCATCGAGGATGCGGACGATGGTGGAGAGGCGGGCGGCGAGGAGGCCGTCGGTCAGGCAGAACAAGAGGGGCTCACGCCGGCTGGTCCCGAATCGGATGACACACGCGAGCAGGAAGACGAGGAAGACGACAACTGATTCGTGGATGTCGGCGCCCAGCGCCACGTGAGCGATGGTGTGACAACTACGGCCCCGCCGGCTCCCCCGCCTTCGCCGGATCCAGCGGAGTGCCCTTCGGCACCAACCGCAGCCACTGCGCCGGCACCTCGCAGGAAGCGATGCTGTCGTAGCCGAGGCGGAGGGCTGCGGCGTCGATCAGTTGGTAACGGACGCCGGTGTCGGCGAGGAGGTACTCGGGGCCGGTGGCCGGGTCGGTGCCGGATTCGCGGACGACCACCGCGTGGCCGGGGCGGACTACGACGGCGGCGTCGGGGGTGACCGGAGCGGGCAGGGCGCCGCGGAGCGCTACCTCTACATGGGCGCGTCCCTGTTGGTCGAATGTCCCTGCGAAGGTTGCGCAGAGGACTGATGCGGAGGGCGTCGCCCGGTCCTGCCAGGTGTTCGAGAAGTGTGGGGGCTGAGTGGGCCAGGACAAGGTCTGTGACGCCGCTGTCGCGACCATCATGTCCGGCGTGACCTTGCCGATCGGCAGCACGGTCTCGGTGAACTTGAAGGCTGAGAGGCGCGGGTCCCGCTGGTAGAGCTCGTACATGGTGGGCGTCACCGAGGCCACGCCGTCGCCGGTCACCAGGTAGTAGTCCGACGCGGTGCCGGCGGGCGTGAGGGTCTTGCCGAACATGCCGATGCGGTCGAAGCCGGGCGGTGCGGGGTGGGGGTCCTGGTCGCCGTAGCGGCCGGAGATGGTCGGTATGCCCAGGACGTCGCCTGCTGAGATGCCGTCGAGCCAGGTGTCCGGGACGTGGCGGGGGTGGACCGCGGCGGTGGCGAAGGCGGCGGCCACCACGGCGCGGTCGCCGATGCGGTACTTCAGGCCGTCTTCGAGCACCCATTGCTGGCCGGCGTCGTCCTGGACCAGAAGGGCGTCCTCGCCGGAGAGGGCGTCGGGGCCGGAGGGGGTGGGGAAGCCGATTTCCAGGACGGTTCTGTCAGCGGGGGTCGCGCAGGCCGTGAAGTCCTTCAGGTCCAGCGCGGACGCCGGGGGCAGGTTCCCGGGGACCTTCGGCAGGCCCACCGCCGGGCCGACGTCGTGCAGGTACGGCGCGAGCTGGGAGTCCTTCGGGTGGGACGCGGTGGCCGTGGGGCCGAACAGCAGGCGGGCCGAGGTTCCGTTCACCAGCGGGTGCAGTTTGCCGTTGAACATCACGTACTCGGTGCCGGTGCCGTCGGCGATCAGGCCCTTCTTCCAGCCGTCCTTCGGTTTCGGGTTCATGTAGCCGACGGCGGCTGCGACGCCCAGTGCGATCACGACCACGACCGCCGCCACGAAGTAGGCCCGGAACGGACGCGGCACGCCCTCGCCGACGCCGCCGGCGGTGGGCCGCAGCATCGCCCCGAGGACCCGGCGCCGCGAGAACTCCGTCGCCGTCAGCTGCTCCTTCCGCGTCGCCATTCCCCGTACGATACGTCGTCATGCGGGCCTTCGCTGGAATCGGTCTCGTGATGGCGACCGAAGTCATCGCCGTGGCGGGAATGGTCGGCGCGCGACGCCTGCAACGGCGAGACAGTGCCCTGAACGCCCCCGCCGACGCCATGCCCGCCGACCCCGATCCGGACCGTGTGACAGCTCCCCTGGCGATCCGCAACACGGACCTCAGCGCGCATACCGGGAAAACCCTCGCAACGGATCTCACGGCAGCGGCC
>JABFXP010000288.1 GCA_013361685.1 Catenulispora sp.
GACGTCAGCCCGGCCGCCGCCGACGCCCGCGACCGCGAGCGGGTCGCCCAGCTGGTCAAGGGCGCCGACGTGGTGGCCGCCGCCCTGGTCCCGGCCCGCGACGGCAGCGACCCGCGCGCCCCGTTCGTGGCCCTGTACCAGGACTTCCTGTCCGGCGTCGACGCCGGCGGCGGCCCCCGCACCGTGATCGTCGGCGGCGCCGGCTCGCTGCGGGTGGCCCCCGGCATGCGCCTGGTCGACACGCCCGAGTTCCCCGAGCCGTACAAGCCCGAGGCGCTGGCGCACGCCGACGTGCTGGACGCCCTGCGTGCCAACGCCGCCGCGCTGCCGATGTGGACCTACATCTCCCCCGCCCCGGAGATCGGCCCCGGCGAACGCACCGGTGCCTTCCGCGTCGGCGTCGGCGACGACCTGCTGCCCGGCGCCGGCCACATCAGCGCCGAGGATTATGCGGTGGCGTTCGTGGACGAGCTGGAGTCCGGGGCGCACCCGCGGCAGCGGTTGTCGGTCGCCTAGACGGGCTACAGCCCCGCATCACGCCGGGCTGGCGGCCAGCCGAGCCGGCCGCAGCCCGGGCGCCAGAACCATCGTCACGGCGAGCGACAGCACCGCCATGACGGTCATCGCCGCGCCCGGCGAGGACCACTGGGCGATGAGGCCGGCCACCACGGCGGCGACGCCCTGCATCGTCAGCATGCCGGAGGAGTGCAGGCCGAGCGCCTGGCCGCTGAGCTGCTCGGGCGTCAGGGCCATGAGGTTCTCCTGCAGCAGGAGCGTCGCCGCGAAGCCGATCGAGGCGAGCATGACGGCCACGGCCGCGACCGTGGCAGACGGTTCGAGGACGAACACGAGGTAGGGGGCCGCGAGCAGCAGGCGCAGGGGCGCGGCGAGGGCGGCGCGCCAGCGTGCGGACAGGAACCGGCCGGCTGTGATGTCGCCCAGGAGCATGCCGCAGGCGGCGAAGGCGAACAGCAGCCCGGCGTGGCGCGGCGAGTACGCCACGAACAGGGATTCGCAGCCGACGACCAGGCCGTTCGGCACCCACATCGCGAGGAAGATGTAGCGGCGCGGGATCGAGGACCACAGCAGGACGTTGTTGCGCCAGGTCTGCCGTACCGAGGCGCGGCCGGACGCGCGCGGCGGGCGGCGGGTCAGGCCCAGCCGGGCCGTGGCGGCGGCGAGCAGGTACAGGCCGGCGCCGACGAGCAGCGTCACGCGGGGGGTGAGCGCGCTGACCAGGACGCCGCCGAGGCCGTATCCGCAGATCTGCATGATGCCGACGGACATGTTGAGCAGCGAACGGCCGAGCAGGTAGCCCTGTCTGGGGACGATCTCGTTGAGCAGGCCGTAGCGCACTCCCCCGCCGACCGAGGCCAGGGTTCCGACCATGAGCAGGATGGTGAACGTGCCGGCGACCGGCAGGCCGGGGATCGCCTGCGCGGCGGTGGCGACGGAGAAGATCAGCGCCAGCCCGGACAGGGCCGCGCGGGGGGCGAGGCGGTCGGCGGCCGACATCAGGGCGGTCGCGCCGAGGACTTGCGCGAGGCTGGGGCCGAACATGCTGAGCGCGGACAGCAGCGGCGAGCCGGTCGCGGCGAAGACCAGGGTGGCGAGCGCCAGGCCGCTGACGGTCTGCCCGGCCACCTGGGCCAGGCTGGTGAGGAACAGTGACCGGTACTCCGGGACCGCGAAGAGTTGTCGATACGTTCGCATGTTCTGGAGTGTCGGATCAGGGCGCTTGCGGGGGTTACTGTTTCGCGTGGAGGCGAAACGTGGACCGTCTCCTCAAGAGGGCGCTCGAGAACGGTACTCAAGAAGTGCGCTTCCAGGGACGTCGCCAGGGTGCCTCAGGG
The DNA here is from genome assembly GCA_013361685.1 of Catenulispora sp. Lineage (GTDB taxonomy): Bacteria > Actinomycetota > Actinomycetes > Streptomycetales > Catenulisporaceae > Catenulispora. Next base: position 1,854 of record JABFXP010000288.1, read on the forward strand.
GGCGGACAGACGGGAGAAGCCGTGGGGTTCTGGCAGGTCGACACGGACACCCTGGCCAGCGGCCGGTTCGTGGTGTCGCCGCTGGCTGAGACGTTCGCCTGCCTGCGGACGCTGCACGAGGGCGTGACGGCCCACCCCGGCGACCGGGCCTGGCTGGAGACGCACCGTCCCGCCTACCGGGCGATGATCGGCGCCGACCCGCTGACCGGGCCGCTGCTGGACGCGGCCCTCGGCGCCCGCACGCACTGGATCGCGGACCTGCTGACGCCGGTGCCGACCGGGGAGGCGCCGACGTTCGAGCAGGAGCTCCAGCACACGCGGGCCACTCCCCCGGAGCTCGCCCGCGCGAACCTGGTCCGGTCCGGCGGCGGGCCGCTGCCGGAGCCGCTCGCGCGGATCGACATCGCCGGCCGGCTCGCCGACGTCCAGGCCTGGGTGTGGACCGAGACCGTGCTGCCGACCTGGGAGCGCCGCCGCCGGATCATGGAGGCGGACATCGTCGCCCGCACCGCGCAGCTCAGCCGCGGCGGCTGGGCGGCGGCGCTGGACGAGCTGCGTCCGGGCACCCGCTGGCTCGGCGACGGACGCCTGCAGATCAACGTCCACGACTTCCCGCCGCGCGCGACCGCCGGCGCCCGGCTGTTCTTCGTCCCGGTCACGCCCGCGCGCGGCTGGGTGGCCTGGGACGACACTCCGCAGTTCGCGCTGATCTACCCCTGCTCGGGCGTGCTGGCCGACGCCGGCGCGACGACGCCGCCCGAGCCGCTGGCCCGGCTGCTCGGCACGAACCGCGCGCTGATCCTGCTGCTGCTCCAGGCACCGAAAAGCACGACACAGCTGGTGGCTTTGACGGACCAGACGCTCGGCTCGGTCGGGCGGCATCTCAGGATCCTGCTGGACGCGGGGCTGGTGCGGCGGCGGCGCGCCGGCAAGTCGGTGCTGTACTACCGCACGGCTGGTGGGGATGTGCTGGTGGAGGGGGCGTCGCGGTCGGCGGAGAGCTGACCGCGACGCCTGGGCGGACCGGCCGCGGGCGGCGGTCAGCGACTCCAGTCGAACCGGTAGGCGCGGTAGCTGTTCACCCCGGCCGGGAACTGCGCGTTGAAGACCAGGGCGCCGTTCCCGTCGAACTCGGACACGAAGGGCAGCGATCCCCAGCCGACGAACGTCGCACCGTGGCGTTCGTGCTGCGCGTTGCCCTGCGAGGATGCCAGCAGCTTCGCGGGCTGGTCTTCCGTGCTGATCAGCGTCGCCTCATGGTGCGCCGGGTCCAGCTTGAGGGTCACGACGCGGCTGCGGTCGTAGGCGTTGGAGACCCCGGTTCCGCTGTTCGCCGCCCCTGCCGCCTCGTTGTCGAAGACGCTGTAGTAGCCGTGGCCCAGCGAGGTGGTGTCGTGCTGCCAGGCGAAGGCTGCCCCGGCGGTGTTCAGCTCCTGGCCCGGCTCGGCGCGCACGGTGAAGGAGCTGGCCTTGCCGCCGAGCTGCCACTCGATCTTGCCGGTGGCGCGCGAGACCTCGTAGGCGGTCCAGGTGTTCCGCGCGTTGATGAGCAGGTCGGCGCCGTCCTGTTTGACGGCGTTGATGTGGAACCAGTCCCACGGGGTGTCCGGTGATTTGGGCAGTGGCTGCTCGCTTTGTGAGTACGGGACGTGGTCGGCGCTGTCCCACTGGAAGAGGACCTTGCCGGTGGCGATGTCGACTTCCTGGACCACTCCGTCGATCACCTTCTGGTGCGCGGGGCCGCCGATCGACCGCAGGTCGGCTTCGGCTTCGGTGTAGGCGAGGATCAGGGCGGTGCCGCGGGGTGTGATGACGAACTCGTGTCCGTCCGTCTTGAGGCCGTTCCCGGCTCGCACTTCGGCGATCTTCCGGTAGTGGGCGTCGTAGATCTCGTCGACGCCGTCGGCCAGGCCGCCCAGGCCGGTGCCCTGCCACCAGGTCAGCACCGGCCGGCCGTGGTAGGTCTGCTCGCGGAAGTCGGCGGCGAGCAGTCCCGCCGGGACCGGGTGCGACCAGACGACGTGCTTGGCGTCGGCGGACAGGATCTCGACGCCGTTGAGGTACTGAGGATCGGCGGAGGTGGGAGTGAGGAAGATGTCGCCCTTCCCGGCGCTGGCGGTGTCTGTGAGGACGGTGAGCTGCGGGAGCTGCGGCGTCGAGGCGGCGGCTGCGGCGGGTATGGCGGAAACAGCGATCGAGAGAGCGGCCGCGGCGGTGAGGGCCGCGACAAAGGCGCTTTTGCGCATGGTGAAGTGAACTTTCAGCAGCGAAGGAATGTGTCAGCGATCGTCAGAGGGCGACGCGACAGATCGCGCTGGCGACGCGCATGAAGTCGACATGGCGCCGCACGACGTGCAGCTGGAACATGGCTTCGACGCTAGCCGCGCTCTGGTCCCGGGCGGGAAGCAGGGCCGGGTCCTGAGATGGGCTCCGACGGGATGTGAGAATCCGCAGGCCGGCGCCCTGCCGGGCCTGGGCGTCGGGATTCGGCGAGCGTCGCCGACGCTAGAGCAGCAGCCGCGCCGCTCCGCTCGCCGTGACGCTGAGCAGGCACAGAGCCGCCGGCGTGATCAGGAAGCGGCGGCCGGCCGGGAACAGGTTCGGGTGCCGGGTGATCCAATCGGCCAGGCGTGTCCACCGCCCGTGTTCGCGGGGAGACGACTGTTCGCGGCAGTAAAAGAGCGCTGTGCAGCCGAGGCGCAGGGGGATATAGGCGGTGATCAGCGCGGCAAGCGCACGGATGGCGAGGGCCACCGGCACCTCCTTCCGAACAATGAGGCTGCTAGGAGTATGCACGGTTTGGCGATTTATGTCAGTCGGCGACTCAAGATGCGAGAGAACACGGGACTGATGGTGACGGTGGGGTGATTATGGCGTCTCGGTCGGTAACGCCGGAATCCTTCAGGGGGTGGCGGGCCCGCCGTGCTCCAGGTCGTAGGCGTGGCGGCGGGCCTTGACCTGGTCGGCGTTGGCCGCGGCCCAGTTCACCAGGCCCAGGGCCGGGACGATCAGGCTGCGGCCGAGGTCGGTGACCTCGTATTCGACGCGGGGCGGGACCTCGGCGTAGACGGTGCGGGTGATCAGGCCGTCGCGTTCCAGCTGGCGCAGGTTGAGGGTCAGCATGCGCTGCGAGATCCCGCCGATGGCGTGCTGGATCGCGCTGAACCGCAGCGGGCCCTCGGCCAGGTTGCCGATGATCATCAGGCTCCACTTGTCGCCGATGCGGCCGAGCAGGTCGCGGACCAGCTGGTTGGCCTCCCCGTGCTCACCGCACACCGGCGGCGGCTTGAGCGTCTCGATCTGCGGCCGCGCTTGTGCCTCGGTCATCGGCTGCCCTCTCCCTCGCGGTTTCGGCCCTGGCCTGGACACGTACATCGGTGTGCCCCGTGGAACATCTATGTGCCTTTTGTAGAGCTTCGTTCGGTCATCCATCATGTGGTCACGCACAAAGAGTAACCCACCACGAAGGAGCCCTGCGTCCCATGGCGACCCTGCTGCACATCGATGCCTCCCTGCACCCCGGCGAAGCCTCGGCCTCCCGGAGCGTCACCGCCGCCTTCGCCGGCGCCTGGCGCGCGGCGCACCCCGAAGGTGCCGTCGTCTACCGCGACCTGGCCGCCGATCCGCTGCCGCACATCGACGGCCTCACCGTCTCGGCCGGCTTCTCCGACCCGGCAGAGCACTCCGAGGCCCAGGCCGCCGCGCACGCCGCCCGGCTGGCCCTGATCGAGCAGGCCGAGGCCGCCGACGCGATCGTGATCGGCGCGCCGATGTACAACTTCGGCGTCGCCACCTCGCTCAAGGCCTGGATCGACCACCTCATCCTGGCCGGCCGCACCAGCGGCGAGGGCACCCGGTCGCTGGCGGGCAAGCCGGTGGTGATCGTGGCCTCCCGCGGCGGCTCCTACGAGCCGGGCACTCCGCGCGAGGGGATGGAGTACGTCAAGAACTACCTGGCGGCGGTCTTCTCCGCGCACCTCGGCGTCACGCCGGAGTTCATCACCATCCAGCTGACGCTGGCGCACAGCGTCCCGGCGATGGCCGAGCTGAAGCCGCTGGCCGAGGCTTCGCGGGCGGAGGCGCTGGCCGCCGCCGACGCCAAGGCGCGGGAACTCGCCGGGCGGCTCGGCGGGAAGGTGGCCGCCGGGGTCTGAGTGGCGGGTGACCGTCTACAGCGCGGTCCAGTGCTCGGCCGGCCCCGGGGGCCGGGCGCTGGACCGCGTTCGGCACTGCCGAGGAGTCCTCAGCACCCGCGGACGCCAGCCTGCCCGCTCACTCCGGTCAGGACTGGATCTCGATCTCGTCGGACGGCGTCCAGCTGATCGGGTAGTTGACGATCGGCCGGATGAAGGTCGCGCCGGCGGCCTCCAACTCCTCGGCGGCGATGACGACCATTTCTTTCAGGTGGCTCATCTGCTGCGCGTGTTCCTCGGTGTCCCAGATGCTGACGTGCACCATCGAGCCCTGCGGCGAGATGGCCACGTAGTAGTGGATGAGCCCCGGCAACTGCTGGATGGCCGGGATCAGGTACTCCGAGGAGCTCTTGTTCGCGGCGTCGACCTCGGCGAACCGGCTCGGGTCGAAGGTGGCGAGCGATATCCGGACGGACGTGGACCCGGGCAACTGCTCAGTCATGGCGGTCCTTCGGTTGCGTCGAATTACATTACGATGCCCTACCATAATGTAATGGGTGATCGACAGGTCAAGGCCGGCCGTCCGCGCAATCCCGAGCTGGACCGGTCGCTGGTGGCCGCCGCGGCCCGCCAGCTCGGCGAACTCGGCTACGCGCGCATGTCCTTGGAATCCGTGGCGAGCGCGGCGGGTACCACCGTGCCCAGCCTCCGGCGGCGATACCGCACCAAGGCGGAGTTGGTCGCCGCGGTGATCGGTTCAGTACGCGTCGAGGAGCCGCCCGTCGCGGCTCCGACCCCGCGGGCCCATGCCCTGGCGATCCTGGAGAACTTCCACAGCAATCTGCGGGCCGCACCCGCGTTGGCGATCCTGGGCTCGCTGCTCGCCGAAGAGGAACGGCACCCCGAACTGCTCGCTCTGTTCAAGCAGCGCATCGTCGAGCCGCGACGCACGCTGCTCCGGAAGGCACTCGCGGACGGCCCTCTCCCCGCCTCCGCCGATCTCGAAGCGATCGTCAGCATGCTGATCGGCTCGTTCTACGGCCGCTACGTCACCGTCGACGGCATTCCTGAGGACTGGCCGGATCGGGTGCTGAGCGTGGTGTGGCCACCCGATACCGGTCTGCCTGCGGACTGACATCCACGCCGCGGGTCAAACCCCGCCTTCGCGAGGAGTCCTCAGCGTGGCGGCCTCAGGCCGAGCGCCGCAGCGGAACCGGGACCGGTTCGGCGTCCGGCACCTGGATCGGCACTTCGAGCGGACGCGGTGCCGGGGGCGCGGCGGGCGCCGCCGGTCCGCCCTGCCGGGCCCGGCGCGCAGGTTGCAGCAGCGCGCCGGCGAATCCCAGGGCGATGCCGAACAGGAAGTCGCAGAACCACGACCACGGCGACCGTGAGCCGCCGGAGCCCGAGGGCCGCGCGGTCCGAGCACGGCGCCCGTGCCGCGTGACCGTCCTCGCCGGTGTACCCATCGTCCACCCACCTCCTGTTCGCACCGTTCGCACTCTGCGATCCTTCGCCTTCAGCGTCGTGCCGCGCGCGGCGACCGCGAAAGGGCCGATCGGCCCCGATCCGCCGGGTCGGTCGGCGGATCGGGGCCGGGGGTGCCTCAACGCAGCGGCGGAGCGGTCCGGTTGGTGAAGCTGCTCCAGTTGTTCGGGCCGAACACGCCGTTCGCGGTGTTGGTCAGGCTCTGCGGGGAGACCGCGGCCGGGCCGCCGGCCACGACGATCCCGGACACGTGCGCCGCTGTCAGGATGCCGATCTCCTGGGCGGTCAGGCCGTCGGGTCCGGCCAGCAGCAGCGGTCCGTTGCGGGATCCGGCCAGGGCGCCGGCGGACAGCGCGTCCGGGAAGTTCAGGCCGGTGGCGACGGCGGCCGTGGTGTAGCGCGTTCCGGTGCCGGGCCCGAATATCGGGGGCGCGCCGGTTCCGTACAGGGCCGAGGTGGCGACCGCGGCGGCGGTGCCGTAACGGTCGGCGCCGACCAGCGGGACCGTGTCAGTCCACTGCGGGTAGGCCGATCGCAGCGCGGTCGCGGCCGGCCCGCCGACGGCGTAGACGGCCGGGCGCGGCTGGGTCAGGGCGTCCAGGTAGGCGCGCGTGGCCGGCGGCATCGTCCTGCCGTCGGTGAGCAGGACCACGCCGCCTCCGGACGCCTGGTAGCGCTGCTGCCCGGCCGCGACGCCGGCGGTCAGGGCGTCGGGGAAGTCGGCGCCGGTGGCCAGCAGCACGGAGGTCGGGTGCGGGCCGGCGATGGCGGTCGCGACGGCCGCGGCGGGGGCGGAGCGGTCCGCGCCGCCCAGCCGCGCCGGGGTGAAGCCCAGTGCGCGCACCGCGTCCGCCACGGCCGGGCTCAGGGCGTCGGGGCCGCCGAGCAGGTAGACCGTGGCACCGGCGGGCAGGATCCGGGTGAGCTCGGCGCCGACCCCCGGGTCCAGGGCGTGGCCGGGGGTGAGCAGCAGCGGCCCGCCGGTCTGCGTCGCCAGCGCGGTGCCGGTCAGCGCGTCGGGGAAGGTGTCGGAGCGGGCCAGCACCGCGGTCGCCGCCCGGCGGCCGGGCTGGCCGGCGCCGTCGAACGCCCAGCGCGAGGCCCAGATCGCGGTGCCGATCCGGTCCGCCCCGCCGACCCGGTCGACGGCCGGTCGCGAGAGGAGGTTGGACGGCCCGCTCACCGCCTGCAGAGTCCCGGGCTGGTCTATGCCGCTGATCACGGTCCGGGGGGTCGCGCCGGGCGCGTCGGCCACCGTCCGGATCGAGCTGACGCCGTTCAGGTCGGTGTTCGAGTAGACGATGCCGCCATCGGGCCCGAACCCGCCCAGCCGCACCGAATCCGATCCGCCGGTGATCGTCGTGACCCGGTAACCCTGGTCGTGCCCGCCGACCTCCTGGGCGACGATGCCCAGCGAGGTGCCGGAATCGCGGACCAGCCAGGCCAGCCGGGTCCCATCGGGGGAGACCACGGCGTCGCTGTGCGGCGAGACGTTCGTGAGCGTGGCGTCGCCGGGACGGGACATCGCCAGGTAAGGGACGCGGTCCTCCGGGCACTGCCGTTGCACGAACACGTAGCCGGCCATGGTGACCCGCTTGACCAAGTCACCGCAGGAATCCCCCGGAATCCCCCGCCAAGGACCATCGACCGGTACCGCGTTCAGGCCCCCGATGATGATCTTCGATCCGTCGGCAGTCCAGCCCAGGCCCGAGACCTGCTGGTTGGTCCCGAGGTAGCGGACGCCGCCCGCCACGGGTCCGGCGAACACCTGCACCTCGTGACTCTCGTGGTCCCACGTAATGTAGGCCACTTTCTGCCCGTCTTGCGAATAGGCGACGGAGACGACGTCCCCGCCGGAGACGAGGTGCAGGTTCGATCCGTCGTAGCCGACCTCGTACCATCCTCCGCCGGTGCCGTAGACGATGAAGCCGTTCTGATAGGCGGGAGCCGCGTGGGCAGTGCTCGAGCCGCCGGTGATGGACAGCGCGGCCAGAGCAGTGGCGGCCAGCGCCGCCCCGGCTCGTATCCGACCTCTCACGGACATGCGTGACCCTCCTGTTCGAACCAGGACATCGGTGCTGACAGCACCAACTCAAACGCCGGGTCCCGGGTCCGGACAGGGGCGAACGGCCCGATCGTCCGCGGCGTTCGACCCACGCCGCGCCGCACCTGAATAAGAGCCCTGCTTGGCGACGGAATGTGAGCGATCGTTCTCTGTCGGTAACGATGGGGACCTCCGGCCCGACCTTCGACCGGTCGGAGCCGTCTCGAATAACGAGACAGTCCCGGCGGTGTCGCACGTCGCACCGGAGCCGGCCGATCCCGCATTCCGCAGACGTGCGGCGCCAGGACATCAAGGCCGCGAGCCCGTCCCGACAGAGCCGAGCCAGACCGTCATTTATCACATCACCGCAGGTGAGAGACATGGAGCCGCAGCGGCACCGGCTGGCGACAGGGCCGCACCCCGGAGCCGGCAACGGCACGGAGCGCTTCCCCGAAAGCCTCCGGAAGTCAATAAGTGCGTATACGGAGAGCTATGTTCACCCATTGTGTCTTGACGTCGAGGCTGCGCAGACTGGAGACACATCGTCCCGTCAGAGTCGTCAGCCATGGGCGACCGCAGGACGCAGGAGTCACGATGAGAGTCACCGACCAGACCACGGACAGCGCCGCGGACAGACCCGCGAACCGCCCGTCCTGGACCTGCCCGCACCAGCCGCCGTGCCCGGGGGCCGAAGCGGCGGACCACGACCTGGCGCTCATCCGCGTCGCCCACCCCGAGCAGGGCTGGACGCAGCTGTGCAACGGCGTCATCCACTTCGACGACACCGGCGAGCTGCTGCCGGACGGCCGGGCCCTCGCGCCGCGTCGCACCCTGGTCCGTCTGGCCACGTGACGGATGCCATGTTCCCCCTCGCGCTCACCACGATCTTGCTGCTGGCCTTCGGCTACCTCCTGGGGCACCACCGGTCCCGGGCCCGGTGCCACCGGCTGCGCGCGGATCTGGCCGCGGCCCGGCACCTGGCCGAGCACGACGCCCTCACCGGCCTGGTCAACCGGGCCGGCGCCCAGCGGTACTACGAGGCCCAGGCCGCCTCGGGCGTGGCGGTCGCCGCGGTCCTGATCGACCTGGACGGGTTCAAGGGCGTCAACGACACCTGGGGCCACGAGGTCGGCGACGCGCAGCTGGTGGCCATCGCCCGCCGGCTCGCCGAGGCCACCGCGGCGATCGGCGCCGTGGCCGGCCGGCTGGCCGGCGACGAGTTCCTGCTGCTGATGCCCGACCCCGACACGGCCCTGGTCCACGGGCAGGTCGCGGCGATCCTCGCGCAGCTCGGCGCCCCGCTCACGCTGGTCGCCGCCGACGCGCTGCTGATCGACCTCACGCCCCGGGCCTCGGCGGGCATCGCGCTGCCGCACCCGGACCGGACGTGGGCGGGCCTGCTGCGCCGGGCGGACATCGCGCTGTACCAGGCGAAGGCCGTGGGCGGCCACGCGGTTCTGCACACGTCCGGCATGCAGCACCCCCGGCGCGCG
>JABFXP010000416.1 GCA_013361685.1 Catenulispora sp.
GCCGTAGTCGGTGGCGCGCGGGTCCGGCTCCGGCAGCCCGCCGGTGAGCGCCGCGACCGCCTCGGGCAGCAGCGCGTCCAGGGTCGGGGGCGTGGCCAGCGGCGGCAGCCAGATCCGGTGCGCGGGGCGGCCCCGGCCCTGCATCCGCCCGGCCAGCACCTGGAGCGTGGTCTCGGAGACCGGCGGGCTGGCGAACTCCTCCTCCGGCTCCTGCGCCTCGGCCTGCGGCGCGACGCGCGGCGCCAGGTAGGAGGACCGGTACCGGATCACGTGGTGGCGCCCGGAGTCCTCGATCTCCTCCCCGGCCTTCGGCGGCACGTACGGGGCCGAGACGTAGCCGGCCCGGAACCGGATCAGCGGATCGGTGCCGCAGCGCAGGAAGCCGTGGCCCGGGGTCGAGGGCAGGTCGTAGGCGTCGCCGACGCCGAGCACCGCGCGGGACTCCGCGACCGAGAACGTCCGCAGTCCGACGCGGTAGGACAGATGGCCTTCCAGCGCGTGGATGCGCCCCTCGTCAAGCCGCTGCGAAGCCAGGAGCAGGTGCACGCCGAGCGAGCGGCCCAGCCGGCCGATCATCACGAACAGCTCGAGGAACTCCGAATGCGCGGCGAGCAGTTCGCTGAACTCGTCGACGACGAGAAACAGCGACGGCAGCGGCTCCAAGGGCACCCCCGAGCCGCGCGCCGCCTCGTAGTCGCGCAGCGAGGCGTAGTTCCCGGCGGCGCGCAGCAGTTCCTGGCGCCGCACCATCTCGCCGTGCAGCGCCGTGTACATGCGCTTCACCAGCGGCAGTTCGTCGGCCAGGTTGGTGATCACCGCCGAGGTGTGCGGGAGCTTGTCCAGCCCCAGGAACGTCGCGCCGCCTTTGAAGTCGACGAGCACGAAGTTGAGGATCTCCGGGTCGTTGCGCACGGCCATCGCCAGCACCAGCGTGCGCAGCAGCTCGCTCTTGCCGGAGCCGGTGGCGCCGATGATCATGCCGTGCGGGCCGGTGCCGCCCTGCGCGGCCTCCTTGATGTCCAGCTCGGCGGGCAGTCCCTGTTCGGTGAGGCCGATCGGGACGCGCAGCCGTTCCCGGTTCGGGCGCGGCTGCCAGGCCTGGGCCGGCTCCAACGCCCGCGCGTCGCGGATTCCCAGCAGCCCGGTGAAGGAGATGTCGCCGGTCCGGCCGCCCGCGGACTCGCCGACGCCGGGGACCCGCAGCGGCGCCAGGATCCGGGCGACCGCCGAGGACTCGGCGGTGCTCAGCGTCGCCGCGCGTCCCAGGGGGTTGACGTCCTCACCGCCGGCCCGGTCCGGCGTGACGGCGGCCAGGTGCGCGTCCGCGCCCTCGCGGCTCGCGCGCAGCCGCAACGTCGCGACCGGGACGTCGGGCGACACCGCGGCCCCGGTCAGGTCCAGCAGCACGGCGTTGCGATAGCCGGCGCGCAGCGCGCGGTGGTCCGGCGGCAGTTCGCCGCCGTCGAGCAGGATCACGGTGAACGGCTCGCGGGCCGAGGGCGCCACCGTGTTCTGCCCCGGCGGTTCGTGCGGCCCGCGCTCCCGGAAGTCGCCGGGGTCGAGCAGCCGCTCCAGATCGGCGAAGCTGTCGCTGATCAGCCGCACCCGGCCGACCGCGTCGAACTCGGTGGCGTGCAGCGCGTGCGGCAGCCACTTGACCCACTCCCAGCGCTCCCGCGTGTTGTCGCCGCAGTGCACTGCGATGCGCAGGTCTTCCGGGCTGTGGAACACCGCGAGCTGGGTGAGCAGCGCCCGCGCCACGGCCCGCGCGGCCGGGCCGTCGCCGTCGAACGCGACCCGGGCGAAGGCCCGCAGGTTGGCCGCGATCGGCAGGTCCGGGATGGTCTTGTAAGCCTGGAGGAACCGGCGCAGCGCGTTGGCCGAGACCGGGTCCAGATCCTCGATCGGCTTGGTCTGCGGGGGCGCGAGCCGCACCGCCAGCGCCATCGGCCCGGTGGCCAGGCGCACTTCGGCGAAGTCCCGGTCGGCCGGACCGCGCTCCCACAGCCGGCCGCTCATCGCGGTCGACCACAGCGCCGCCGGATCCGGGTGCCGCCATGTCAGGGCCTTGATCTGGGCGTCGATGTGCCGGCGCACCAGGCGCCGGTTCTGGTCCAGGTGCCGCAGGTAGTCGCGGCGGTCGCCGGCCAGCTTGTTCTTCTTGTCGCCGCCGCCGCGGCCCATCTGCATGCCGACCATGCCCAGCGAGGACACCGCCATCATGCCGCCGGCCAGGTAGTTGGTGGCCCGGGCGCCCGGCTGCAGGAACATCATCGCCATCGCGCCGCTGCTGGCGGCCATCGGCAGCGCCATCACCGCCTGGCCCAGACCGCCGGCCACCGGCTCCGGGATGGCCGGCGGCTCCTGGAAGGCGATCTCGCCTTGAGGGAACGGCGGTGCGGCGCGGCGTGGCACTGGCCGGAATTCACGGATGCTCAACGTTCGCTCTGCTTCCCCTGGCGGTCGGTCCGCACGACCCGGAATAGTCGATCACCGGACAGGACCACGCGCAAAGGAAGAAGAACGGGACGTTGAGCAATCGTGCCACGCTGCCTGAGGCCGACTTGTGCCGGTTGTCCATCGCGACCCCGGCCAATGTGCTGGAACTGGCGCTGCCGACGGCGGTCCCGCTGGCGGACTTCCTACCAGCGGTATTGAGCTTCGCCGGGCCCGACCTGGCCGATCAGGGTCTGGCCCACGACGGCTGGGTGCTGCAACGCCTCGGCGGCCCGCCGCTGCCGGAGGCCCGCACGCTGGCCGAGTCGCGCATCCAGGACGGCGAGACGCTGTACCTGCGGCCCCGGCGCGCCGCCGCGCCCGCCGCGGTGTTCGACGACGTCGTCGACGGGCTGGCCACCGCCGTGCGCGAGCGCGAGGACCGGCTGCACGAGACGGCCGGCCGCTGGGCCGGGCC
>JABFXP010000441.1 GCA_013361685.1 Catenulispora sp.
GAGTTCTACGGCGGCCCCGGCGTGCAGCACATCGCGCTGAACACCGGCGACATCCTGGCCACCGTGGACGCGATGCGCGCCGCGGGCGTGGAGTTCCTGGACACCCCGGACTCCTACTACGAGGACGACGAGCTGCGCGAGCGCATCGGCACCGTCCGCGTGCCGGTCGAGGAACTGCAGAAGCGGAAGATCCTGGTCGACCGCGACGAAGAGGGCTACCTGCTCCAGATCTTCACCAAGCCGGTGCAGGACCGTCCGACCGTGTTCTTCGAGCTGATCGAGCGGCACGGCAGCCAGGGCTTCGGCAAGGGCAACTTCAAGGCCCTGTTCGAGGCCATCGAGCGCGAGCAGGAGCGTCGCGGCAACCTGTAGTCAAGTCCTGCAGTTGTCGTAGACGCAGGTAGTACTGGTTGGTCATAGCTCCGGTGCCGGGATTCCCCAAGGTTGCGTAACGAATCCCGGCACCGGTGCAGCTTTGGAGCCGGTTGTTCTAGGCTCGGCGATCGTGGAGAGTTCACCGCGTCCCGGTTATTACCCTGATCCCTCGGTTCCCGGATACATCCGGTATTGGGATGGTTCGAAGTGGGTGGCGGGGACCAGCAAGCCGATGCCGGGCGGCGTCGGTGAGGCTGAGGCGAAGGAAGCGGGCCACGAGACGCAGTCGGCGCCGGGCGGTCAGGCTGCTCAGGCCGGTCAGTCCGGACAGACCAAGACCGCCGCGTTCCCCGCACCGTCACTGGCCGACGTGAACTTCGACGATCTGCTGCCGCCGGAGTACGACGAGTCCGAGTCCGAATCGCAGAGCCCTGCGCTGTCCACGCCGCGCCCGGCGTCCGGGGCGCCGTCCCCGTCCTTCCCCCCGGAGCCGGAGCCGGAACGCCAGGCCCCGGCGTTCCCCACCCCGCCGTCGATGTCCGAGCTGAGTTTCGACGCCCCGCAGGTCGTGCCGCAGCCCGCGCCGGTGCAGAGCGTGGCCGCCCCCGGCTTTCCGCCCCCGCCGATCGTCGGCCCCGCCGGCATGGGCATCTCCCTGTCCGGGCCCGGCGTGCCGCAGGCCGCCCCGAGCCGCACCCCCGCCCAGGTGGCCGCCACGAGCCAGTCGCTGCGGATCCGCCTGCTGCGGCCGGACGGCAAGCCGTTCGACGGCCCCGAGATCACCACCGGCCCGAAAGCGGACGACGCCCCCGCCGAGCAGGCCCGAGGCGGCTACGACAACGCGTTGCGCGGCCCGAAGAAGCAGGCGCCGAAGGTCGTGGTGAAGTCCGGCCCGGCGGCTCGCGCCGGCCACCTGCTGGCGGTGCTGGCGATCTCCGCGATCGGGATCGTGCCGCTGGCCTACCTGCTGCTCCAGTCGGTGCACGACCGCGAGGACAAGCTCGCCGCGCGAATCACCGTGCCGACCAAGATGAACGTGCTCGACGGCACCTCCGAGGGATACCTCGGCGGGATGGTCGTGGTGCTGCTGGTGGTGGCCCTCGTGTACTGGACGCGGCTCAAGCGACGGCGGATGCGGTAGCCGGTCGAGCGCCTCACCAGTCGGCGGCCTCGTACTGGATGTGCAGCAGATCCGGTGTGCCGTGCCGGGTCCGGCTGCCGAAGGACGCGGACCAGCGGCCCGACCCGATCTCGGCGCAGGCGTGCAGCGGCGGCTTGTCATCGATGGCCGTGTCCGCCGACAGCTTCCTGAGATCCACCGCCGCGCGGTAGAACGACTCCCGGCTCCCCGCGACGAACAGCGTGTCGGCGGCGTTGTCGAAGAACAAGACATCGCGGTGTTCGCGGTGGCGGTACTCGGAATAGTCGAGCTTGGGCGTCCCGGGGTCGGGAATCCGCACCGTGTGCTGCGCACCCGTCCCGAGCTTGCCCCGCACACCCGGCCACCGCGCCGGCCGGAACTGGAGCGAATGGTGCGCCAGGACCAGGTCGAGCTTGCGTCCTTCGTCGTACGGCGTCTTGTTCTGCCGCATCGGCACATAGATCAGCGACCTCGGTGAGCCGGACGCCAGCGCCCACAACGTCCCCAACTGGTCGATCGCCGCCCGGTCCGCGTAACCGTTGAGCCAGTGGTCCTGATCGAACAAGACCAGACGCGAGGCGGGCTGCGCCGGCCGGATCACCCGGTACTCGCGCCCCTCGGCGTGGACCCGGCTTATCCGGGTCTTGAGTTCGAGGATCCCCGGCTTCTCCGACACGACCGCCATGGTGCCCGCCCCGAGGGCGCCGCCGCCAACCGATTCCGGCCGACGGCGGCTCCGGACGGCGGAGAGCGCCGTCGGCCTACTCGCCCGCCGCCGTGCCGAGCTCCACCCCGGCCGCACGCATCTCGGCGAGCGCCGCGGTCGTCGACGCCTCGGCCACCCCGGCCGCCAGGTCGGTCAGCAGTCGCGTGCGGAAGCCCTGCTCCACCGCGTCCAGCGCGGTGGCGCGCACGCAGTGGTCGGTGGCGATCCCCACCACGTCCACCTCGTCCACCCCGCGCTCCCGCAGCCAGTCGCCCAGCCGCGTGTCGGCGCCGTCCACCGCCTCGAAACCGCTGTACGCGGCGGCGAAGGCACCCTTGGAGAACACCTCGTCGACTCCGGAGCGGTCGAAGTCCGGATGGAAATCGGCGCCCTTCGTCCCGGCCACGCAGTGCACCGGCCAACTGGTGACGTAGTCCGGGTCGGCCGCGAAGTGCGCGCCCGGATCGGTGTGCCAGTCCCGCGTGGCGACCACCTGGTCGAACCCGCCGCGGTCCGGACCGGACAGCAGCCGCGTCACGCCCGCGGCCACCGCCGCGCCGCCCGAGACCGGCAGGGAGCCGCCCTCGCAGAAGTCGTTCTGCACGTCGACCACGATCAGCGCGCGCGCCATCCTCGGCCTCCTTCGCCTCATCGCCCCATCACGGACCAGCGCTGATCAGCACTGATCAGC
>JABFXP010000572.1 GCA_013361685.1 Catenulispora sp.
GTCCCGACCGGAGTCCCCACCAGCGTCATGACGTGCTTCCCGACCGGCCTCCCAACAGGCCTGCCCACCGGTTTGCCGACAGGCCTCCCCACCGGCGTGCCGACGGGTCTGCCGACCGGGATCCCGACCACCGCTCCGAGCAGCATCCCCTGGCCGACCGGCGTACCCAGCGGCGTGCCCACCGGCACCACTCCCCCCACCACACCGACCAGCAGCCCGCCGTCCACACCAAGCAGCAGCCTGCCCTCGACGCCGTGGAGCAGCAGCATCCCCTCCACGCCGTGGAGCTCAAGCCGCCCGACGTCCCCGTCGAGCACCAGCCCGTCGAGCACGCCTAGCAGCACCCTGTCACCGGCCCCGCCGCTCACCAGCTGGACGCAGAACCCACCGCGTCCGACCCGAACCCCGTCGCCGACGACACCAAGCAGCACCCCGGCATCGCCGACACCGTCACCGACGCCGACGCCGACGCCCGGAACATCCACCTCCACCTCCCACACCGGCTCCTAACGGTGCACGAGCAGAACCCGGCCGCGGCGCCCCCCGCCGCGGCCGGCTCATCGACAGCGGTCGCCGACGACGTGGCAGCCGGAGCTGAAGAAGCCCCCGCCGAACCGCCGATCACCGACCGCGGCACGCACAACCGGCGCCCCGCACCAGGCCTGCGCCTCCCCCGCCTCCCCCGTCACCCTCGCCTCCCCCATCTCCCCCTGGCCGCCATCACCACCTCCCGCCCGACCCGCACCACAGCCGCCATCGCAGCAGCCTGGCTCTTTGCGATCGCAGCCCACGCCGCGCACCTCGATCTCGCCACCCTCCTCCTCATCGTCCTCGGCACCGCCGCCCTCAACCGCTACGGCTCCACCGTCCTGGACCGCGTCGTCGCCGCCGTCGTCCTGCTCGCGGGATGCGGAGTGGTCGGCGGCCTCGTCATCAGCTACTGGCCGTGGGGCTTGGAACCGGTCGCGGTCGGCGGATCCGCCCTCAGCACGCTGGTGCTCGTGGCCTCGGCGACTCGGCGCCGGTTCCGGCTGCCGATGCGCTTCGCCGCCGCGGACGGCATCGCGCTGCTCAGCGGCGGAGCCGCCGTCCTCATCGCGGCGTGGCCGACTCTGCGGGGCGACTTCTGGAAGCGGTTCGACTACTCGGCGCTGCTCGGCGACCGGCTGCGGCAGTTCGCCATGTTCGACGCCGTCCGGTCCGGGCACTCCTACGCCTTCGCGCACTTCGACCGCATCAGCGCGCAGGCGCTGCCGGGCACGCGGAGCTACCCCTCCGGCATGCAGATGGTCTACGCGATCGTCGATTGCTTCGTCCACGGTGACGCCACGCCGGGCGCCCCGCTCGACGAGTTCGTGCGCTACTACTGGTACACCCTGATCTCGTTCGGCCTCCTCGTGCTGATCACGGCCTGGGCGGCCCGCCGCATGGCCGGCCCGACGGTCGGCGACCGGCTGCGCCTTCCCTCGGTGTTCATCACGGCCGGCGTCGGGGCGTTCCTCGCCACCGGCTACTTCCTCAGCTACGTGTGGCAGGGCTTCGACAGCGTCGTCTTCGCCTCGGTGTTCCTCGTCGCGGGCATGGCCGTGATCCTGCGGCCGCCGCGGAACATCTGGGAGCAGGCACTGTTCGCCGGCAGTGCGTTCGTCGCCGTGGCCTTCGGCCATCCCCTGCTGATCCCCCACATCACGTTCGTGCTCGTGGCCGCGCTCGTCGTCTACCGCCACAGGCTCCTCAAGCGCCGCAGCAAGCGTCTCCTCTTCCTGCTCATCGGCGTGGCGGGGATCGCAGTACTCGTCGTCACTCCGCTGCTCGCCGTCTCCGGCCTCAGCATCGGAACGCGGTTCCACACCGACGGCTTCATCATCGCCCTGCCCTGGCACGTCGTGCTGACCGCCGCCGCGGCCGCCGCGATCGCCCTGGCGAACCCGGCGACCCGCCGCCTGCCGCATGCCAAGGCCGCGCTCGGCGCCCTCGCGGCGACCGGCGGCACGCAGATCGCCCTGCAGTTCTACCTCGCGCACCACAGTTCGACCCGCTACTACGTCGAGAAGTCGCTCAACGGCCTCGTGCTGATGTGCCTGGTCGGCCTCGGCGGCCTGGCGACCCTGTGGCCCGCGCCCCGGACCCGGCCCGCGGCGCGCAAGCGGACCAAGCTGTGGTGGCCCATCCGCCAGGCCGAGACCGCGATCGCCGCCGTCACCGCCGTTCTGGCCGCGGGCGCCGTGGCTTTCGCCCCGCCGTACATCAACTGGCCGCGGTTCCAGCCCGGCACCGACACCACCTGGGCCCAACTGTGGACCAGCGGCCGCACCTTCATCGCCGACTACGGCCACCAGCTCCGCGCCCAGGACCGCGCCGGCGTCTACACCGACGGCAGACCCACGATCGTCGCGTCCTCCGCCTACGGCGTCTTGAACCTCAACATGTCACTGCTGGCCGGCATCGCGAACCGCAACCTGCACTCGGTCAGCGGCCAGATCAACCGCACCACCGACCTCTACGGCCTGACCAACCTGCCGGCGAAGGGCGAATGGTCCCCGCAGTCCAAGGCGAGCCTGAAGATCCTCGAACACATCATCACCTCGAACAAGGTCCCGGTCCGGATCGTCGTCGCGGACAAAGTGCTGGCGGCGAAACTCGAGGACTTCGCCGCCCAGCACCCGCGGACCAAGGTCGAAATCCTCTTCGTACGCTGATCCGGTTCCGAGGAGTCCGGCAGCGCCATACGAGTGAACACGCCCCGACCGGCCACGCCGCTTCGTCCTAACAAATACCGCTGCTGATCCAATGGCTCCAAGGGCCGCACACCGCCGCGGCCCGACCGGACGATCAGGAGAACGTGATGAAGTTGAGGCTCCGCGTCGGGCGCCGGGCGCAAGCCCGCGACACCGAGACCGACGAGCCCGGGCCCTCCACCGTCCCCGCAGCGCGCGTCCACGAACCCCAGCGCCTCACCCCCGCCGAACCGCCGCACGTCCCCCTGCCGCGCACCCCGGATCGGCACCACGTACGCGCCGGCTCCTTCTGCCGCCTGGGCGAGGTCGGCCAAACCGCCGTGACCGAGTCCGGCCGCGCCGTCCTCGCCGTCCGCGCCGGCCACTGTGGCCGCTGGGTCTACGCCGAGCACGCGTAAACAGCCAACACGCTCGTTACGAGGGCTGACACCACGAACAGCAGTGCCTCCCGCCCGCCGACGCAGCCGGGCCCGCAGGCATGCCCGCGATCTGCCGCTCCCGGGCGCACCCGATCTCGCCCCCGGCAGGGCCGAACACCCCGAAAAACAGCAGACAGGCCCGGCTGCCGAAACAGCCGAGCCCACGCCTGCGCTGTCAGCGTCCCCGTCGCCGCTCAGAGCTGCTGACGTTCCCGCCGCCGACCGCGGACAGCCACCAGCAGCACGCCGCCGCTGACGATCGCCAGAACCGCGACCGCCACCGGGAAGACCAACGCGGCACCGGTCGCGGGCAAGCGATGCGGGGCGGGCTTCGGCACCGGGGGTGCCGGGGGTGCCGGCCGGGGACCCGGCGGCGCCGGCGTCGGTGCGACGAAGGAGTTCGTCACCGTGATCGTCGCGTCCTTGCCGACGTGGATCACCGCGTTCACTCCGTCGGAGTAGGCGATGGCCGTCTTGGCGGCCCCGTGGGTGTCGGTTTCGATCGCCGTGCAGGTCGCGCCGACCGGGACATCGGTGAGCACCAGCGGTTGGCCGTCGGCGAGAGCGACGGTCTTCGGATAGCCGCCGACTTCCTTGCCGTCCAGCGTGCAATCCACCTTCACCGGGTACGTCACGCCGTTCGGCGCTCCGGAGCCGGTCACGTGCTTCACCACGACCAGGCGCGGCGCCGCGAACGTGTTGGTGACCGTCGCGGCAGCCGTCATCGCGGTGGTTCCGTCGCCGGCCGGGATCGTGACCGGCCCGGGCAGTGTGCTCTGTGCACCGGCCGCGTCGGTCTCGCTGATCGTGCACACCGCGCCGGCCGGGATGTGCTTGCCGGTGAGCGTCTGCCCGTCTTTCAGCGTGCCGCTGTCGGTGGCCACGACCTCGCTGGTGCCGTCGGCCTTCGTCACCGCGCAGGAGTACGCCACCGTGAACGGACCGACCTTCGAGCCCGGCGGCAGCGGTCCGGCCACTTCCTTGGTGATCGCCAGGTTGCCGAACGGCATGGCGATGCCGACTTTGACGGGTTCGACTGCGGGCAGCTGGGTCGTGGTGCCGCCGTTGGTGAAGAAGTCGGTGTGGCCGAAGGAGTTCCACGCGACCGGGTTCGCGTCCAGCCCGGTCAGATCGGCCGGGGCGAGCATGGGGATGTGCAGCAGCGTGCTGCTTCCCGGCGGCAGGGCGGGGGAGAAATCGATGTACTCCCGCAGCGATTCGGCGTTCGGATCGAACGGGCGGTGCCAGGCCGTGGCCGGACACGCCGACGGGTCGGGCTGCAAGTCCAGGGTGCAGCCCGGCGAAGTGGGCGAGTACGCGGACGTCAGCGTGCCGGGCTGTCCGGCGCCGAGGCTCGGCGCGGCGGCCAGCGTCGGACGCGGCAGCCATTGCGTGTCGCGCCCGCCCGGCACGATGACGCCCGTGTCCCCGACCTTCGGCAGGTCGTCGACGAGCCGGGTCTGAGTCGCATCGGTGGTGCCGACGTTGGTGAAGGCGAGAAGGAAGTCGAAGCGCTGACCGGCCAGCACGCGGGCGACGCACGGGTAGCGGGTGTAGTGGTCGTCCCCGTCCATGAGCACCGGGCAGGTCGGATCGTCGATCGGCACCGGTTTGCCCGTGCGGACGTTGACCAGACCGAGCGAGTCGTCGCCGTGCACCCACTTCTGCGCGTCGAGGGCGTTCCCCGCGCGGGCCGTGACCTGAGCGGAGGCTGTGCAGCCCAGCGTCGGGTCCGGAGTGGCGCCGTTCTGGCACGTCAGCTTCGCCTTGCTGTCCGCATCACTGGTGCCCGCCCCGAACGTGTTGTCGACCACGGTGTCAGCAGCCGTGCCCGCTGCCAGCGTCGCCTGGAACGACAGCGTGACGGTCGATCCCGGCAGGAACTGGAAGTCCGCAGGGAACTGCCATCGCAGCGAGGTGACTGTGTGGGTCCTCGTGTTGGCGATGGGGGTGAACACCGGCGTCGGGACCGGCGGGGTCCCGGCCGGGACGGTAGAGGTCATCGTGTAGGGCTGGCCGTTGTCGCCGGCGAAGGTCGGGTCGAACACCAGCCCCGGCGGGATCGGTTCGGTGACCAGCAATGCGGGCACCGCGCCGGTGCCGGTGTTCGTCGTCTTCAGGCTGTACAGGATCGGCGTGCCCGGGGCCACCGAAGTCGGCGCGGCAGACTTCTGCGTCCCCAGTTCGATGCTGCCGGGCGTGACGACCAGCTCTGCCGGAGCGGTGCCGAACGGCGCCGGCGTCCCGCCGGTCAGAACATCGCTTCCAGAAGCGGCGGTGATGTTGGGAACGGTGTCCGGGATCGGCTGCGCGGGGTTGGAACGCAGGTTCACACGCGGTGCGACCGTGAAGCAGACCGTGCCGTTGGGGCACGGTCCGTCAGTCGGGTAGTTGCTGCCCGGGGTCAGCAGGTACTGTCCGGCAGCCGCCGTGGAGTTGGTGAACGTGAACCGCAGCCCGGTCACCGATCCCGGAGTCACCCCGGCCGGCAGCACCGGAGTCGAGCCCGGCGTCCCGTCGATGTATGTCCCCGCGGCACAGTTCGCAAAGCTCGTACACGCATCGACCTGCACCCGGTCCGCACCCGGCGGGAAGCTGACGCCGTCCAGGCCGACCAGGTCCACACTGTCGAAGAACGCCGTCGGATCGGCCTGGCTCTGGTCGGGATCGGTGATGACGATCCGGTCCATCGGGATGTTGCCGATGTTCGCGGCGCGGATCTTCACCTGCGCGGTGTGCGGCGGCACGCCGGCGATGGAACGCGGCAGCGTCCCCGGCACGATGTCCTTGGCGACCTGCCCGGCGGCGGCCGGAGGCGTGACCGTCTGGGTGCCGGAGCAGATGCTGCCGGAGTTGCCGGTGCCGGCGGCCGTCGTCCCCTGCGCGGACATGCAGTTGGTGATCTGAGCACCGGGCGGCGTGGTCGCCCGGGGCGTGGTGGTGACGCTGAGCGTCACCGTGTTGGTGGGCTGCACCGCGCCCGAGACCAGACGGGCCCGGACTCCGGTGGCCGCCGTGAGCAGCGCCGTGTTCGAGGCGTCATAAGTCTTCCAGGTCCCGCCCTCGTCCACCTCCAGCACGAAATCAGAGGCCAGGCTCGCCGGGCTGGTGGTGATGGTCGCCGACAGCAGCTTCAGCCACGTGAACGGATTGCTCGTCCCGGTCAGCGCGGGGTCCGGATCGGTCAGCGTGAACGCGGTCATCGGCAGGTTGCCGTTGTTCGTGGCCTGCGACGTGAACGTGTACGGCTGGCCCGGCACCAACTGGCCGCCGGTCTCCGTGCTCGAACCGGACTTCGATCCGTTGATCGAGGGATTCGGCGCCTCGACGGTGACCTCCGCGCAGGCACTGCCGCTCGCGGTGCCGCCGGGGCCGCCGCCGACCGAGGCGTCAGCGCAGTTGGTGAACACGGTCCCGGCCGTGACGGTGTCGTTCAGCGTGCCGTGGACGCCCATCGTCGCGCTGGACTCCGGCGGCATGGACCCGGAGAAGGTGACGTCCACCTTCGTGGGCTTCGTCCCGGCCGGGCAGCCGGAGGAGTTCACGGTGACCGTGGTCGGCGGCGCCGTCAGCGTGAAGGGCTTGGTCGAACCGTCGCTGCACACGAATTCACCGGTGGCAGAGGTCGCCCCCTCAGGGAAGGTCAGCTGCGCGCCGGTGACGTCGATCCCGGTCAACGCGGACGGCGCGGAGGCGGACGGTTCGGTGAGCGTCATCGTCGTCACCGCAAACTGCGAGGTGTTGGTCGCCGTCACCAAAGCGGTGACCCCGGAATTCTGACCCGCCACCGCATAGCCGTTCGGCGTGTACGTCCCGGCGTTGTCCGCGAAGAACTGCTTGGAGCCGCCGATCTGCGGAATGGCCGACAGGATCGAGTACGGCGCGCAGGCGTCGGCGCCCGTGGTCGTCTTACCGGACGAGTCCTTGGCCGAAGGAGTCGCACAGTTGCTCTGGGTCAGAGTCGTCGCCGGGTTCAGCGGCTGCCCGGTGGAGCGAACCGTGTCGCGCAGCCTGACCTGGAGCTCGACGCTGCCCGCCGACCCGCCGTTGACCAGCGGAGTACCGGCGGAGTTGGAGAAGATGAAGCCGACACCGGTCACATTCAGCGGGTTGACGCCTGCGGGAAGCGTGAGCGCCGGCCCGGACTGCGGCGGACCGGTGACCATCTGCTGCCGGCTGCAGGGCGTCGGCTGCGGACACACCGAGACCGCCACCTGGTTCGCCCCGGCCGGGAACTCCGTCACCGGGCCGACACCGGTCAGGTTCCAGTCGTCCCAGGTGGCCGCCGTGTGATCGCCGACCGTCAGCGACGTCACCTTCGCGGTACCGCTGGACTGGTTCTGCACGCCGAGAGTGATCGTCGCTCCGGCATGCGACTGTGCGACGACGGAGGTCGGCGACAGGTCCTTGGTCGCGACCGGAATCACCACCGAAGGCACAGTGACGGTGATGTCCGTAGAGCCTTCAGCGGGATCGGCGTTGTCGGCGGTGACGGTCGCGGTGTTGGTGATCGTCTCGCCGTCGGTGGCTCCGGAGGCGACCGTGCCACGGATCGTCAGGTCCCGCACCGCGCCGGCCGGCAAGCCCTGCGAGCCCGGCGGATTCGGCGGCGAAGGCAGATCGCTGGTGTAGGTGACCGTCAGGGTTCGAGTACCGGCGTCGTAGTCCACGGTGTACAGCGGCGGCTGCGACGGCGGCACCTCGATGGTGACACCGGCCGGGATCACATCGACGGTCTTGGCGTTGATGCAGCCCTCGGTCAGCCCGGAGCACGATGCGGTGATCCGATAGTCGAACTGCTCGCCGGGCTGGAGCGGTGCCGTGACGGGAGTCGTGGTGCCCGGCTGGAACACCTCCTTGGACAGGGACAGCGAGGCGTTCTTGTCCGCGCCGAACGCCGTCGGCGCGATCAAGGCGAAAGCCGACGCTAAAGCGGCGGTCGCCACGACCAGCCGCCTTCTCCACTCACCGCTCATATGCATCCGTCCGCAGATATGCCGAATGCCTGAATTGATATGTCGTCCGAGGGTCACCGCATCGACACCGCGCCGAGACGGGGCCGCCGAATAACCCGGACAGAGCAGCCGTTCGGCCAGGCGGATGACGCTGTGCCGACCTACCGGCGCTGCCGCTCTTGCCGAGTGAGCGCTGTACGGACGGTGACCGCGAGAGAAGTCGCCAAGATTCTTGAAAAATAGTCCGCGTGCGGTGTCGAGAACGCCGGACCGGCTCCGTCCCAGGGGCAGAAGCGGGCCACACCGGGCCTGCGAGACACCGCGAGCCGCGGTGGGAGACCGAGACACCGAGGAGAGCTGCCATGGCGAAGATCCGGCGCATGGACCACGTGAGCATCAACGTCGAAGACCTGGACGCCGCGAAGGAGTTCTTCTTCGCGCTCGGGATGGAGCAGGTCGGCGAGGCGAAGGTCGGCGGGGAGATGGTCGGCCGGGTCATCGGGCTGGACGAGCCCATGTCCGAGGTCGTGTTCGTCCGCACCCCCGACGGCCACAGCCAGGTCGAGCTGGTCAAGCACCTGGCCTGCCCGGACGAGCTGGGCCCGCACGCCCCGGCGGCGAACCGGCTCGGTCTGATCCACATCTGCTTCGAGGTGGAGGGGCTTCAGGACCTGCTCACCGACCTGCGCGCCAAGGGCTACGACACGGTCGGGACGGTCGAGAGCTTCCAGGGCTACCTCATGTGCTTCCTGCGCGGCCCCGAAGGGATCATCGTCGAACTGGACGAGAATCTCGGCGCTTGATCACTCGATCATTTCAATCCATCACTCATAGGCACTCATAGACAAGGGAAATCACCATGAAGTACCTGATCCTCAAGCACTACCAGGGCGGCCCGACCCCGACCGTCGACTACCCGCCGATGGACCAGTGGACCCCCGAGGAAGTCGACGCGCACGTGCAGTACATGAACGACTTCGGCGCCCGGCTGAAGGAGAGCGGCGAGTTCGTCGACGTGCAGGGCCTGCTGCCGTCCGGCGCGTTCATCCGCTACGGCGGCCAGGGCGAGCCCCCCGTCACCGACGGCCCGTTCGCCGAGACCAAGGACCTGATCGCCGGCTGGTACATCATCGACGTCGAGTCCTGGGACCGTGCCGTCGAGGTGGCCGGGGAACTGTCCGCGGCGCCCGGGCCCGGCGGCGAGCCGCTGCACGAGTGGCTGGAGGTGCGTCCCTTCATGGGGGCCGAGGCGCCCAAGACCGCCGAGTGAACGACGACGACGGAGGGGTGCGGGTGCCGGCGAACGACCAGGCGCGGCTGCCGGAATACGACGACGCGCAGCTGCGGGACCTGGTTCCGGCCGTGATCGGCGTCCTCGTCCGGCGCGGGGCGGACTTCGCCTCGGCCGAGGACGCCGTCCAGGAGGCGCTGATCCGGGCTCTGCAGACCTGGCCGGACGACCCGCCGCGGGACCCGAAGGCCTGGCTGGTCACCGCCGCCTGGCACAAGTTCGTCGACGCCGCCCGCTCCGAGGCCGCGCGCCAGCGGCGCGAACTGGTCGTGGACGCCGAACCGCCGGCCGGTGTCGTGCCGGCCGCGGACGACACCCTGCGGCTGTACTTCCTGTGCGCCCACCCGACTCTGCCGTCCGCAGCCGCCGTCGCCCTCACCCTGCGCGCCGTCGGCGGCCTCACCACCCGGCAGATCGCCCAGGCGTGCCTGGTCCCCGAAGCGACGATGGCCCAGCGCATCGTCCGGGCCAAACGCCGCATCGAAGGGCTGCCGCTGGATCAGCCCGGCGACCTGACCACCGTCCTGCGGGTGCTGTACCTGGTCTTCAACGAGGGCTATGGCGGGGATCTGGACCTGGCCGCCGAGGCGATCCGCCTGACGCGCCAGCTCGCTGCCCTCACCGACGGCGACCCCGAAGTGGCCGGCCTGTTGGCCCTCATGCTGCTGCACCACGCCCGCCGCGCCTCCCGCACCGGCGCCGACGGCCACCTCATCCCGCTGGCCGACCAGGACCGCACACGCTGGGACACCGCGCTGATCGCCGAAGGCGTGGCCATCCTGCAGGCCGCCCTGGCCCGCGACCGGCTGGGCGAGTACCAGGCTCAGGCGGCGATCGCGGCTCTGCATGCGGATGCGCGTCAGGCTGCTGAGACGGACTGGGTGCAGATCGTGGAGTGGTACGACGAACTGCTGGCCCTCGCCGACAGCCCGGTGGTGCGTCTCAACCGCGCGGTCGCCGTCGGGGAGGCCGACGGGGCGCAGGCCGGGCTCAAGGCGCTCGGCGAGGTGGCGCCGGACGTGCCGCGCTACGCGGCGGTGGCGGCGTATCTGCGCGAGCGGGGCGGAGAGCTGGGTCGGGCTGCTGATTTGTATGCGGAGGCTTCGCGGGCGGCGACCAGCGTGCCGGAGCGGGATCACCTGGCGCGGCAGGCGGCGCGGGTGCGGCAGGCGGCGCGGGTGCGGGGCGGGTCTTGACCGGAGGTTGTCTGGTCGATTGCGTGCCCAGGGTTGATCGGGTGTTTGTTGGTGGGGCGGGTTGCGGTTGGTGGTGGGTGAAGGGCATTACGGGCTTCGCCAAAGGTGACGGCGGGTTCGGGGTTCGGGGGCGTGGGTTCGGATGTTGGCTGGTGGTTGGGGTGTGCACGGGCCCGTGGTTGCGTGGGGTCTCTTCGGCTGGGGGTTTGTGAGGGGGTTGGGTTTCAGGCAAAGGCCAAAGGCAAGGTCAAAAGCCTGTGAACGGCCGGCGCCTCCAGCGGGGACCTCAGTTCCCTCGGGGAACAGCGCGAGTCCCCAGGGCGGTCGGGTCAGGGTGCTGCGCCGGCGGT
>JABFXP010000748.1 GCA_013361685.1 Catenulispora sp.
CGCCGGGGTCGCCGTCGTCCTCGTCGGCGGCGGCGTCCGCGCGCTCGTCGTGGTCGCGTTCGTAGGCGGTGATCAGGTCCCGGTAGCCGTCGCAGCGCTCGACCAGCTCCAGGTGCGTGCCCTGGTCCTTGATGCGGCCCTGCTCCAGGTACACGACCTCGTCGGCGAGCGCGATCGTGGCCTTGCGGTAGGCGACGACCAGCACCGTGGAGGCCAGCGTGCCCTCGCCGGCGGCCTCCCGCAGGCCGCTCAGGATCGCCGCTTCCACCTGCGGGTCGACGCTGGCCGTGCAGTCGTCCAGGATCAGCAGGCGCGGCCGCCGGATCAGGGCCCTGGCCAGCGCCAGCCGCTGCCGCTGGCCGCCGGAGAGCGTCGCCCCGCGTTCGCCGATGACCGTGTCCAGGCCTTCGGGCAGCCGTTTGACGAACCGCTCGGCCTGCGCCAGGCGCAGCGCGGCCCAGATCTGTTCGTCGTCGGCGTCGCCGTCCAGGCGGACGTTGTCGCGGATGCTGTCCTGGAACAGGAACGTCTGCTGCGGGACGAGCGCGACCTGTGCCGGGATCTCGCCGCGGGCGAAGTCGCGGACGTCGGTGCCGTCCAGGCGCACGGTGCCGGAGGTGGGGTCGGTGAGGCGGGCCAGCAGCGCGGTCAGGGTGGACTTGCCCGCGCCGGTCGGGCCGACGAGGGCGACCGTGGCGCCGGGACGCAGGGTGAGGTCGACGTCCTGGAGGATCGCCTGGCCGTCGTAGCCGAAGCCGACGTGGTCGAACCGGACGGTGGCGGCGGCGTTCCCGGTGCCGTCGGGGTTCGCGGTGCCGGTGGCGGTGTCGCCGGCGCGCACGGTCCCGAACTCCATGTCGCCGCGCGCGTCGAGCACCGCCTTGACCCGCTCGTAGCCGACGACGGCGCGCGGCAGCTCCCCGAGCACCCAGCCGATGGCCCGCAGCGGGAACGCGAGCAGCGTGATCAGGTAGGCGATCTGCACGACCTGCCCGGGCTGGATCGCGCCGGAGGCCACCCGCGACGTGCCGACCAGCAGCGCGGTCAGCACGCCGAGGTTCGGCACCGCCTCCAGCGCCGGGTCGAAGAAGGCGCGGGCCCGGCCGGCGGCGATGTTGGCGTCCCGCAGCCGGTCGGCGGCCCGCGCGAAGCGGACCGTCTCCATGTCCTCCCGGCCCAGGGTCTTCACGACCAGGCCGCCGTCGAACGACTCGTGCGCGATCTCCGCGACGCCGGCCCGCTGCTCCTGCGCGGCGGCCAGGCGCGGTGCGGCGAACCGCTGGTAGACCGTGTTCAGCACGATGATCGCCGGGAACAGCAGGAAGCCGACGATCGCCAGCACCGGGTCGGTGAGCACCATCGAGACCAGGGCCGCGACCATCATGATCAGCACCCCCAGCGACATCGGCAGCGGCGCGATGAACTGCCAGGCCATGTCCACGTCGGAGCCGGCGTTGGACAGCAGCTGGCCGGTGGGGTGGCGGCGGTGCCAGGACAGCGGCAGCTGGAGGTACCGCTCGGAGACCGCTTGGCGGTAGCGGGCCTGGAGCCGGAACTGCATGACGCCGGCCAGCAGCCGGCGGCCGATGATGCCGAGCACCTTGGCCAGCGCGACACCGAGGATCAGCAGCCCGGCCGCGGCGGTGGCGCCGGCGGGGACCTTGCCGTCCCGGAACGCGGGCAGCACCGCGTGGTCGGTGGCCCAGCCCACGGCCCAGGCCGAACCGACGGTCATGACGCCGTACACGGCGCTGCCGGTGACCGCCGCCGCGAAGACCTTGGGCTCGGTGCGGATACCGATGCCGAGCAGGCCTAATCCCCGCCTCAGTATGGACTTCTGCGTGCGCGCAGCCGACTGCAAACTCTCCGTACTCAACTCCACCGCCCTAACCCCCGAGCCGACACCCTCCCGGGCTACACAATGGCGGACAACGTCCCGAGAGGTAAAACCCATTCCACAACCTCGGGTGTTACCCCCGGATTGTTGCGCGCTCGGCGGACGCCTCTGGTGCCCCACCGGCACCATGGCCTACTGTCCAGGCCGTGCAGATCGTCTCGATCGTCTTGTCGCTGCTGCTCATCGCCGAATGGGTGATGGCCCCGATCAACCTGTGGACCGGCCGCACGATGCCGCTGTTCGAGCGGTTCACCGGCCACTCCCCCGCCGTCGCCCGCCGCGTGTTCGCACCGGTCAAAGCGCTGACGGCGCTGCTGCTGGCGATCGGCCTGTTCGGCCGGCCGGTGAGCGTCGCCGGCGCGGTGCTCAGCACGGCGATCTGCGGGTACTACCTGCTCCGGCTGGCCGCGCCGGGACGCCGGGACCCCTCAGGCCTGGCGGCGTTCGCGTTGTTCGGGGCGTGCTCGGCGGCACTGCTGATCGTGCAGCTCGCCCGCTGATCCGGCGGTTCAGGAGCCGACCACGACGAGCCCGGCTTCGTAGGCGTACACCACCGCCTGCACGCGGTCCCGCAGTTCGAGCTTCGGCAGGATGCGGCTGACGTGGGTCTTCACGGTCGCCTCGGACAGGTGCAGGGTGTCGGCGATCTCGGCGTTGGACTGGCCGCGGGCGATCTCGACGAGTACTTCCCGTTCGCGGTCGGTGAGGCGGTCCAGCCGCGCGTCGGACCGCGCGTCGCAGGCCGCGGGCGCCTGACGGACGAAGGCCTCGATGAGCTGGCGGGTGACCCGCGGGGCGACGACGCCGTCGCCGGCGGCCACGGTGCGGATCCCGGCGATGAGGTCGGCGGGGTGGGCGTTCTTCAGCAGGAACCCGGCGGCCCCGGCCCGCAGCGCCGCGAAGGCGTACTCGTCGAGATCGAAGGTGGTGAGGATGAGCACGCGGGAGGGCAGCCCGGCGGCGGTGATGCGGGCGGTGGCCTCGATGCCGTCGACGCCGGGCATGCGCACGTCCATCAGGACGACGTCGGGGCGCAGCTCGGCGGCGCGGCTGACGCCCTCGGCACCGGTGCCGGCCTCGCCGACGACCGCGACGTCGGGCTGCGCCTCCAGGACCATGCGGAAACCCATGCGCAGCAAGGGGGCGTCGTCGACGAGCAGGACGCTGATCATGCGGGTCGGCTTTCGGCGAGGGGGCTGACGGGATGCGGGGGCGGAGCGGGGGTGGTCGCGCGCCCGATGGCGTCGGCGAGCCGGGCAGGGGCCGCAGCGCCAGGCTTCGAAGGCTGACTGCCGGCGTCGGCGAGCTGAGCCGGGGTCCCCACAGCGTCGGGCTTCGAAGGCTGAGCGCCGGCGTCGGCGAGCTGAGCCGGTGTCGCCGCCGCGCAGACGTCGGCGGCGACTCCGGCCCCGGCACCGTCGGTGACCGGCACCCATGCATGGACCCGCCATCCCCGTCCCGCCGCCCTCGGCCCGGTCTCCAACCGCCCGCCGAACGCGGCCACCCGCTCCCGCATCCCGGCGATCCCGTGCCCGCCGTCCAAGGCCGGCACCGAGCCGGCCGCGGCGCCGGGGACTCCGTCGTCGGTCACCGTCACCTCGACCGCCTCCCCGCCGTAGGCAACAGTCACCCGCGCCGACACCCCGGGCCCGCCGTGCTTACGGGCGTTGTTCAGCGCTTCCTGCACCACCCGGAACACCGCCAGCTCCACTCCCGACGACAGCTCCGGCCGCACGCCCCGGACCACCGACTCCACCGGCAGCCCCGCGACCCGGACCTCCGACAGCAGCGCGTCCAGCTGCGCCAGCCCCGGCTGCGGATGCAGCTCGGCCGTGGTCCCGGACGCCGATCCGCGCAGCGCGCCCAGCACACGCTGCATGTCCGTGATCGCCTGCCGCCCCACCTCCGAGGCGCGCGCCACCGCTTCGGCGGCGCGGTCCGGCGCGGTGTGGACCGCGTAGGACGCGCCGTCGGTCAGGGCGACCATCACCGACAGGCTGTGGGTCACGACGTCGTGGACTTCGCGGGCGATCAGGGCGCGTTCGGCGGCGGCGGAGATCTGCGCCTGCTGGTCGCGTTCGACCTCCAGGCGGCGGGCGCGTTCCTCCAGGGAGGCCAGATACGCCCGGCGGGTGCGGGTGTTGATGCCGAGCACGGTCGCGGCGGTGACCATACCGGACAGGAAGATGAAGATCCGCAGCTCGCCGCTCGCGGCGGCCCACGACGCGGTGGCCGCCATCGCCGCTCCGAGCTCCATCACCGCGACCGCGGCGAGGATGGACCGTTTGGCGGCGTGTGCGGCCACCGTGTAGAGGGCGATCAGCAGGCTGACGTCCACCAGGGGGATCAGCAGCGCGGTCAGGTACTGGATCAGCCCGCACAGCGCGACGATCGCGAAGACCGTGAACGGATAGCGCCGCCGCAGCACCAGCGGCAGGAGCATGCCGAACAGCAGCGACCACGACGCCACCGCCTTGGCGCCGGAGTGGATGTAGACGTGGGCCCCGGCCGGCACGAGCATCGCGGCGACGAACAGCCCGTCGGCGAAGGTGGTCTTCCCGGCCGCCCACCGCTGGGCCCGCGCCAACGCCCCTTGAGGACCCCGGCGGGTGCCGGGGTCCTCAAGGTTCACAGCTTTGCGTCTCACGCGTCTCGTCTCTTCAGCAGGTACGCCGCCACGGCCAGCACCGCGACCGCGTACCCGGCGAACAGGGCGAACCCGGGCCAGGGCCGCATCTGCCCGGACGCCTCGGTGTGGACCGCCAGCAGCGCCTGGCCGGCGTTGCTCGGCAGGTATGGATTGACCTTGTCGCCCCAGGAGGTGAAGTTCAAGACCTCGCCGAGGACCGGCAGCACCAGCAGCGTCGCGAACAGCGCGGCGATGGCGCCGGCGGTGCTGCGGATGACGGTGCCCAGGCCCACGCCGAGCAGGCCGACGACGGTCAGGTACAGCCCGGTGCCGATCACGACCCGCAGGGCGCCGGGAGTGGAGAGGTCGGCTTGGATGTGCTTGCCGCTGAAGAACCCCTGGCCGATGAAGAAGCACACGAAGGCGGTGGCGGTCGTGGTGAGCCACACGGCGACGGCGAACACCGTGGCCTTCGCCCACAGCACCGGCAGCCGTTTGGGGACGGCGGACAGGCTGGCGCGGATCATGCCGGTGGAGTATTCGCCGGTGACGACCATGACGCCGAGGACGCCGACCGCGAGCTGGCCGAGGAAGTAGCCGCGCAGCGGGACGGTGATGGCGTCGAAGTCCCGGCGGCGCAGCGGGGACATGGTGTCCCACTTGCTGGTGATCACCATGCTGAACAGCAGGCCCAGGCCGATCATGGCGCCGCAGCCGACGAGCAGCGACCAGTAGGAGGAGCGCAGGGAGCGGAACTTGATCCACTCGCTGGTGAGGACCCGGGTCTGGGTGACTTTGCCGGGGTGGGGGCGGCGGGCGGCGCCGCGCGCGGGGCCGGCGGGCTCTGCGACGGCGGTCATGCGGTCACCTCGACGTCGGTGTCGGTCTGGGCGGCGGTCCCGGCGGCTCCGGTTCCGGTGGGGGATCCGGCTCCGGCTCCGGGCTTCTGGCCCGGGGCGCGGTATTCGACGGCGTCGCCGGTCAGCTCCATGAACGCCTCCTCCAGCGAGGCTTCCTTCGGCGCGAGCTCGAACAGCGTGATCCGGTTCTCGGCGGCGATGACGCCGATCCGGTCGCTGCTGAGCCCCTCGACCGTGAGGGTGCCCTCGTCGGCGGAGGACACGGTGACGTCCGGCCCGGCCAGCAGCTCACGGAGCTCGGCGGCCTGCGGGCTGCGCACCTTCACGCTGCCGCTGGAGGCCCGCGAGATGAACTCCGCGACGGAGGTGTCGGCGATCAGCCGGCCCTGGCCGATGACGATCAGGTGCTCGGCGGTCAGCGCCATCTCGCTCATCAGGTGGCTGGAGACGAACACCGTGCGGCCCTCGGCCGCCAGATCCTTGAGCAGGTTCCTGATCCACAGGATGCCCTCGGGGTCCAGCCCGTTCACCGGCTCGTCCAGGATCAGCGTGTCCGGATCGCCGAGCAGGGCGCTGGCGATCCCCAGCCGCTGCCCCATGCCCAGCGAGAACCCGCCGGCGCGTTTGCGCGCCACCTCCCGCAGACCGACGAGGTCGATCACCTCGTCCACGCGCGAGCGCGGGATCCCGGTGGTCGCGGCCAGCGCGAGCAGGTGGTTGTACGCGGTCCGGCCGGTGTGGATCGCCTTGGCCTCCAGCAGCGCGCCGACCTCGTGCAGCGGCGCGCTGTGCGCGGCGTAGTCCGCGCCGTTGACGGTCACCGTCCCGGAGGTGGGCCGGTCCAGGCCCAGGATCATCCGCATCGTCGTCGACTTGCCGGCGCCGTTCGGCCCCAGGAACCCGGTGACCACGCCCGGGCGCACCGTGAAGGACAAGTCGGTCACGGCGGCCTTGGCGCCGTAGCGTTTCGTCAGGCTTCTTGCCTCGATCATGGCTCCACGCTACGGAAGGCCGGCGCCGCGGTCGTCCACCGCGATGGCGAAACCCGCGGCGCCGCGGCTGCATCCGGGGATGTAGGCGGGGTGCATCCTGAGATGCACGCCGCGCCGCGGCGGCCTCCCGGCCTCACCGCACCGGGTGCCCCGCCTCCCGCAGGCAGGCCTTGACCTCGCCGATCGAGACGTCGCCGAAGTGGAACACCGAGGCGGCCAGCACCGCGTCCGCGCCGGCACCGACCGCGGGGGCGAAGTGCTCCGCCGCGCCCGCGCCGCCGGAGGCGATCAGCGGCACCGTCACCGCGGCCCGGACCGCGGCCAGCATCTCCAGGTCGAAGCCCTGCTTCATGCCGTCGGCGTCGATGGAGTTCAGCAGGATCTCGCCGGCCCCCAGCTCCGCGGCGCGGACGGCCCACTCCACGGCGTCGATGCCGGTGGAGCGGCGGCCGCCGTGCGTGGTGACTTCGTAGCCTGACGCGGTGTGGACGCCCTCGGGGTTGCGGCGGGCGTCCAGGGACAGCACCAGCACCTGGTTGCCGAACCGGTCGGCGATCTCGCTGATCAGCTCCGGGCGGGTGACCGCGGCGGTGTTCACGCCGACCTTGTCCGCCCCGGCCCGCAGCAGCCGGTCCACGTCGTCGGTGGATCGGACGCCGCCGCCGACCGTGAGCGGGATGAACACCTGGTCGGCGGTGCGGCTCACCACGTCGTAGACGGTGGCGCGGGCGTCGGAGGAGGCGGTGACGTCCAGGAACGTCAGCTCGTCCGCGCCGGCCGCGTCGTAGGCGCGGGCCAGCTCCACCGGGTCGCCGGCGTCGCGCAGGTTCTCGAAGTTCACGCCCTTCACCACGCGCCCGGCGTCGACGTCCAGGCACGGGATGACGCGCACGGCCAGCATGCTCGGGGCGGCGGCGCTCACTGTGCGCTCCGGTAGGCGTCGAGCTCGACCTCGACCAGCATCCCCGGATCGATGAGCCCGGAGACCACCAGGGCGGTGGCGGCCGGGCGGAACTCCCCGAACACCTCGCCGTGCGCGCGGCCCACGTCGTCGATGTCCCGCGCGTGCACCACGTACCAGCGGGTGCGCACCACGTCGCGCAGTCCGAACCCGGCCTCCTCCAGGGCTTTGCGCGCGATGTCCAGGCAGATCTTCATCTGCGTGTAGGGGTCGCCGTTGCCCTGCACCATGCCGTCGACGGTGGCGGTGCACCCCGCCACCCAGGCGTGGGGGCCGGCCACCACCACCCGGGAGTACCCGTATTTGGCCTCCCAGGGCCCGCCGGCGCCGATCCGCTGGATGTTGCTCATCTCTCAGGCGCTCCTGGTGAGTTCGAGGGCTGCTTCGAGCGTGAACGCGCCCGCGTAGAGCGCCTTGCCGACGATAGCGCCCTCGACCCCGATCGGCACCAGTGTGGCCAGGGCCGCCAGATCGTCCAGGCAGGAGACGCCGCCGGAGGCCACGACCGGCTTGTCGGTGGCGTCGCAGACCTTGCGCAGCAGCTCCAGGTTCGGGCCGGTGAGGGTGCCGTCGCGGTGCACGTCGGTGACGACGTAGCGGGCGCAGCCGTCGGCGTCCAGGCGCTCCAGGACCTCGAACAGCTCGCCGCCGTCCTGGGTCCAGCCGCGCGCCGACAGCGTGGTGCCGCGCACGTCCAGCCCGACGGCGATCTTGTCGCCGTGCTCGCCGATCGCCTTGCGGACCCACTCCGGGGCCTCCAGGGCGGCGGTGCCCAGGTTGACGCGCGCGCAGCCGGTGGCCAGCGCGCGGGTCAGCGACGCGTCGTCGCGGATGCCGCCGGAGAGCTCGACCCGCACGTCCAGCTCGCCGACCACGCCGGCCAGCAGCTCGGCGTTGGAGCCGCGGCCGAACGCGGCGTCCAGGTCGACCAGGTGGATCCACTCGGCGCCGGCCTGCTGCCAGGCCAAGGCCGCGGCCAGCGGGTCGCCGT
This sequence comes from Catenulispora sp., assembly GCA_013361685.1. GTDB lineage: Bacteria > Actinomycetota > Actinomycetes > Streptomycetales > Catenulisporaceae > Catenulispora. The sequence goes on from JABFXP010000748.1 coordinate 8,331, forward strand.
AGGAGGTCTCCGAGCCCGCGGCGCCCTGGACGAGCCGGACGGCCTGGCCGTCGGCGACGTCGACGGCGGGGAGGAGTTCGAGGTAGCCGGGCATGGGAGTCCTTATTCGTCGTACTCGATGAAGCAGGGATGGGTCGCGCTCAGCGCAGCCGGCCGAGCCAGTTCCGCAGCACCAGTGCTCCGGCGTCGCCGGATTTCTCCGGATGGAACTGGGTCGCCGCCAGCGGCCCGTTCTCCACCGCGGCGACGAACGGCTCGCCGTGGGTGGCCCAGGTGACCAGCGGCGCGGCCATCCGGCCGGTGTCGGTCAGCTCCCACTTGCGCACCGCGTAGGAGTGCACGAAGTAGAACCGGGTGTCGGCGCCGGTCCCGGCGAACAGCTCGCTGCCGGGCGCGACCTGGAGTGTGTTCCATCCCATGTGCGGGATGATCGGCGCGTCGAGGCGCTCCACGGTGCCGGGCCACTGCGCGCACCCCTGCGTGGTGACGCCGTGCTCGACGCCCCGCTCGAACAGGATCTGCATGCCGACGCAGACTCCCAGCACCGGCCGGCCCCCGGCCAGCCGGCGGCCGATGATCGTGTCGCCGCGGACCGCCTTCAGCCCGGTCATGCACGCCTCGTAGGCGCCCACGCCCGGGACGAACAGCCCGTCGGCGTTCAGCGCGGTGTCGAAGTCGGCGGACACCGTGACCTGCGCGCCGGCCCGCTCCAGCGCGCGTTCGGCCGAGCGGATGTTGCCGGAGCCGTAGTCCAGGACCACGACGGAGGGCTTGGTCACCAGCGCAACACCCCCGCGGTGATCGACATGCCGGCGCACAGGACCAGCACCAGCGACATCACCCGCATGCTGCCGTTGTCCGCGGCCTGTTTGAACAGCGAGTAGGACCCGCCGAAGAGGAAGAGGCCGAGGAACACCAGTCCCGCGGCGGCGTAACTGCCGGTCATGGCTAGAGGACACCCTTCGTGCTCGGAATACCGTTCACTCTAGGGTCCGGGGCGCACGCCTCCCGCAGCGCCCTGGCCAGCGCCTTGAACTGGGCCTCCACCACGTGGTGCGCGATCCGGCCGTAGGGGACGCGGATGTGCAGGCAGATCTGCGCCTGCGCCACGAACGACTCGAAGATGTGCCGGGTCAGCTCGGTGTCGAACTCGCCGATCATCGGCGCCAGGTTCTCCGGCATCTCGTGCACCAGATACGGCCGGCCGGACAGGTCGACGACCACCTCGGCGAGCGTCTCGTCCAGCGGCACCCGGGCGTCGGCGAACCGCCGCAGCCCGGCCTTGGTGCCCAGCGCCTCGCGGAACGCCGCGCCCAGGGCCAGCGAGGTGTCCTCGACCGTGTGGTGCCCGTCGATGTGCAGGTCGCCCTCGGTCTTCACGGTCAGGTCGAACAGGCCGTGCTTGGCGAGCTGGTGCAGCATGTGGTCGAAGAAGCCGACGCCGGTGGAGATCTCCGCCTCGCCCGTGCCGTCCAGATCGACCTCGACCAGGACGCCGGTCTCGCCGGTCGTGCGCTCCACCCTGCCGATGCGGCCCATTTAAAGACTCTCCTTCAAGGCGTCCAGGAACGCCGTCGTCTCGGGTTCGGTCCCGGCGGTCACCCGCAGCATGCCGGGGATGCCGACGTCGCGGATCAGGACGCCGTGGTCGAGCACCCGGCGCCACAGCGCCTGCTGGTCCCCGCCGGGCACCCCGAAGAACACGAAGTTGGCGTCGGAGGGCACGACGTGCAGGCCCAGCGCGGTCAGCTCGGCCACGATGCGGTCCCGCTGCGCCTTCACCGCGTCCACGGTGCCCAGCAGCGCCGCGACGTGCCTGAGCGCGGTGCGGGCCGCGGCCTGGGTCAGCGCCGACAGGTGGTACGGCAGGCGCACCAGCAGCAGCGCGTCGATCACCGCCGGGTCGGCGGCCAGGTAGCCGACGCGCGCGCCGGCCATCGCGAAGGCCTTGGACATCGTGCGGGTGACGATCAGGCGGGGGTGTTCGGGAAGCAGGGTCAGCGCCGAGGGCGTGCCGGGCCGGGCGAACTCGAAGTACGCCTCGTCCACGACGACCATCGCGCCCACGCTGTCGGCGGCCTTGAGCACGGCGCGGATGACGTCGAGCTCCATCGCGGTGCCGGTCGGGTTGTTCGGCGAGGTGAGGAACACGATGTTCGGCCGGTGCCGCTCGACGGCCGCGACCGCCTTGTCGGCGTCCAGCGTGTAGTCGCCCTCGCGCAGCCCGGAGATCCACTCGGTGGCGGTGGCCAGCGCGATCAGCCGGTGCATCGAGTAGGACGGCTCGAAGCCGATGGCGCTGCGGCCCGGGCCGCCGAAGACCTGGAGGATCTGCTGCAGCACCTCGTTGGAGCCGTTGGCGGCCCACAGGTTCCGCACCGTGAGCCCGTGGCCCAGATAGTCGGCCAGGTCCTTGCGCAGGTCGGTGGCGTCGCGGTCGGGGTAGCGGTTCAGCGTGGTGGCGGCGTCGGTGACCGCCCGCGCCAGGTCCGCCACCAGCTCCGGCGGCGGGCCGTAGGGGTTCTCGTTCGTGTTCAGCGGATACGGCACGTCGATCTGCGGCGCGCCGTACGGCGTCAGCTCCCGCAGGTCGTCGCGGATCGGC
>JABFXP010000286.1 GCA_013361685.1 Catenulispora sp.
CACCGTTCGGCCCTGACGCACACCGCGGGGCCGGCCGCTCGGCAGCCGAGCCAGCCTCCTGAGTCGCGAAAACCGGGCCGGTGAGCGGCGACACCGCTCACCGGCCCGGACCCCGACCCGCGTCACTTGTTCAGATGCTGTTTGGCCTTCCCGGCCAGCTGCTCGCCCTTGCCCTTGGCTTCCAGGCCCTCGTCGTCGGTGACGGCCCCGGCCACCTGCTTGGCCTTGCCCTCGGCCTGCTGGCCGACGTTCTTCGCGGTGTCCTTGGCCTTGTCGGCGGCGTGCTGGGCGCGGGCCTGCTCCTGCTCGGCGCGGCCGTCGGCCTCGAGGTGCTCGTTGTCGGTGGCCTTGCCGGCCGCCTCCTTGGCCTTGCCCTTCGCGCCCTTCGCCGCGTGCTTGATCTTGTCGCCGACGCTCATAGTCGTTCCTTTCTCCTCAGGGGTGCGGGTCACCAGCGGCCGTACCAGCGGCGTCGGCCGCCGACTCCGGCGCTCTCGCCCCGGCTGACGCCGAAGCCGACCAGCCAGGCGATGAAGACGATCACAGCGATCCACCACAGGGCGTGGGCCGCGAAGCCCAGGCCGCCCAACACCAGCGCCACGAGAAGAACCAACAGGATGACACCCATGATGTGAGCCTCCTTTCCGCGGGCTGCGACGGGGCGGATCGCCGTCCCGGAGCCCGGTACATCGGCTTGGAGCGTCCTCCTAACCCGCCAGGACGCCGATGAAACAGACGTTCCATCGCGGGGCGACGCAGCTCACACGCCGGCCGCCGCGAACCGGTCCGGATCGGCCGCCCGCCAGTCGGCCGCCCAGGCCTGGGGCACGTCGGTCAGCAGGCGGCCGGGCTCGAGCCAGTCGAACAGCTCGGCGTAGGTGCGCACGGTGTTCATGTCGATGCGGCGGAGCAGATGCGAGGGCCGGAGCTCGGACGGGTCGCGCAGGCCCATCGCGGCGATGATCTGCTGCGCCTGGGCGACCGTGTTCTGCTGGTAGCGCCGGACCCGTTCGGTCTTGTCCGCCACGTCCAGCGCCCGCGCGCGGGCCGGGTCCTGCGTCGCGACTCCCACCGGGCAGCGGTTGGTATGGCACAGGCGCGCCTGGATGCAGCCGGCCGCCATCATCATCGCGCGCGCCGAGTTGGTGTAGTCGGCGCCCTGCGCGACTCGTTTGACGATGTCCATGCCGGTGGCGACCTTGCCGCCGGCGCCGATCCGGATCCGGTCCCGCAGGCCGGTCCCGACCAGGGCGTTGTGCACGGTCATCAGGCCGTCGGTGAGCGGCTGGCCGACGCTGTCCTGGAACTCCAGCGGGGCCGCGCCGGTGCCGCCCTCGGAGCCGTCGACCACGATGAAGTCCGGGGTGACGCCCTCGGCCAGCATGGCCTTGCAGATCGCCAGGAACTCGCTGCGCCGTCCCACGCACAGTTTGAAGCCGACCGGTTTGCCGTCGGTCAGCTCGCGCATCCGCGCCAGGAACAACACCAGTTCCCGCGGCGTCCGGAACACCCGGTGGGCCGGCGGGCTGATGCACTTCTGGCCGACGGGGACCTCCCGGAAGCGGGCGATCTCCGCGCTCACCTTGGCGGCCGGCAGCACTCCCCCGAGGCCCGGTTTGGCGCCTTGGCTCAGTTTCAGCTCCGTGCACTTCACGTGCGGGTGCGCCGCCTTGTCCCGGAACTGCGCCGGGTCGAAGTCGCCGTCGGGGGTGCGGACGCCGAAATAGCCGCTGCCGATCTCCCAGACCAGGTCGCCGCCGCCTTCCAGGTGGTACGGCGTCAGGCCGCCCTCGCCGGTGTCCTGCGCGAAGCCGCCGCCGGCCGCGCCGGCGTTCATGGCGCGGATCGCGTTCGCGCTCAGCGAGCCGAAGCTCATCGCCGACACGTTCAGCATCGCCATGTCGTAGGGCTGGGTGCAGTCCGGGCCGCCCACGCGCACGCGCGGCTGGCGGTCCTCGTCCGGGGAGTTGGGGACGGTGGCCTGTTCGACGAACTCGTAGCCGGGGCTCATCACGTCCAGCTCGGTGCCGAAGGAGGTCTCCTCGTGGATGCCCTTGGCCTGCTCGTAGACGACGGTGCGGGTGTCCCGGTCGAACGGCCGCCCGTCGTAGTCCCTCTCGATGAAGTACTGCTGCATCTCCGGGCGGATCGTCTCCAGCAGGTAGCGCAGGTGGCCCAGCACCGGATAGTTGCGCAGCACGGAGTGCCGCCGCTGGACCACGTCGTAGATCGCCACCACGGCCGGGCCTCCGACAAGCACCACAGCCACCAGCCACCACAGCGACACCGCCACCGCCGCCCAGACGGCTGCCGCCGTCGCGAGGGTCAGCAGTACGGGGACACTCGCGACCGCCAGCTTCACTCGCATGTGCAGGTCCTCTCTCTCATTCCGCCCGCCGCCTGGTAGCTTCGGAAGACGTGTGCCGACTGTTCGCCATGACCAGCGCGCCCCAGCGGGTGCGGGCCACCTTCTGGCTGTTGCAGGCCAAGGACAGCCTGGCCGTCCAGAGCAGACGGGACCCCGACGGCACCGGCCTGGGGTACTTCAGCCCCGACGGAACGCCGGTGATCCACAAGGCACCGATCGCGGCCTACGAGGACCGCGCCTTCGCCGAAGCGGCCCGCACCGTCGAGTCCTCGACCTTCATCGCCCATGTCCGCTACGCCTCCACCGGCGGGCTGTCCGAACGCAATACCCATCCGTTCTGCGCCGAAGGCCGCATGCTGGCGCACAACGGAGTCATCGAAGGACTCGACGACCTCGACCGGCACCTCGGCGACGCCAGGGACGAAGTCCGGGGCGACACCGACTCAGAACGCTTCTTCGCACTGGTGAACAAGGAGACGGCGCGCGCCGGCGGCGACGTCTCCGAGGGCCTGACGGCCGCGGCCCGCTGGGTCGGCGCGCACCTGCCGCTGTTCGCCCTCAACATCGTGCTGACCACCGCCGACGGCCTGTGGGCGCTGCGGTATCCCGACACCCACGGCCTGTACCTGCTCGACCGCCCCGCCGGCGGCCACCACGGGACGCGCCACCTGGAGCACACCGGGAGCGGGGGACGGCTGCGGGTGCACGCCCCGGACCTGGCGGACCTGCCGTCGGTGGTGGTGGCCAGCGAACGGCTCGACGAGGACCCGGGCTGGCGCCCGCTGCGCTCCGGCGAACTGGTGCACGTCGGGCCGGACCGGCGGGTCGCCAGCCGGATCGTGCTGCCGGAGCCGCCCGCGCATCCGCTCACGCTTGCCGACCTCCATCCGCATGCTGCCGCGTCGCAGGGCGTGGTCTGAGGACGATCCGCCGCTGCGCAAAGCTCACCGCCCGCCGAGGGCCTTCTCCAGCTGGCGCTTGTTCATCTTCGACCGGCCCCTGATGTTCCGGTCCTTGGCTTCCTCATACAGCTGGTCGAAGGTCCGGCCGCCGGCGCCCCGGTGCGAGCGCAGGCCGCCGCGCCGCCCGGAGGAGATGTCCTGCTTCGACAGCTTGCTGGACTCCTTGGCCTCGCCGTGGCGGGCCCGTTCCTTGTTCACGGTCCGGGCGGCGATCTCCTCGGCGGTGTCCTCGGATTCGCCGCGCTCCTTCGCGCTTTCCTTGATGTGCTCGTATTGGCGCTCGCGCTTCTTGCTCCACTGGCCGCGGGGCATGAGCGTCTCCTTTCTGAAGAATTTCTCAGTTCATCCGTCTCGGCGCGTGTCCTCCGGCTCGCCGCCCTGGTCGTTCCGGGGCTCGGCGCGCTCGATCACCTCGTGGCCGCCGACGTTGCGCAGCCGCTCGTCCGGGCCCAGGTTGCTGTACTGCGGGAAGACCCGCGTGTCGTCGGGCGGCTCGCTCATGTCCTGGGCCTGGACCTCCTCCAGCGTCCGGTACTCCGGGGGACCCGAGGGCCGGTTCGGCTGGGTGTCGATCGGCGGGCTGGAGTCGCCCTCGGTCGTGGCGCGGGGGCCGTAGGTGTGGTCCGGGAACTCCTCGGTGAAGGACAGCGGAGCGGTGCCGCGGCGCGTCATCGCGACCACGACCACGACCGCTGCCAGGACCAGCACGACCCCGATGACCAGCAGCGCCACACTCCCGGCCACCAGGGCGCCGCCGAGCAGGGCGGCTCCGGCGATGAGTGCGACGACCAGGATCCAGGGTGCGGCCGGCGTCGGTGACGTCGTCGTCTGGCGGGCATGGCTGCTCATGGTTGGTCTCCGATCATGAGGGCCTTCGTGTGCCCGGCGGCCGACCGGCCAAACACCGCCCGGCGCGGGCCCGGGGCGGACCAGCGGCCGCAAGTTCTCCGGAAACCGACGGCGGGGAATCCCCATGGGCCATGCCGCGAACGGACCGCGCCGCCTTGATATTTTGGGCCGGTGCTGGGAAGTGTGCGTCGCCGATGACTCCCGATTCCTCCAGCGCCGTCACGCCGGACGCGGCTGCGGTGGACCAGGCCGATCCGGCCTCCCCGGCCCGCTTCCTCCGGCTTCTGGCCTCGGGCCGGCCCGCCGACATCGCAGCGGTCGTCAGCCGGCTGCCCGAAGCCGAACTCGCCGCCGCCGTCGACGCCGCGCAGGGCCGGATCGCCCTGCCGGTCCGGGAGTACATCCTCACCGAGGGCCCGTCCTGCGCGCTGATCGCCCTTGCGCGGCACGCGCTCCACGACCGCGGCGAAGGGACGGCGAACACCGTGGACCGGCTGCTGCTGCGCCGGGATCCGGACGCCGACGCGTTCTTCTTCGAGCACGGCTCCGCTCCCGGCCCGAGCCAGCGAGCGCGCATCGTGATCCTGCGGGACCGCAAGGGCCCTGACGGCCGGGTCGAGATCCCGCCCCGGGTCAGGCAGTCCCTGCTCGACGAGCTCGGCGAGGCCGCGCCGGACTGGCGCCTGCTCGCCGAGGTGGCCGCCGCCGACGATCCGGACCTGGTGCTGGCCCTGATGCCGCACGCCCGCCGGCTCTCGGCGACCGGCGCCGCCCGCGTCATCCTGACCTTGGACGCGCACGGCCGGCGCCGCACGGCGAGGCGGCATCGCGCGTTGTGGTCCGGCCGGGGCCGCGCCTTCACCGTCCTCGGGTTCCGGCGCTTCGCCGCCCTGCGCCGCCGGTATCCGCCGGACACCGGCTTCTCCGTCACGCCGGCCCCCGGCGTGGAGGCGCTGACCGTGGCGCAGTACCGCAGCCTCGTCGACCGGTGTCCCTTCGCCGACTCCGTGGGCTACTCCCGCGTGCGCACGGCGGCGCGGGCCGCGCTGCGGACCGGCACGCTCTCAGCGGCCGACGTGCTGGAGCACACCCGGCCGGCGGCGCTCGCCGTGACGCTGGCCGCCCACGCCGACACCGACTGGCATCCGGGCGACCAGCGCGCCGCCGACGACGTGCGGGCCCTGATCGCGCGGCGGGCCGGCGACCGGCTCGCCCGCGACCCGGTCCGCTGGAGCCGGGTCATCGCCGGGGTGAACACCTATCCGGGCACCCTGCCCGAACTCCTCGCCGACCCCGATCCGCATCCCGCCCGCGCTCCCAGAGCCCGCGTGGACCACAGCTCCCACATCGTGAGCGACTTCGACGCCGCCAACATCCTGCTCGCGATCGCCCCGCGGGACGTCGCCGCCCAGGCGCTGGCCACCAGGGGCATGAAACGCGCGATCACCGCCGCGGCCGGCAACGTCCCGCTGTGCCGGGCCCTGGTGGAGCACGTCGTCAGCCGCGGCACCGGCCGGCAGCGCGAACGGCTGGCGGCCAACGAGGCCACGCCCGATGCGGTCCTGATCCGGCTGGCGGACTCGGAGGCGGCCGACCGGGCCGGGATCCCGCACGCGATCCTGGACCGGGAGTTCGTCGGTCCGCAGGCTCTGCTGAGCGTCTACGCCGTGGTGCCGCGCGACGGCAGGTTCCGGGACTGGATCGTCGACCTCGCCGGCTTCGAGCCCGCGACCGCGCTGCACGCGCTGCGCCACACGGCGGACGACCCGGACTGGCTGCTCAGGGTCCTGCGTTCGGCCGTCACCGAGTTCGACGCCGCGGGCCGGGCCGCCGCGTACGCGCTGCTCGCGGAGACGGCCGGGGTGGAAGCCGTCTGGGCCCTGGAACTGGATCGCTGCGGCGACCTGGAGGCCATGGACCCCCAGGTGCGCGCGTCCATGGCCGCCGGGGATGCCGAGCCGCTGGTCGAGGCGGCGCGCGCCGATCCGGTGCCGGACCGGGACGAGGTCTGGCCGGACGAGCCGCCGCGCAGCGAGGAGTATCTCGACCAGCCTCTGCGGCGGCCGCTGGTGGAGCTGATCCGGACGCGTCTGGACGGGCGCGTCGACCGCTGGCTGGCGCTCGCCGAGCTGGTCCGGGCCGAGCCCGGCGGGTCCGACGAGCAGCTGATCATGGAGACGGTCCCGATGTAGGTGGTCGCGGCCGTCGTCCCCGTTGTATGTAGTTGTAGTTGTATCCGTGTATCCGACCCCTGAGAGAGGAGCCATCACCGGTGGGCAGTGGCAATGCTGAGACCCTCGAGTTCCAGGCCGAGACCCGTCAGCTCTTGCAGCTGGTGATCCATTCGATCTATTCGAACAAGGACATCTTCCTGCGCGAGCTGATCTCGAACGCCTCCGACGCGCTGGACAAGCTGCGCCTGGAATCGCTGGTCGACTCCGACCTGGACGCCGACACCTCCGATCTGCACATCGTCCTGGAGACCGACGCCGAGGCCCGCACCCTCACCGTCCGCGACAACGGCGTCGGCATGACCCGCGAGGAGGTGGTGGAGCTGATCGGCACCATCGCCAAGTCCGGCACCGCCGGCCTGCTGGAGAAGGTCAAGCAGGCCAAGGACGCCGAGGCGGCGCAGAGCCTGATCGGCCAGTTCGGTGTGGGGTTCTACTCGGCGTTCATGGTGGCCGACAAGGTGACGCTGCGCACCCGGCGGGCCGGCACCGGCGGCGAGGCCGGGACCGGGACGCTGTGGGAGTCCGACGGCGAGGGCACCTACGACATCGCCGAGGTGGACGGGCTGCCGGTGGGCACCGAGGTGGTCCTGCACCTCAAGCCGGTCGACGGTGAGGACGGGGTCGCCGACTACGGGTCGGCCTGGAAGCTGCGGCAGATCGTGAAGCAGTACTCGGATTTCATCCGCTGGCCGATCCGGATGGCCGTCGAGCGGGCCGGGGACGGCGACGACAGCGGCGTGAGCGTCACCGAGATGGAGACGCTGAACTCGATGAAGGCGTTGTGGGCCCGGCCCCGCAGCGAGGTGTCGCAGCAGGAGTACAACGAGTTCTACAAGCAGATCAGCCACGACTGGAACGATCCGGCCGAGACGGTGCACATGCGCGCCGAGGGCACGTTCGAGTACGAGGCACTGCTGTTCATCCCGGCGCAGGCGCCGTTCGACCTGTTCTCCCGGGACACCAAGCGCGGCGTGCAGCTCTACGTCAAGCGCGTGTTCATCATGGACGACTGCGAAGCGCTGATGCCGAACTACCTGCGCTTCGTCAAGGGCGTCGTGGACGCCCACGACCTGTCGCTGAACATCTCCCGCGAGATCCTGCAGCAGGACCGGCAGATCCGCGGTGTGCGGCGGCGGCTGGTGAAGAAGATCCTGGGCGCGATCAAGGACATGCAGGCGAACAACGCCGAAGGCTACGCCAAGCTGTGGGAGCAGTTCGGCCGGGTGCTCAAGGAAGGGCTGATCGAGGACACCGACAACACCGAGGCGCTGCTCGAGCTGATCTCCGCCGAGTCCACCCACGATCCGGCCGCGCCCACCACGCTGCGGGCGTACGTGGAGCGGATGAAGGAGGGCCAGGACACCATCTACTACCTCACCGGCGCCAGCCGGGCCACGGTGGAGAACTCCCCGCACATGGAGGCCTTCACCGCCAAGGGCTACGAGGTGCTGATCCTCACCGACCCGGTCGACGAGGTCTGGTCCGAGCAGATCCCGGAGTTCGCCGGCCACCGCTTCCAGTCCATCGCCAAGGGCCAGGTCGACCTGGACGACGCGGCCGAGGGCGACGCGGAGGCCGACCAGGAGAAGGCGCGGCGGGAGGCCGATTTCGCCGCTCTGCTGCCGTGGCTGGCCTCGACCCTGTCCGAGCACGTCAAGCAGGCGCGGCTGTCGTCCCGGCTCACCACGTCCGCGGCGTGCGTCGTGGGCGACGCCGACGACATGACGCCGATGCTGGAGAAGATGTACCGGGCGATGGGACAGCAGCTGCCGCCGGTCAAGCGGATCCTGGAGGTCAATCCCAAGCATCCGCTGATCACCGCGTTGCGCGCCGCCCACGAGAAGAACCCTGAGGACTCCGCGCTGCCCGGGCTCGCCGAGATCGTCTTGGGGACCGCGCTGCTCGCCGAGGGCGGGGACCTGCCGGATCCGGCCCGGTTCGCGCGGCTGATCTCCGAGCGGCTGGCGCAGACGATGACGGCGTGACGGCGCGGGGGCGCGGTCGGGTGGGACGGCCGGCCGCGCCCCGTTCGGGTCGGCCGGGCCCTGTGGGGCTCGGCCCGGCCCTGTTCGCTCAGGCGCTCTCGGTGGCTTCCAGGCCGACGGCCTTGCGCAGCTCGGCGACGTCGTCGTGAAGCTCGCCGCGCTCGTGGATGTCGGCGACATGGGTCATCAGCTCGCTGAGCCCCATCGCTATGGCGTTCAGCTTGTCCTGGGTCGCCTCGTCGGAGCGGGTCTCCGTGTTCTGCAACAGGGCCACCAGCAGGAACGTGATGATCGTGGTGAGCGTGTTGATGATCAGCTGCCAGGTGTCGACGGTTCCGACGAGGAAGAACGTCGGCGCCCACAACACCACCAGCAGGACGCAGAGCGCGAAGAACCAAGCCCGGGAAGCGAAATGCGCCGCAGACGTCGCGAACCGGTCGAACCACGACAGCTCGGGTGATACGTCGCTGGGCATATGCGCGTGCTTTTGAGCATCGCGCGTATTGGCCGACATGGAGACCTCCTAGGCCGATCTTCGGGCTTGGTGCGACCGCTGGTGAAGCCGGCACCGCCTACCCGCCAGACCGAGCCGGCAAACCGGGCCGGGATCCGGCCCCGCTCAGCTCACCGGGTCCGGATCAGGCTCCGGATCAGGCTCTGCGCCCGGCTCGACTCCGGAGTCCGCCGCGACGACCGGGAACAGGCTCTCCACGCCCGCCAGCTCCAGGACCCGCCGCACGGACTCCGACGGCGCGCGCAGGGCGAACTCCCGGCCGTCGTCGGTGACCAGGCGGCGGAGCTGCACCAGGACCCGCAGGCCCATCGAGTCCAGGAACGTGACCCCCGAGCAGTCGAGGATCAAATCGTGCGGGGCCGCGGCCCAGGGCTCTGCCTCGGCCTGGAAACGGGCGTGGGCCGCCAGGTCCACGTCGCCGCTGACGGTGAGGACCACATGCCTTTCGCCCTGCCGCGCGGTGCAGGAGAACTCCATTCCAGCTCCCATGGCCGTCGTAGCCGCGCGGCCCGCCCCGATGACAGGCCGCTGACGGTATGGGTAGTAGTTTCCGCCCCACCGCTCACACCTGTCAAATCTTTCATGAATCTTCTCTCAGGCACACGTCCGTTCGGTCCGGCCGGTGGCCGGGGCCGGAGTACGGGCCCCGCCGGTGACCAGCCCGGCGGTCGGGCTCGGAGCCGGCGGCGATCTTCCGCCCGGCCACCGATCCGCGCACCCTGTCAGCCCTCCGGGTCATTCTGCCCCCGGTCCGGGAACCGGTGCGCCGCCAGCGCCGCGACGAACGCGTCGGTGAAGTCGCGCGGCTCGCCGCCGCCGCCCGCCGTCACCACCCCCTGCCAGGAGGACACGCGCCCGCCGCCGGGGGCCGTCTCCTCGCCGGTGATGCCGGCCAGCAGGCCGACGGCGGTGTCGAGGGCGCCGATCGGCTTGCCGTGCCGGTAGGCCTCCTGCAGGAACAGGGTGACGCCGGGCTCCCGCGCCAGGCTGCGCACCGACTCCTCGCCGCCGGCCACCACCACCGCGTCGTAGAGGACTGAGGCGGTCGTGGGCAGAGCGACGTCCACGGCGATGCCCTGCCCGCGACGGCCGCCGTCCGGGCCCTCGCCCCCGGCGCCGCCGCCCCCGATGCCGCCGCCCTCACCGCCGCGCAGGGTCCCGCCGTGCGGGCCGACCACCTGGGCGTGCACGCCCCGGTTCTCCAGCGCCGCCACCAAAGAGGCGACCTGCGCCGCGTCCACCCCGTCGGCGGCCAGCACCGCGACCTTGCGCGTGCTGGGATCCCCGGGCAGCAACGCGGCCTGGCTCAGCGCCGGCGAAGTGCGGTCGTGCTGCGGCTCAGGGGCCTTGTCCGGAGGCGTCATGCCCAGCCCCACGGCCACCTGTTCGGCCAGCTCGGCGGACACGTGCGCGAGGTTGCCGACCATCCGCTCGCGGATCTCGGCCTTCTCGACCTTGCCGAGCTCGAACCGGAACGCCTCGACGATGTGCCGCCGCTCCCAGCCGGCCATGCTGTTCCAGAACAGCGTGGCCTGGCTGTAGTGGTCGGAGAAGCTGCCGCTGCGCCGGCGGATGACGTCGCCGTCCACCCGCCGCTGGTAGTGCTGGAACACGCCGTGGTGGTGCTCCTGGCCGGCCTGGTGCGGCTGGTTCCCGCCCAGGGAGTTCGGGGCGTAGCTGGTGCCCCGGTGGATCACCTGCTGGCCGTAGCCGTCGCGGTGGTTGTGGTGCACGTCGGCCACCGGCCGGTTCACCGGGAGCTGGGAGAAGTTGGGGCCGCCGAGCCGGATCAGCTGGGTGTCCAGGTAGGAGAAGTTGCGGCCCTGCAACAGCGGGTCGTTGGAGAAGTCGATCCCGGGGACGATGTTGGCGGTGTGGAACGCGGCCTGCTCGGTCTCGGCGAAGAAGTTCTCCGGGTTGCGGTCCAGGACCATCCGCCCGACGGCGCGCACCGGCACCAGTTCCTCCGGGATCAGCTTGGTGGCGTCCAGGATGTCGAAGTCGAACGCCAGCTCGTCGTCCTCGGGGACCAGCTGCACGCCGAGCTCCCACTCCGGGTAGTCCCCGCCCTCGATGGCCTCCCACAGGTCCCGCCGGTGGAAGTCCGGGTCGCGGCCGGCCGTCAGCTGCGCCTCGTCCCACACCTGGGAGGCCACGCCGAGCCGGGGGCGCCAGTGGAACTTCACGAACGTGCCGCGGCCGTCCTCGGTCACGAACCGGAAGGTGTGCACGCCGAAGCCCTGCATCATCCGGAAGCTGCGCGGGATCGCGCGGTCCGACATGGCCCACATCAGCATGTGCGTGGACTCCGGCTGCAACGAGCAGAAGTCCCAGAACGTGTCGTGGGCGGTGCCGCCGGTGGGCATCTCGTTCTGCGGCTCGGGCTTCACCGCGTGCACGAAGTCCGGGAACTTGATCGCGTCCTGGATGAAGAACACCGGCATGTTGTTGCCGACCAGGTCGTAGTTGCCCTGCCGGGTGTAGAACTTCGTGGCGAAGCCGCGCACGTCCCGCACCGTGTCGGCGGACCCGCGCGGCCCCTGCACGGTGGAGAACCGCACGAACACCGGCGTCCGCAGGCCCGGCTCGGACAGGAAGTCCGCGCAGGTGACGTCGGTCAGCGGCTCGTAGCACTCGAAGTAGCCGTAGGCCGCCGAGCCGCGGGCGTGCACCACCCGTTCGGGAATGCGTTCGTGGTCGAAATGGGTGAGCTTCTCCCGCCCCTGGAAGTCCTCCAACAGCGTCGGGCCGCGCTCGCCGGCCCGCAGGGAGTTGTCGGTGTCGTCGATCCGCACCCCCTGGTCGGTGGTGATCGTGTACTGGGCCGGACGGTGCCGGAAGGCCTCCAGCTGGGTGTCCTTCGGGTCGTCGCGGTCCGCACCGCTGCCCGCGGTCGAGGGGCCGACAGCCATGGCGTGCTCCTTGCGCTGGTCGTCCGAGATGTGGCGGCTCACACGTGCCCGGAACGACCCGTTACAAACCGGTGGATTACCGGCCCCGGCCGCTCATCGCCGCCAGCAGCTCCGGCAGCGACGCGGTCGCGAACTCGATGCCCATGTCGCCGAACCCGAAGGGGAGGACCAGCGTGTCCCCGCACGGCAGCGCCCCGCAGGTATAGACCACGTTGGGCACGTAGCCGTCCCTCTCGTCCGGGGTGACGGCCACCAGCGGCTCCTCCAGCACGCCGAGCACCCGCGTCGGGTCGTCCAGGTCCAGCAGCAGGGCGCCGATCGAGTAGGCCCGCATCGGGCCCACGCCGTGGGTCAGGACCAGCCAGCCGGCCGGGGTCTCGATCGGGGACCCGCAGTTGCCGCCCTTGAGCAGCCGCCAGATCCGCGGCGGCACGTCCAGCACCGAGGCGTCGGCATCGGGCCAGGTCACGCCGTCCTCGGAGACCGCGATCGCGTTGTGCCGGCGGTCCCAGCGGGACATCGCCAGGTACCGGCCGTGCACCGGCCGCGGGAACAGCGCCATGTCCTTCTCGCCGACCGCGCCGCCGAACAGCCGGGTCACCTCGAACGTGCGAAAGTCCGGGGTCCGGATCAGCTGGGTCCGGGTGTGCGGACTGTGGCCCCGGTTGGCCGTGTAGGTCGCGCGGTAGTCCACGGTGCCGTCCAGGTCGGTGAACCGGACGAACCGCGCGTCCTCCAGACCCGCCTGGTCGGCCGGCGACAGCGGCCACAGCACCCGCTCGGACAGGTCCCCCGCCGCGTCGAAGGTCTGCCGGTACTGATCGACCAGGAACTGGTGGACCTCGGCGGCGATGCTCGGATCCATCCGCTCCAGGACGCGCAGCGGCGGCGGCAGTTCCCGCAGCAGCCGTTGCACGTCCTGCTCGTCGAACCGTTCCGGCAGCCGCCGCAGCAGATAGGCCGACACCTCGTCGCCCTCCGGCCGGTCCAGCGCCACGGCCAGCGCCGCGCGGTCGTAGGTCGTCTCCCGCAACGTGCCGATATCGGCATACGGCGAGCACTTGTCGACCTCGATCTCGCCGTCCCGGGTGACGACGCCGGTCCGGAACTCCACCGCCGACACGTGCCCCTCCCCCACCGCCCGCGCGCTCATCACGAACCGGAGCTCCCCCTCGGCCAGGCCGCTCTGGTCGGGGTGCGGCACCATCGAGGGATTGGTCAGCGCCGCGCCCTCGATCGCGATCTCCTGGGTGAACAGGGCGCCGACCAACAGCTGCCGTTCCCGGTCCAGCTCCACGCCGGCGGCGACCCGATGCCGCATCGCTTCGTAGTTCCGCGCGAAGACGCCGTCCAGATCACGGTGCCGCGAGCTGAAGGCTTCGCACACCCGCGCGTAGGCGGCGTCGAGCTCGGCCGCGTCCAGGTTCTGGATCTGCCGGACGACGTAGGCGGCGCCCTCGGCCTCCTCGGCCGGGCGCGACGTGAGCACGAACAGCTTGGTGACGACGCGGCTGGCGTCCCGGTTCAGCCGCAGATCCTTGCGGGTGAGGAGGTCGTGGACCGAGACGCTGCGGGTGGTCGCGCCGGTCTGGGCCGGCGCCGATTCGGTCGTGTTCATGGTGCCTGCTTCCTCGGAGCCGACAGGTCGGGTTCCTCTTCACCGGGCGCGCGCCGTTTACACCCCGTGTGCCCGGCTCGTCCCCGGCGATCCGGGCGCGTCGCCGGGCCCGGATCGCCGCTGGAAGCAGTCGTGCTGGTGGAGCTGCTGGGACTAAGTCAGGGTGATGGTGAGCGGGCCGGCGAGGACCGTGTAACCGTCGTTGCTGAAGTAGTAGACCTTGTATGTACCCGCGCCGTAGTTCGCGGTGAACGTGGCGCTGCCGGCGGTCCCGGGCGTGTACTGCCACGCGGTGGAGGCTTGGACCCCGGGGGTGTCGCCCGGCTTGTAGATGCCGATCCAGTTCTTGGCGTAGTTCGTGGCGGCGGGCGTCGTGTAGGAGAAGGTGATCGACGAGCCGTTCGCCACGGTCGGCGTGGCGGTGGTGAGGGTCGGGGAGCTGTTCTGCGTCTGGCCCCAGGCGTCGTTGACCGTGGCGGCGTAGGCGTCGTTGTCGGTCAGCGGGGCCAGTCCGAGGGCCTTGTCCACGGTGCGCAGCAGGCCGTACTGGTCGGTGCGCTGCGAGCTGGTGTAGCCGGCCTTCACCGTGTTCTGCGATCCGAGCAGCAGAGCCGGGATGCGGTTGGGATAGCTCGGGCCGTAGGCCTTGGTCGCGCCCTCGTCCCAGGTGAGGATCAGCAGCGACTTCTGCTGCGTCCACGCGGGCGAGGTGAAGATCGTCGGCAGGGTGGCCTTGAGCCAGTTGTCGCCCGCCGTGACGCCGCAGGCCTCCATGTCGTCGCAGTCGTCGGGCTCGAACCAGACGAAGTTCGGCGTGGTCGAGGCCGAGGCGAGGTCGGTGGCCATCTGTGTGAGCGGCTGGTCGTGCCGGGCGCAGTAGCCGGTGGCCGACTTGTCGGACTTGAAGTTCTGGAAGTAGGTGAACGGCACGTCGTCCGGGGCGTAGTAGCCGTGCGAGGTGTAGTCGCAGGCGCCGTTGGCGTGGT
Organism: Catenulispora sp.; assembly: GCA_013361685.1. Taxonomy (GTDB): domain Bacteria; phylum Actinomycetota; class Actinomycetes; order Streptomycetales; family Catenulisporaceae; genus Catenulispora. Next base: position 14,429 of record JABFXP010000286.1, read on the forward strand.
CGGCGTAGGCCTTCCACGTCTTGCCCGCGTTGTCGACGCTGTTGCCGACGTGGGGGGCGTTGATGGTGGTGGTGGAGACGCTGTTGTCGTGCAGGCCGTACAGGCCGCCGGCGGCCAGGGCGACGTAGTTCGGGTCGCTCGGGTGGGTGGTGGCGTAGGCCTGGCTCAACGACGTGCCCTGCGACAGCAGACTGTTGATGTACGGAGCCTGCGACGTGTTGCCGATGATGCCGGAGTAGTCCTGGTTCTCCATGTAGACCAGGAAGACGTGGTCGAAGCCCGGCACCGAGGACGCCGGCGCGGTCAGCGCCGGAGCCGGCAGCGCCGCGCCGACGGTCAGCGACAGGTCGTCGGCGTAGCCGTCGGTGGTGTCGCCGGCGGTCCAGGTGAAGCCCAGGTCGACCTTGACGGAGCGGGTGCCGGCCGGCAGCGTCCCGGTGGCCGTGCGCCGCAGGAACTCGGTGACGCCGCCGCGGTCGGTGCTGGTGACCGGGCCGACGGCCGCGGTGCCGACCGCGGCGCCGGAGGCGTTGAGGAAGGTCGCGGTCATCCCCACCCGGTCGTTCTGCGACGCGTACCCGCCGAGCCACCCGGACAGGCTGAACGGCACGCCCCCGGCGTCGACGGCCGAGGCGGCCCCGGAGACGTCGACGGTCTGCGCCAGGTCCGAGTTCCCGGTCGCGCCGCCGGTGAAGAACTGCCGCCCACGATCGGCCGAACCGGGCGTGTTCGCATCCGGATAACCGCCCGCGGCGCCGTAACACACGGCGTTCGGCTCACCGGAGGCGATCGTCCACCCCGGCATCGTCATGCCGTCCAGGCCGTTGGACGAGCACTGGGCCGCGTCCTCGGCGCCGGCGTCGACCAGCAGGTTGCCGCTCAGCACGGCTGCGGTGGCGTGCGCGGGCCGCGCGGCGGCCACGGACAGCGTGCCGGCGATCGCCGCCAGGGCCGCGGTGGCGACGATCAGGGTACTGCGGCCACCTCGGGCGGCGCGGCGCAGGGACAGGTGGGTCAAGGCGGGTTCCTTTCGTTCGGCGAGGGCGGTACGAGCTTGGGAACGCGACACGACTATGGGCAGAGGAGGTTGCCAGGAGATCCGGACCCGATGAACGGATCGAAGTTGTACAGCCAACAGCTAGTTGTCTGGCCAACTGGCGGCCCTGGGGCACCGTAACCGAGGCTTCGGCATCCGGCCAGGGGCGGCCGGCCGCCGCCATATCAGAGCTCTGGCCTAGAGCGATGCAACTGGCCTTGTCACAAGCTACCGATCCTGCTGCTCCACGCAGATCTGCTGGGAAGATTGGCGGCGGCCTTCACACCAGGTGTACGTCCTGACCGACCCGTGCGGCGCCGCTCACGGCACGGCCGAAGACCCCGACCACGCAAGGAGTCCGATGACCACCTCGACCACGATTCGCGCGACCCTGCTGGTGCTGTACACCCCGCAGTTGGAGGAATGCCACCGCTTCTACAGCGACCTCGGCTTGCCCTTCACCGCCGAACAGCACGGCCAGGGACCCCGGCACTACGCCGCCGTCCTCGCCGGCGGCGCCGTGTTCGAGATCTACCCGGCCCACTCCGACCGACAGACCGGAGCATTGCGGCTGGGCCTGGGCATCATCGGTGCCGCCGCGACCCCTGCCCTCACCCCGGGCCGCCACCTGCTGACCGACCCCGACGGCCGAACCGTCGAGATCCACGCCGACTGATCAGCCCCTCCCGCTCTCCAAGCCGTTCGGGCATCTTCGCAAACCGCGCGACCTCACCGTCGCAGAGCCCAGGGAAACACGAACCAGAGCGCCCAGAACATCACCGCCACGGCGCCGGTGACGATCGCGGCGAAGGTGTGGCCGCGCACGACGTCGAGGATCAGGAACACCGCGCAGTCCAGGGCGATGGACAGCAGTAGCAGGCCGATGCGCGCGAAGGTGGTCGACAGCGAGACGATGCGTTCCTTCTGCCGGTGGCGGAACCAGGCGCGGTGGAGGGCGACCGGGGTGGCCAGGACCGCGACCGACGCGACGGAGGCGAGCAGCGCGGCGATGTAGACGTCCTTTTGCAGGGTCGTGATCTGCGTGAAGCGGGGCGTGAACGCGACACCCAGCAGGAACGCGAAGATGATCTGGACGCCGGTCTGGAGCACGCGCAGCTCTTGCAGGAGCTCGACCATGTTGCGGTCGGCTCGCTCCTCCGGCGTCTCGTCGCGGGCCGGTTGGTCGTTCTTCTCGCTGCGGGTGGCCATGGCGGGTCCTGCTATCGGGCGGCGCCTGCGTCGCGTGCCCCGCCGGCGCCGTGCACGCCTTCCTCGTCGTCGCCGGCTTCGGCACCGGATTCAGCACCGGCTTCGTCGTCTGCTTCGCCGTCGGAGTCGTCCGGCCACTTGGTGGTGTCGCGCGGCGGGACGTAGGGCTCCTCCTTGGCCGGCATGCCGCCCTCGATGGCGCGTTCGCGGGCCAGCTCGGCGTCGAACTCCAGGCCGAGCAGGATCGCCAGGTTCGACAACCAGAGCCACACCAGGAACACGATCACCCCGGCCACCGTGCCGTAGGTCTTGTTGTACGAGCCGAAGTCGGCCACGTAGGCCGCGAAGCCGCCGGACAGCGCCAGCCACAGCAGCACCGCCAGCACGCTGCCCGGGGAGATCCAGCGGAAGCCGCGGTCGCGGACGTTCGGCGCGGCCCAGTACAGCAGGGCGATCATGAAGGCCACCAGCACCACCAGGACCGGCCATTTCGCGATCGACCAGACCGTCAGCGCGGTGTCGCCCAGCCCCAGGACGTCGCCGGCGCGGCGGGCCAGCGGACCGGTGAACACCACGATCACGGCGCTGGCCAGCAGCAGCACCATCAGCAGCAGCGTGAGCCCGAGGCGCAGCGGCGTGGTCTTCCACACCGGACGGCCCTCGCGGATGTCGTAGACGACGTTGGACGCGCGGATGAAGGCGGCGATGTAGCCCGAGGCCGACCACAGGGCGAACAGCAGACCGACCACCGCCAGCACCCCGCTCGCGCCGCGGTCGGCCCGGACCTGCGTCACCGCGGTGTGCAGCAGGTCCCGCAGCGATCCGGGGGCGAGTTTCTGCACGTTGTCCAGGACGGTGTTCGTGGCGGACTGGCCGAGCAGCCCGAGCACCGCGACGCCCACCAGCAGCGCCGGGAACACCGCCAGGACGCCGAAGTACGTCAGCGCGGCGGCCCGGTCCGACAACTGGTCGTCCTGGAACTCCTTGGCGGTGCGCTTGAACACCGCGCCCCAGTTCCGTGCGGGAATGTCCGTGGGGCTCTCCGGTCCGCGCTCGGCGGCCTGCGCGGGGCGCGGATCGGCCCGGCCGGCGCGGTCCTGACTGTCGTCGTGATCTTCGCGCGTTGCTCCCATCGGCTGCTTATGACCGTTTCCGCGGAGTCGAACCAGGCCGGCCACCGGTACAGGGGGCAGCGCGCCTACTTTTCATCCTTCCGGGCCGCGGGCTTGCGCAGAAACGCCCGGAGCCGGGTCAGGCTCCAGGTGTTGATCACGTCGTCCTTGCTGAGCCAGCCACGCTGGGCGGTGGCGATGCCGAACCGCTGGTTGTTTAGTTGCGGCACCGAGTGCGCGTCGCTGTTGATCGCGAAGCGCACCCCGTGCCGGCGGGCCGCCATGATCTGCTCGTCGTTCAGGTCCAAGCGGTGCGGGGAGGCGTTGATCTCCAGGGCGGTCCCGGTGCGGCCGGCGGCGGCGAAGACGGCGTCCAGGTCGACGTCGATCGGCTCCCGGCGGTCCAGCAGGCGGGTCGTCAGGTGGCCGATGATGTTCACGGCGGGGTTCTCGATCGCGCGGATCAGCCGGCGCGTCTGGGCGGCGCGGTCCAGGGTGAACGAGGAGTGGATCGAGGCCACGCAGATGTCGAAGCCGGCCAGGAACTCGGCGGGCCAGTCCACGTCGCCGGCCGGGTCGATGTTGAGTTCGGTGCCGTGCAGCACCCGCAGGCCGCCGAAGGACCGGTCCAGGGCGCGGGCCCGCTCCCGCTGGGCCAGCATCTTGTCGTCGGTCATGCGCTGCATCGACAGGTTCGGCGCGTGGTCGGTGACGGCGTAGTACGCGTAGCCGAGGCCGGCCGCCGCCTCGAGCATCGCCTCCAGCGACGCCAGCCCGTCGGTCAGGTCGGTGTGCGTGTGCAGGTCCCCGCGCAGGTCCTTCAGCCGCACCAGGTCCGGGAGCCCCCCGTCGGCCGCCGCCTCGATCTCGCCGCGGTCCTCGCGCAGCGTCGGCGGGATCACCGGCAGCCCGAGGGCCCGGTACACCTCCTTCTCGGTCCGGGACGCCAGCTTCTTGCCGGACTCGACCTCGAACAGGCCGTACTCCGAGAGCTTCAGCCCCTCCTTGACCGCGCGACCGCGCAGCTTGATGTTGTGCGCGCGGGAGCCGGTGAAGTAGATCAGTGCCGCGCCCCAGTCCGCCGGCGGGACGACCCGCAGGTCGATCTGCAGACCGCGGTCGGTGCGCACCGACGTCTTCGTCGGCCCGCTGCCGATCACGTCGGCGACCTCCGGCCGGTCCAGCAACGCCGCCATCAGCGGGGCGGAATCCCGGGCGGTGGCCAGGATGTCGAGGTCGCCGACGGTCTCGCGCATCCGGCGCAGCGACCCGGCGTAGGCGCAGCGGGTGCAGCCCGGCACCGCGCCGATCGCCGCGACCAGCTCCTCGGCCAGGTCCAGGGCGGTGCTCAGCAGGGTCCGCTCCCCCGCGCGGCTCACCTGTTCGATGCCGGCGCGGATCTTCTCCACGGCCCGCGCGCCGAGTCCGGGCAGCCCCTTGACCTTGTCCGCCGCGATCGCGGCGCGGAGTTCGTCGACCGAGGTGATCCCCAGCTGCTTGTACAGCTGCACCGCCGTCTTCGGCCCGACCGTGGGGATCGCGGTGATCTCCCGCACTCCCGGCGGGACCTTCGCGCGCAGCTTGTCCAGCGCCGCGATGTGCTTCGTCGCGAGATACTCGCTGATCTTCGCGGCGGTGGAGTCGCCGACTCCGGGGATCTTGTGGATCCCGTCCTCGTCGAGGCGGGCCAGGTCCTCCGGATGGCCGCCGACCGAGCGGGCCGCCTTCTCGTAGGAGCGCGCGCGGAAGGCGTTGCCCCCGGTCAGCAGGATGAGGTCGGCGTACTCCTTCAGCAACGCCGCGACCTCGTCGTTGAGCCGCGCCATGGGATCAGTCTAGGAAGCCGGAGCCGAAAGGACCCGCTCAGTAGTCCCCCGGCTCCCGGGGCACCTTCACGCGTTCGGCCCGCAGGCCGGCCACCACGCACAGGATCGAGCCGGCCATGGCGATGAAGACGCCGTCCTCGATGCTGTGGAACGGCGAGCGCTCCACCTGGATGACGAACAGCACCAGGCCCACGATCCCGGCCGAGCCGGCCGTGCGGGTCAGCACTCCGCTGGCGTCGGCCAGGCCCAGCACGGCCAGCAGCCCGAGCGCGATGCTCGCGGCGCCCAGCGTGCGCATGGCGTTGTCGGGCACGTCGATCGTGTCCTGAGACAGCCCGCCCCACGGCAGGTCGGTCCCGTCCAGGTGCCGCGTCCAGGGCTGGAACGCGCCCAGGATCAGCCCGAGGGCGCCCAGCGCCGTCAGGAACACCCGGGGCCCCACCTCGACGGGTTCGGTCATCGAGGTCTGCGGTCGGGTGACCGCCATGTCGTCCACCTCCTCATCGTGGGCCGGACCGGCGCCGGGGATTCGTCCCGGGACTTGCCGGATCCGGCACAAAGAGCCGTCCTGCCCGACGTCCGCCGGTTCAAACAGGGTTCAGATCCGCCGCCGGCGGCGCCGGCCCCGGCGGATCGCGCGCTCCCGCTGCGTGGTGCCGCCCCAGACCCCGAACACCTCCGGCCCGGACTCGGCGAAGCGCAGGCACTCGGCTCGCACCGGACATTCCGCGCAGACCTGCTTGGCCGCCTGCTCGCGGCGGGCGCGCACGACCCGCATCTCGTTCTCGCGCTCGAAGAAGAGCTCGTTGTCATAGTCCTGACACGCGGCGCGGTCCTGCCACTGGTGGCGGCGCACCGGATCGTCGTTGAGGAGAAGCAGTCTCATGAGGGCCTCCCGGTATCCCATCCCCTTGAGCCGATGGCCCCGCCTACCCGCGACGCCGACGGTGAATCAGCCCGCGGCCTGCCGCGCGCCGAGATCGGGACACATCGGGACGCGCCGGAAAGCCTTCGAGGGATAAACACCATGGCATGAGCGCCGCGATATGCTCGAAAAATGGAGGGAGACGAACGCCGGTCCTGGACGCTGCTCACCTCCCATGGACACGTCCTGGTCGAGATCGCCCGCAATCCGCAGGCGCGGGTGCGGGACATCAGCGCGGTCATCGGGATCACCGAGCGCGCGACGCAGTCGATCATCGCCGACCTGGAGCGGGCCGGGTATGTCGAACGCGTCCGGGTCGGCAGACGGACGAACTATGTGCTGCACGCGGACAACCCGTTCCGGCATGCGGCGCAAGAAGGCCTGGTCGTGGGGCCTTTCCTGCAGCTGCTGACGGGCGCGGCCGACCCGCGGACCAACAGCCGCGCCCCGAGTCCGGAGCCGGAGGCGCTGGAGGACCTGGTCGCCGCGGCGATGGAGACGGAGGCCGGCTCGGCGGACTCGATCTCCGAGCCGGAGACGATGGAGGGCCTGGTCGTCGCGGCGATGGAGGCCGACGCCGGTTTGGTGGACTCAGCGGACTCGGCGGCAACGCCGGTCGCACCAGCACCACCGGTCGCGCCGGTCGCGCCAGTCACGCCGGTCACACCGGTCGCGCCGCTTCCCGCCACGGAGGCTTCCGGATCCCCGGCGCCGACCGTGGCGGCGCCCCCCGACGGCATCCCGCCGGCGCCGGGCGGACCGGAGCTGCCGGCCCCGGGCCTCAGCTGACAGCCGCCCGCTTCCGCGCCCGGTAGGCGGCGACGTTGGCGCGCGTCGCGCAGCGGTCGGAGCAGTAGCGCCGCGAGGTGTTGGTGGTGGTGTCCACGAACACGGCGCGGCACGGCGCGGCCTGGCAGACGCCCAGCCGGTCCGCGCCGCGCTGGGCGATGGTGTAGGCCAGACCCAGGGCGGCGCCGGTGACGTAGTGGCGGGCCGGGCCGCAATCGACGTCCGCCAGGTGCATGTGCCAGCCGTCGTCGTCGTGGTCGCTGATCGACAGGGAGGCTGGGAAGTCGCCCAGCAGCTTGTTCACGCCCAGGACCGCGGTGCGGCTGTTGCCCGCCGCCGCCTGTTCGAAGATCCGCCGGAGCCGGGGGCGCACGGCGCGCAGTTCGCGCAGCCCGTCTTCCGCGGCCGCGCGGGAGACGGTCCAGCCCGGGGGCAGCAGGCGCCGCAGGTCCTGCTCGGACCGGAGCCGGTCGCCGGCGGCGCCGGGGAGGTCCGTGTTCACCAGGTCGACCGCTCGATCGGCGTAGGCAAGGATTTCCATCGCAGCCCTATGCCCGCCGGCCCCGGCTCGAATCGCGAGCTGCGGGGTAACCCCGATAGGTGAAGGACTTTTCATGATTCACGCCCCAGGGTTATGCTCGTCAGGTGGCTGACGGCGGCAGACGAAACGCGTGGACCTTGCTGACCTCGCACGGCCACGTCCTGGTGGAGATCGCCCGCAACCCGCAGGCGCGGATCAGGGAGCTGAGCGCCGTGGCGGGCATCACCGAGCGGGCGACGGCGGCGATCATCACCGACCTGGAGGCGGCCGGGTACGTCACCCGCAGCCGGGTCGGGCGGCGCAACCACTACGCGGTGCACCTGGATCTGCCGTTCCGGCACGCGGCGCAGCGGGATCTGCGGGTCGGACCGTTCTTGGAACTGTTGGCCGAACAGCCGCCGGCCCGGGCGGCGGACCGCGACGGCGCCGAATCAGGGCCGGACGTGTAAACCCGCGGATTCGGGTTATCGGGCGCCGGTGACACTGACCGCCGCCGGCCCGACCGTCCTGGGGGGAAGGTACCGACTCGGTGCGCGCATCGCCCTGGGCGGCTCGGCCGAGGTCTACGAGGCCGTCGACGTCCGGCTGGCGCGTCGCGTCGCCGTCAAGCTGCTGCTGGCCGCCGATCGCGGGCCGGACCAGGTGGCGCGCTTCACCGAGGAGGCCCGGCTGCTGGCGGCGGTCGGGCACCCGCACCTGGTGCCGCTGCTGGACGCCGGCCTGGACGGCGACCGGCGCTATCTGGTGATGCCGCTGATCGGCGGCGAGGACCTGGCGCGGATCATCCGGCGCGGCGGCCCGCTGCCCCCGCCCGCGGTGGCCCGGGTGGGCCTGGCGCTGGCCGAGGCGCTGGCGCACATCCACGCGCGGGGCATCGTCCACCGCGACCTGAAGCCCGCCAACGTCCTGATGGAGCCGCACGGCGGCATATACCTGGCCGACTTCGGGATCGCGCACGCCTGGGACGGCCCGCAGGACACCGCCACCGGCTGCGTCGTCGGCACCGCCGGCTACCTCGCCCCCGAACAGGCCCGGGGCAACGGCGCGATGCCCGCCTCGGACGTGTTCTCGCTGGGGCTGATCCTGCTGGAGGCGCTCACCGGACGGCCGGAGTACACCGGGCCGCCGATGGAGCGGCTGGCCGGGGTGATCCACCGGCCGCCGCAGATCCCGCCGGGCCTGCCGCCGCAGTGGCGCGCGCTGTTGGCCTCGATGCTGTGCCCGGACCCGGTGCGGCGCCCGACCGCCGGGCATCTACGGGGCCTGATCGCCTCGCCGGTTCCGATGCCGATGCCGGTTTCGGCGCCGGCGCCGCTTGCGGCACCCCCGGCGAGCAGCACGCCGCCGGAGGCCGAGGTTTACCACCGGCCCGGCTGGACACCGGGGGGACGCCACCGGTCCGCCCGGGCCGGTCGGCACGCCAGCGGTGCGGAACAGGCACCAGCCATGAGACGGAGGCGATGATGACGAACGGCTTCGAGACGCCCGCGCCCGACACCGTCAACGAGTTCGACCGGCACACCCCCGACGCCGCCGAGACCGAGGGCCGCGCGGCCCGGCCCCGCACCGCCTCGTTGCTGGACGACACCCAGCGGGCGGCGTTCCTCAGCGAATGGGACGCGGTGCAGACCGGCTTCGTCGGCGACCCGCAAGGCGCCGCCGAGGCCGCCGAACGGCTGGTGGCCACGCTGGCCGACAGCGTCATCCGCCGGGTGGGGGAGGTCGCCGACGCGGTGTCGCGGCCCGCTGACGACACGACCGCGGACCCGACCGACGGCACGACCGCCGACACGCCTGAGAGCACCGGAGCCACCACGGCCGCAGTGCCCCCGGGCGACGAGGAGACCTGGCGGAACCGGCTGCTCCGCTGCCGCGAGGCGTTCCACCTCCTCATCGACAGCTGATTCCGTCCGGCCCGGCCGGCCCCTCAACCGGCAGCCGTCCGCAGCAGCAGCGCTCCCGGTTCCACCGCCACGTCGAGCACGCGGCCGTCCGGGAGCGCTTCGCCGTCGACCTCCCGGCGCAGCGGGCGCCGGCAGGTCACGGCGATGTGCCGGCCGCGCCACCGCCGGACGGCCGGACTCTTCTTCTTGCCCCGCAACAGATCCACGACGACGGACACCCAGCCCCACAGTGTGCGCGGCGCGAGCACCGCGACCTCCAGCAGGCCGTCGTCCGGCCGCGCGTCCGGGAACAGGGTCAGGCCACCGTGCAGCTCGCCGACGTTGCCCACCACCACCGTGCGCACGTTCCGGTGCCGCCGGCGCCGGCCGTCCACGTCCAGCACGATGGTGAATCCCCGGTCCCCGAGGTGCCGGGTGAGTGAGACCACGTAGGCGAGCCAGCCGACATGGCGCTTGAGGGTGCGCGGCGCGTCCTGCACCATCGCGGCGTCCAGGCCGAGCCCGGCCATCCCGACGACCACCCCGTCCCGGACCCGGCCCACGTCCAGGTGCCGGTCGGCGCCGTCCAGCGCGGTCGCCACCGCCGCCTCCGGATCCCGCGGCAGGCCGAGGTTGCCGGCCACCAGGTTGCCGGTGCCGATCGGGACCACCGCCATGGGCACGCCGGTGTCGGCCAGCGCCGCCGCGCACGCGCTCACCGTCCCGTCGCCGCCGCAGACGATGACGAGGTCCGCTCCCTCGGACAGCGCTGTGCGCGCCGCCTCCGTCCCGGCGTCGGAGTCGCTGGTGGGATACATCCGCGGCGGCGGCTCGCCCCGGTCGCGCAGGGCCGAGCGGATCAGGGCGCACGGGTCGGCACCGCGGACGGCGGCGAGCTTTCCTTCGTGGACTACGACCGCTACCTGTGTCATCGCGACCTGATAGCCGAGCCCGGCGTCCCCCAAACCGCGCATGATTCGGCGATTTCCGGTCATCCGGCCCTCATGTCGACCACCACGAAAGTGCCGCAGACCCGGACCATGTCCGGCGAGGAGCTCTCGGCCGACGACGCGTGGCGCACTCTGCGTAGCACCGGTCCGTGGACGCTGCTGCGCGACGCGTTCGTGCGGCTGCGCTACGGCGACGGCTTCAGCCACGCCCGGGCGCTGGCGCTGCAGATGGCGCTCACCGCGATCCCGGGCCTGATCGCGCTGGTGGGCCTGGCCCAGACCGCGCACGACGCGCGCTGGGGCCGGGCGTTGCAGACGACCATCGAGCGGGTCACTCCCCCGGCCAGCCGCGCCGCCGTCCATCAGGCGCTACAAGGCGCCGGGGAAGGCGGGCGGACCGCGCTGTGGCTGGGTCTGGCGGGCGCCTTGCTGTCGCTGACCGTGGCGATGGGGCAGATCGAGCGCGGCGCGAACCGCATCTACGGCGTGCGGCGGGACCGGCCGGCTGTGGCGAAGTACGGCGGCGCGTTCCTGCGCGCGGTGCTGGCCGGGCTGCCGATCGCCTGCGGACTGGCGCTGCTGGTGTTCGGCGAGACGTTCGGGAGCGCGCTGGCGCAGACCTACCAGTGGCCGTCGGGCCGCTTGCACGCCTGGGAACTGGCCCGCTGGCCGGTCGGGCTGCTGCTGGCGCTGGTGTCCGCCGGCGTCCTGTTCCGCAAGGCCCCGCGCCGCCGGCAGCCGTCGGCCACGTGGCTGGTGTTCGGCGCCGGCGTCGCGTTGGCGGTGTGGACGGCGGTCACCGCGCTGCTGGCCTGGTACGTCGAGGGCAGCCAGTCCTTCGGCGCCACCTACGGACCGCTGACCGCGGTGCTGGCCTTCCTGCTGTGGGCCAACCTCAGCGCGATCGCCCTGTTCTACGGGATCGCGTTCGCCGCGCAGTTGGAGAGCCGCCGCGCCGGGGTGGCCTCGCCGATCATCGCCGACCCCGGCGAGTGACGCCGCGTCCCATCCCGCTCTGAAGCACCACCCGGTGAGCCAGCAGCAGGCTCAGCACGCCCAGCAACGCCCCGGCCGCCACATCGCTGGGGTGATGCATCCCCCGGTACAGCCGCGAGAAGCCGACCGCGCAGGGCACCGCCAGCAGCAGCCAGACCGGCCACGGTGCGTCGTGGCGATGGAGCACCAGCGCCACCGCCACGTACAGGGCGACCGCCGCGGCCGTGTGCCCGGAGGGGAAACTCGACGTCGGCGGGGCGTGCGGATCCAGGTGCGGGACCGCGGGGCGGGGCCGCTCGATCACCACCGTGGTCAGCAGGAAGACGGTGACCTCGGTCAGCAGCGCGGCCGCGATGAACAGCGCCTCGGACCAGCGGTGCGTCAGGGCTCTGACGGCGACGAACGCCACCGCGCTCAGCGCTATCGCCGACGGCGTGTCAGCGAGCGTGGAAAAGAACCCTGATATGCCGTCGAGCGTGTGGTTCCGGTGCGCGGCCAGCGTCCGGTCGACGCCGTCTTCACTGCGCAGCGGCCAGCCGTGGGCCGCCGGTCCCGCGGTGACGAGCCAGCCGAGGGCGGCCAGGACCGCGAAGACCAGCGCCAGCCCCAGCACCAGCTGCACGACCAGCGACCAGCGGATGCGGGAGGCGCGCGGCCACGCGCCGGACGCCGAGGCCGTCACCGTCCGCTCCCGGCGTGCCCGCTCTTGACCACGCCGCTGTCCAGGTGCAGCACCTTCTCGGCCTCCGGCTCCACGCCTTCGGTGACCGGATGGGCCGGCCGCCGGCCGTGCTCGACCCGCCAGGTCTGGAACGCCGACACCGACGCCGCGAGCAGGGCCACGGCCAGCAGCCACGCGCCCACGACGTCGGTGACCCAGTGCACGCCGAGCGCCACCCGGCTGTATCCGACGGCGAACACCACCAGCGCCGCGAGCGTCCACGCCACGACCGTGCCCTTGCGGCCCAGCAGCGGAAGCAGGGCCAAGACGATGATCCCGCAGGCGAGGGCGGAGGTCATGGCATGACCGGAGGGGAACGACGCGCCCGGGGCGTGCGCGAACGGATTCGGCAGATGCGGCCGGGCCCGGTCCACCAGCGTCTTCAGACCGCCGTCGAGCACGGCGCCGGCCAGCATCGTCGAGGCGGCCCACAGCGCCAGCCGGCGCGCGCCGCGCACCCACAGCACCACGGCCAGCAGCGCGACCACGGCCCGGGCCGGCGTCGGCCCGCCCACGTCGGAGATGCGGGCCAGGATCCGGATGACGAGCGGATGGCCGGAAGCGTGGTCGTGGAGATAGGACGCGGTGTTCTGATCAAGTTTCCGGAAGGGGTCCCAGGCGCTCTCCACCGCGACCGCCAGCAGGCCGGCCAGCGCGGCGGCCGGCACGGCGACGAACAGCGTCAGGCCGAGCCGGGCGCCGAAGCGCTCATGGACCCGGGCCCGCCACGACATACTCTTCATCATCTCACCGGCCCGTCCGCCGGGAGCTTCTCGAACTCCTCCAGGGTGCAGTGCAGCGTCAAGCCGCCGGCACCGGTGTCCAGCAGCGCCGCCGGCACCCGCCGCGCCGCCCCGCCCTCGTGGCGGGGCCGGACGGCGACGTGGGTGGCGAAGTGTCCCGAGGGGTCCAGATCGACCCGCTCCACCTCGCCGACGAAGCCTCCGTCGCCCTGGACCGCCGACCCGATGGCGATCTCCATGGCCTCCCGCATACCTTCCGCCTCCTTCGCCTCCCTCGCACCTGGGTGCGGATCCGGGTATCCCGGACGCGGTGTCTCAAACCGGTTCGGCCCGCGGCTTCGGGGTACGGGTGGCCGGCCCGGCCACGCCCTGATCTGAAGGAGGCCCCATGAACAGCACGGACACCGCCGCGGACCGCACGCTGGTCGTCGACGCGCGCAGCGGCCTGGGCTCCGCCCACGAGCTGGCCCAGCGGCTGCGGGCCGACGCGATCCGGTGCAGCACGGCGGCCGGCTCGGGGCATCCGACCTCGGGGATGTCGGCCGCCGACGTGATGGCGGTGCTGCTGGCGCGGCATCTGCGCTACGACTGGCAGGACCCCGACGCCGCCGGCAACGACCATCTGATCTTCTCCAAGGGCCACGCCTCGCCGCTGCTGTACGCGATGTTCAAGGCGGCCGGGGTGGTCTCCGACGACGAGCTCGTCCACACCTACCGGCAGGCCGGCAGCCGCCTGGAGGGGCATCCGACGCCGGCCCTGCCGTGGGTCGACGCCGCGACGGGGTCGCTGGGTCAGGGGCTCGGCGTCGGGGTCGGCCTGGCGCTGGCCGGACGGCTGCTGCGCGGGGACGCCGACCGGCCGCACATCTGGGTCCTGTGCGGGGACAGCGAGACCGCCGAAGGCTCGGTGTGGGAGGCGCTGGACATGGCCGGCCGGCACGGCCTGGGCGAGCTGACGGTCGTGGTGGACGTGAACCGGCTCGGGCAGCGCGGCCCCACCGCGTTGCAGTGGGACCTGCCGGCGTACGCGGCGCGCGTCGAGGCCTTCGGGTGCGCCGCGCTTCCGATCGACGGCCACGACCTGGAGGAGATCGACGCCGCGCTGGACTCGGCGCGCGGTTCCGCGCGGCCGACCGTGATCCTGGCCCGCACGCTGAAGGGCCGCGGTGTCGCCGAGGTGGAGAACAAGCCGGGCTGGCACGGCAAGGCGCTCCCGCCGGAGCTGGCCGAGCGGGCCGTGGCCGAACTCGGGCCGCCCGGACAAGTGCGGGTGGTGGGGTTGAAGCCGGTCGGGACGCCGGACCCGGTCCGGGTGCCGACGGCCTCGGCCGCCGCACCGACCTCGACGACCTCGACGACCTCGACGACCTCGACGAACTCAGCGACCGGCCGGGAACCGTTCGAGATCCCGCGGTACTCCCTGGGCGAGAAGATCGCGGTCCGCAAGGCCTTCGGCGACACGCTGGCCGCGCTGGGCGCGCGGCCCGAGGTGGTGGTGCTGGACGCGGAGGTCGGCAACTCCACCTACACCGAGCAGTTCGCCGAGGTCTGGCCGGAGCGCTTCTTCGAGTCCTTCATCGCCGAGCAGCAGATGGTCGCGGCGGCGGTCGGGCTGTCGGCGGCCGGGTTCAAGCCGTTCGCGGCGACGTTCGCGGCGTTCTTCACCCGCGCCCACGACTTCGTCCGGATGGCCGCGATCTCCCGCGCCGACCTGGCGCTGTGCGGCACCCACTGCGGGGTGGAGATCGGCGAGGACGGTCCGTCGCAGATGGGGCTGGAGGACCTGGCGATGATGCGGGCGGTCCACGGCTCGACCGTGCTGTACCCGAGCGACGCCACCAGTGCCGCGGCGCTGACCGCCACGATGGCCGCCCTGCCGGGGATCAGCTACCTGCGAGCCACCCGCGGCGCGTATCCGGTGCTCTACGAACCCGGCGAGCCGTTCCCGGTCGGCGGGTCGCGCACCCTGCACGCCGGCGCCGCTGACCGGGTGGCGCTGCTGGCGGCGGGCGTCACCGTCCACGAATGCCTGAAGGCGCGCGAGGCCTTGGCGGCGGACGGCATCGGCGCCCGCGTGATCGACCTGTACTCGGTGAAGCCGCTGGACGCCGAGGCCGTGGCCCGCGCGGCGGCCGAGACCGGCGCCGTCCTGGTGGTCGAGGACCATCATCCGGAGGGCGGCCTCGGCGAGGCGGTGCTGTCGGCGCTCGCCGAAGCCGGGGTGGCACCGGCGTTCGGCCATCTGGCGGTGCGCTCCATGCCGGACTCGCGCTCGGCCGCCGAGCAGCTCGACGCCGCCGGGATCTCCGCGGCCCACATCGAACGGCGGGCACTGCGGCTGGTCGCCGGCGGCTGACCGCCGGCGGCTCAGCCCAGCAGGTCCGCGACGGAGGCGTCCCGGATGCCGGCCGCCAGCGCCGCCTCGGACAGGCGCTCGCGGTCGGCGATGGCGTCCAGCGCGCGGACCTTCGCCGCGGTGGCCCACACCTCGCGCTCCCGGGTGACGAACTCGCTGATCGGCTGGTCGCCGGGCCGCAGCCGGCCCGCCGTGCGCCCCGCGGCCTCCAGCAGCCCGGCCATCCAGGCGGCGCCGACGATCTCCTCGGCCTCGCGCACGACCTCGTGCTCGACCACCTCGGTCAGCAGCCGCAGGTAGGTCGCGCGCTTGCTCCGGAACCTCGGGAATCTCATCATCCGCTCCCTGACAGTCTCCTCGGGTGTGCAGTGCCGCTACCCAGCAGCGGCTGGGACTAACACCGGTGTTTACCCGGCCGCGAGCCGGGCAGCAGGCGGCTTGGTCAACGCGAGGACACGAGCCGAGGAGCGATGACAGATGACGCACATGGTCAGTGACGGGATCACCCTGGCCCAGGCCACGGGACAGCGGGTCCGGGACGGTGTCGGCGCCGTCGCGAGCGGGATCCGCGAGGAGGTCGGCGCGGTCCGGCAGCTCGCCGACCACGGCGAGCACGGCAGGCATTCGAAGGCCCGGTCGCTGTGGCGGACGCGGCTGGTCGAGGTGACGGCCTCGGTCGCCGGGGCGCTGGCGGCGTTCGTCGTCAGCCGGCTGGTGCGGGCGTGGCTGCACGAGGCGGGGAAGTGATCGGCGGATGGCTGCGTGGGGCGCCGCCGGGCCCGGACCCGAGCCCGAGAACGAGCCCGAGAACAAGAACAAGCACAAGCACGAATTCGAATACGCCTACGAATACGCCTACGAATACACATCCGACGAGTACGCGGACGAACACCCGCGCGACGACGGCCTGGAACCGGATCGCGCAGCCGGGCAGGCCGCGGCCCGGGAAGCCGTCCGCACCGCGGAGCAGATCGTGGGCGACGCCTGGATCAACCGGCTGCTGCTGATCGAGCACGAGACCGAGGCCACGCTCGGCATCCGGGCCCGGCTGCGCGACCAGGCCGCCGAACGGGTCCACACCGTCCGCCGCGCGGACGACCCCGGCGCGCTGCTGCGGGCCCGGCTCGGGCTGGAGCACGCCGACCGGCAGTGGGGCCAGGCCGTGGCCGCGTACGAACTCGCGCGCGAGATCCTGACCGACGAGCTCGCCCGGTGGAGCCACGCCACCGCGAGCCGCGCCCAGCAGGCGTGGACCGACCGGTCCGCCGCCGGGCGTCGATGACCCCGACCGGGGACGCCGACCGAGCCGCCGGCCGGGGCGGGCCCGCCGACC
>JABFXP010000742.1 GCA_013361685.1 Catenulispora sp.
CGGCGTGGCGCGACGTCCAGAAGCGCCAGGAACTCCCGCTTCCAGGACTCGATCGGCGAGGAGTCCGGACGACCGTTGGTCGTCGTCCAGGCGCCGGGCAGGAATACGCTGCGGCCCATCTTCGGGCGTCTGTCCCGAATGACCAGGCCGTGGTCCACCAAAGCCTGGACCGCTTTCTTGTGCTGGGCGGGGCTCCAGCCGTTCCAGGTCTGCACCCTGACGTCGGTCGGTTGCGGGATGGCCAGCAGCTGGAGATACAGCGCCGTGGGATCGGGTGGGAGGCCCAGGTGGTCGGCGAGGTCGGCGACGACGGCGGGGGCGCTGGCGCGCGGATCGCACTCGTATGCCTCGGGGGCCAGGTCCCCGGAGGCGATGCGGTTGACGACGCCGACGAAGTCCGGGCTGGTCAGGAAGCGGACGGCGGCCAGGTCGTAGCCGCCGGTGGAGATGATGCCGTGGAGTTTGGCGGTGCGCTCGTCGAGGCCGTGGTGGGCCGGCCGGAAGTAGATGCGGTTGTTGGATTCCCGGGTGGCGCTGATGGTCAGGCCGTCGTCGAACGTGACGTCTTCCAGCGCGACCGGGCCGGTGTAGGGGGCCGGGCCGAAGAGCTCGGCGAGGTCGTCCACCGTCGTGGTGTAGGCCGGACGGCCCGCGAACAGGATCAGATCCGGGTGGGCGAGCCGCTGCCGGATCAGCCGCATCGCCTCCGGCAGACCGGCGCGCACCGGGTCGCCGGCCGGAAGCTCGATGTAGGCCCACTCCACAGCCTGGCCGATCACGTCGAGCCATTGCGTGAACGTCTCGACCGAGTCGGGGACGCTGTCGTACCCGGCTGCGGCGCTGCGCGCGCCGGGCACGAGCCAGCAGTCGATGTCGCGGGTGAATGCGTCACAGGAGGCGGGTTCGGCCAGGGCCTCGCACACCTGCCGGGCCGTCAAGCTCGATCGGAAGTGCGGTGCACCGGCCACCGTTTCGACGGGCACCAGCGGCTTCGGGCCGAAGTGCGCCGTCCAGTTCGCGGCCAGGCGTTCGGCGACGGCGACCAGGCCGCCGGGCCGCCACAGCTCGGCGGGATCCTCCGGCAGGGTGCCGACGAACAGCTCCAGGCACGCTTCGCTCTCGATCCGGGAGAGCTCGCTGCGACCTGCCTGGAGCTCCGTGACGGTGAGCCTGAGGATCTTGCGCTCGGGGGCGGCCATCAGCGGAGTCGAGTGGATGTTGACGCCGACCAGTCCGGACAGCGCCATCGCGGCTGCGGGGCGGCTCAGGCCGGTTCGGTCGGCGAGGAGCTGGACGGCCGCCCGGTCGTGGCGGATCGGCCCGTGCCGGCGCAGGAGGGCGAGCAGGCGCTCGAGCCGGTCCGCCGTCTCCCATTCCGGCGAGTCCGCGGACGCTGACGTGGCCCACATGTCGAGGAATGCGACGAGCAGTCGGCGGCGGTCCTCGCTGGTGGCCGGTATTACGGCCCGCAGCACAGTCCATTCGATACGGCCGCCCAGCGCGGGCAAGGAGCCGAGGTCGTCGGTGCGATCGGTACCGGCGGATCGGATCCGCAGCCGCTCGGCGAGCGCCGGGAGCGAGGGGAAAGACCGCGGCCACGCCGGGGGAAAGGGGCGGACCGCATGACCGAACCCGTAGATCGCACTAAGGATGTGGGGTCCGTCCAGCACCTGCGTGGTGTCCTCGGCCGCGGTCGGCCACCCTCCCTGGCCCCGATTCCCCATCCGGTCATCATGTCAGGCGCTTGCGACAGATCGACGCGGAGGGCTCGTCGAGCATCAGGGGCTCGGACTGCTCATGTGAGAGGCCGGTCACGAGCTGAGACCGGGCGGTGCCTCGGTTTGTGACACGACCTGCGCGCGGTTGTTGTCACAACGCGCGGGGGTGCTCGGTCTGAGTTATCGAGGCCCATCTGACTGATCGAGGAACCGTTATGGAAACCACCGGCGCTCACGCCATCGTCACCCTGGATGATCTCCGCCGCCATCTGCAGTGGGCGATCGAGCTGGAACACGCGACCATCCCGCCTTATATGTGCGCGCTGTACTCGCTCGACACGGACCGCAATGCTGAGGCCGCGCAGGTGATCGGCACTGTTCTGGGCGAGGAGATGCTGCACCTCGCCCTCGCTGCGAACCTGCTGAACGCCGTGGGCGGTACGCCCAAGCTGGACTTCCCCGAATTTCTGCCGCCGCACCCGCGACCGCTGCCTCACGGCGATCGGTCCATCCAGGTCCAGCTGGTTCCGTTCGGTGCTGAGGCTCTCGACGTGTTCCTGCGGATCGAGCAGCCCGCTCCGGCGGAGGCGCCGCCGCAGTCGGATGAGTACCAGACGATCGGGCAGTTCTACGCCGCCATCGGGGCCGGCTTGCAGACCCTGTGCGACCAGTTGGGCGAAGCTGCGGTCTTCACCGGCGAGTCGGGGCGGCAGATCGAAACCGCCCACCTTCACAGCGCCGGTCAGATCATCGCCGTCCACGATCTGAAAACCGCCCTCGCCGCGCTGGCCGAGATCGTCGAGCAGGGTGAGGGGGCGGCGCGGACCGATGTGTGGGACGGGAACGTCGACGTGTTCCACCCCGAGCGTGACGAAGTCGCCCACTACTTCCGCTTTCAGGAGCTGCGGTTGGGCCGCCGATACCAGCCCGGCGACACTCCCCGGTCCGGACCGACCGGCGAGGCGATCGCGGTCGACTTCGACGGGGTGCTGCCGATGGCGCCGAACCCCCGAGTCTCCGACCATCCGGAAGGTAGCGCGGTCCGGGTCGCTCAGGAGCAGTTCAACCAGAACTACTGCCTCCTGCTCTACTTGCTGGAGCAGGCTTTCAACGGCAGTCCGGGGGACATGAAGGACGCCGTCGGCATGATGTTCCAGCTGCGGACCCAGGCCAAGGCGCTGATGAAGATGCCGAGCGGCGACGGGCGCACCAATGCCGGGCCGACCTTTGAATACGTGCCAATTGAGCAGCGGAACTGAGCTGGAGGCCGCGGGACGGACTCCGGGACACCGCCGTGCCTGCGGTTGTCACAGAATCGCGCACCCCCCGGTCTCTACTGTCGAACGGCTGACATCAGGAGGTTGCATCGATGACTCACGACAACGCGGCACACGCACACGGAGCTGATCAACACGACGGTTCGCAGAGCTGGATGACTGCGGCACAGCTCTTGCAGGACGCGGCGCCGATCACGGTCCCGGAGGGGGCGTCGGCGATGACGATCCACGTGGCGTGGGAACCCGGCGACCCCGGCACTCCCCCGCACCGCCACTCCGGGCCGGCGTTCGGGTACGTCATCTCCGGCGCCGTCCGGTTCGAGCTCGAAGGCGAGCCGGAGCGGGTGATCGAGGCCGGCGGGACGTTCTGGGAGCCCGGCGGCGACGTCATCCACTATCAGGACGGCAACGCGCTCGCGGACGCGCCGACGCGGTTCGTGGTGACCATGATGTGCGCACCCGGGAAGCCCATGCTGGAGCTGGTCGGCGAGGACGAGCTGAAGCAGCGGGCCCACCTGCGGGCGCCCCGGCCCGCCGGCTGAGCCGTTCCTGCCGGAGAAGGGTGAGAGCGCGGTCGAGCTGTCGGGCAGGTTCCCGGGCAGCACCCTCGGCGAAACCCTACGCCAGGTTCCGATCACCTTGCCCGACGGCTCCCAGGAGACAGACCTCTACATCCGGCAGGACAAGTTCCACCAGCAGTTCGCCGCCGACGTCCCGGAGAGCACCACCGGCGTCATGGCGGTCACTCAGCGTCCCGTGACCAGCGCCGCGCTGGCCGAGGGTGCCTCAGAGGCCGCGTGGAAGTCCATCCCCTCCTGGGTGTTGGTGGCCACACAGGACCGCAACATCCCCGCGGAGGTACAGCGGTTCATGGCCGAGCGTGCGAAGGCGCACGTGGTGGAGGTCCAGTCTTCGCATGCTGCGAGCGTGTCCCACCCCGAGGAGGTCGCGGAGGTGATCGAGCAGGCAGCGCGGTCAGTGCGCTGACCGATAACCGGATGCGCGCAGGGGCCCACCACACAGGTGGGCCCCATTTGCTGCTCGCTCAGGCAGATCAACCCGCGTCAGTTCCACGAACCGGCCTTGCGCAAGGGTGCCGGATCTGAGCTCGCCGCTCAGCTTCAGCCCCGGCGCACCGCCAGGATCGCGGGGTCGGCTGGTCCGGGCAGCGGGACGAATCCGTACTCGGCCAGGTCCTCGATCACCTCGCCGCGGGACGCCGGCCACATCCAGAATGTCTCGTCGCACTCACGCAGCACACCGTTCGCGCCACGGACCCAATAGTCGAAACGTGTGCGGATGCGATCCGTCTCGGCCGACATGATCACGCGCCCGCCGTACTGGTGCTGGCCGACCGTCTGAGGTCGCAGAGTCCGGCAGGTGGCCCGGTGCGGGAGCCGCGCGGGCGGGAGCTGCACGAGAAGCGATCCTCCGGGTGTCAGGGCCGCCGCGATCATCGGCCAGAGCTCGCGGCGCGCGCAGGGAGGGAGGCAGGCCAGCATGTTGTGGCAGACGGCCACGTCGGCGACGCCCCGGAGTCCGGCATCGCCGAGACTGTGCGGATGCACGGTGACTCGTCTTCTCAGGCCTATGGGCAATGCCGCCAAGCGCGTCATCAGCGCCGAACGCATCGACAGCGCCGGCTCGACGGCGTGCACGGGAACGGGGGATTCCACCAGACTCATCAGCGTGACGCGGCCCGTGCCGGCGCCGACGTCCAGCACACCGACACGCGCCTTCCTGACGGCGTCCCGATACAAGTACCGGACGCGCGCGGTGTCCGCCTCCCCCTGCAAGATGTCGTAGAACTCGGCACTGACCGCGTAGGTGTCCTGCGGCTCCGCGACGGGGCCGACGGACGGGGGTGACACGTCGGTGTCGGCCGTGTCGACGGAGGCCCGCTTCATTCGACGAGTTTCCCCACGGTCGAGATCTCGCCCATCAGAGCGGCGATCTCCTCCGGGATCGGCGGGATGCTCTCGCGGGTCACGCCGGCGGTGGGCGACCATACGAGGTTGACCTGCAAACCGGGGTCCGTCTGCGGGTAGTCGCTGCGGTTGTGGCAGCCGCGGGTCTCACGCCGTTCAAGGGCTGATTCCAACGTGGCCCGGGCCGCGAGAGCGGCGGACTTCAGGTCGAAGGCGTGGGCGAGGTCCTGGTAGCCAGCGATGTCGGGATGGACGCCGACGTCCGCCATCCGCTTCTCGATCGCGGCGAGTTCGGCCAGCCCGGCGAGCAGGCCCTCCTCGTCGCGGACGACGCCGGCGTGTTCGGTCATGACCGTTCGGACGGCTCGCTGGAGAGCGCGGACGTTCTCCGGTCCGTCCGCCGCGAGGAGGTCGTCGACCTCGGCGCGGGCCTGCGCGACGGCGACCGCCGAGCGCGGCTGTGAGGTCAGAGCCTTGGCGTAGGCCGCGGCCGCCTGTCCGGTGATCCGGCCGAACACCAGGAGCTCGATGAGGCTGTTGCCGCCGAGACGGTTGGCACCGTGCAGGCCGCTGGAAGCCTCGCCGATGACGTACAGCCCGCGGACATCCGTGCTGTGGTCCTCCGGCCGCACCCAGACGCCGCCCATCGAGTAGTGCGCGGTGGGCGCGATCTCGATCGGCTCGCGGGTGATGTCCAGCATCTGCAGGTCGAGCAGCGTCTGATAGACCCGGGGCAGCCGCGTCATGATCGTCTGTCGGGGCAGGTGGGAGACATCGAGCCAGACACCGCCCTTGGCGGTGCCACGGCCTTCCTTGATCTCCGTGTAGGAAGCCAGGGCCACGCGGTCGCGGGTGGACAGCTCCATGCGCTCGGGGTCGTAGCGTTCCATGAACCGCTCGCCGAGCGCGTTGCGCAGGATCCCGCCCTCGCCGCGTGCGGCCTCGCTGACCAGCGTGCCGGCCGCGTTCTCGGGCTCGATGATCCCGGAGGGGTGGAACTGCACCAGCTCGGCGTCGCGGAGCCGGGCTCCGGCCTCGACGGCCAGCCGGAACGAGTCGCCGGTGTTCTCGTCGCGGCGCGAGGACGTACGGCGCCAGATGCGGGTGTGGCCGCCCGCGGCGAGGATCACGGCATCGGCGTGGATGACGTATCGCCGTCCCTGGAGCAGATCGAAGCCGTAGGCCCCGAAGACCGCGCCGTCGTGCACCAGGAGCCGGGTGATGTAGACGCCGTCGAGCACGGGAACGCCGAGCTGCTCGGCACGCCTGACGAGGGTGCGCTGGATCTCCAGGCCGGTGTAGTCGCCGGCGAAGGCTGTCCGCCGATACTTGTGCGCTCCGAAGAAGCGCTGGGAGATCCGGCCGTCGGTTTCTCTGGCGAACTCCATGCCGTAGCGCTCCAGGTCGTCGATGCCCTGCGCGGCGCCCCGGGTGACGATCCGCACGGTCCGCGGATCGGCGAGCAGATAGCTCTCCTTGAGGGTGTCGGCGGCGTGCTGCTGCCAGCTGTCCTGTGGATCCATTGTCGCCAGGGCCGCGTTGATCCCGCCCGCGGCCAGCGCCGTGTGGGCGTCGTCCTTGGGACGTTTGCCGACGGCCAGCACGTCGACACCGGCCTCGGCCAGCTCGATCGCCGCCCGCAGCCCCGCTCCGCCGGTGCCGATGACCAGCACCATGGTGGACAGATGTTGTTCGGTGACAGCCACGATGTACTCCGATCGCCTGAATGGTCCACCAGCTAAGACCGGGCGGTACGAAGGTCTGTGACAACGAACGCAGTCCGGTGATGGCTTCAGCTCCGCCGGTGATGCGACAGCGAGGGCGGCCCTGGCCTGCTCGGCCGGACCGCCCTCGCTTCGCCTCAAGGCGGTGGCCCCTGCCGATGCGACAGGGGCCACCGCCTCCAGGGGGCTGCTACTGCTACTGCTGCTGCGCGAGCCAGTCCGTGAACCGCGTCTCGGCGATCTGCGCGCCGGGACCGGGCAGCAAGGTCTTCTCCTCCAACGCCGCGCCCCAGTACGTGGCGTGCGGGTCCGTGACGATCTTGCGCGAGTCGCCCTTGGCGGTGAGCCCCAGACGGATGAACTCCTCCAGCTCGAACGCCTCAGGACCGGCGACCTCCGTCACCCCGCCCACCGGAGTGCCGGCCGCGGTGCGGCCGACGGCCGCCGCCACGTCGTCGGAGACCATGGGCTGGATCTTGGCGGCGGGCAGGCGCACGGTGTCGCCGTCGGTCATCCCGTCGGCCAGCCCCTTCGCGAACTCGAAGAACTGCGTGGCGTGCACGATGGAGTAGGGGATGCCGGACGCCGCGATCAGGTCCTCCTGAACCTGCTTGGCGCGGAAGTACCCGCTGTCCTGGAGGCGGTCGGTGCCGACCACCGACAGCGCCACGTGGTGCGTCACGCCGGCCTCGGCCTCCGCCTTGAGCAGGTTGGTCGTCGCGGTGCGGAAGAAGTTCATGACGTCCTCGTCCGCGAACGACGGCGAGTTGGAGACGTCGACCACGACCGCCGCCCCCTGGAGGACCTCCGACAGCCCCTCGCCTGTCAGGGTGTTGACGCCGGTGTTGGGGGCGGCCGGGACCGCCTCGTGCCCGTGCGCGTTCAGCTTCTCTACCACCTTGGAACCGATGAGCCCGGTTCCGCCGATGACCACGATCTTCATGATGGCGTCCTTTCGAATTCGGCTGTACCAGGCAAGACCGGGCAGGGGCTCGGTTTGTGACAGGACATCGTGATCAGGATGGGCGAAGTTCGACGACGACGCGATAGCTGGCGGGTTCTGAGGTGATGTGCAGGCCCGGGTCGTCGAACATGCGTTGGAGTGAGGCATGCCACTCCGCGTTGTCGGTGGCTTTGTCGAGCGCGGTGCCCGACGTCCACTCCGCGATGTGGACGAAGTGGCTCATGCCTAGAGAGACAGGCAGGGGCCGCAGTCTGTGACAGCCGCCGATCCGCTACTGCCAGCACCTCAGCTTGTCCGGGTTGAGCACGACCCACAACGTGCCGATCCGCGTCGCCTCCCCCGGGGCGAGGAGGACCGCCACGACCTTCCCGCCGCGCCGCACGACCACGCCCGCGCCGCCGTTCACCTGCGCGGGCGCGACCTCGGCGCCGGCGAATCCGCTGAGCAGCGCAGCCACGTCGTCCACGCCGCGTACCGGCTCGACCAGTGCCGGGATCAGGCCGCCGCTGTCGCAGATCGCGACGACGTCGGGCGTGACGGCCTCGCGCAGTGCGGCGACGTCGCCGCGGCGGCCCGCGTCGGCGAGGCGGGCCAGGGCGTCGTCACCGACGCGGCGCGTGTACATCGGCTGAGCGTGCGGGCAGGGGATGGCCGGCGGGGACGGAGCGGGCGGTGATCTTGTCGGGGTTGAACTGCCACAGCAACCGGTCGATGCCGTCGGCGGTGGCGGTGATCGTGATCATGCCGGCCAGGGTGCCGTCGCGGGTGATCAGCGCCGAAGTCTGGCCGTTGGTCTGGATCCAGTCGACCGTGACGCCGTCCCAGAACCAGGCCATGGCGGCGAGGAACTTGGCGTTGCGCTCCGCGCCGACCAGCGGGATGCGGGCGATGCGCACGCGGCCGTTGCCGTCGGACAGGCCCGTGACGTCGGGGGCGAACAGCTTCTCCAGCGCGGCCATGTCGCCGGTGCGCGCCGCCTTGATGAACGTGGCCAGCAGTTCGCGCTGCTCCGCGGCGGCGACCGGGGTGTGGCGCTCGCCGGCCATGTGCTTGCGGGCGCGGCTCACCAGCTGCCGCACCGCCGGCTCGGTCGATCGCAGGATGTCCGCGATCTCCCGGTAGCCGTAGTCGAAGGCCTCGCGCAGGATGTAGGCCGCGCGTTCGTTGGGGGTCAGCTTCTCCATCAGGAGCAGGGCCGCGAACTGCAGCGCCTCCCCGCGTTCGGCGCCCAGGTACGGGTCCGCGCTGGTGTCGACCGGCTCGGGCAGCCAGGGCCCGATGTACGTCTCGCGCCGCACCCGCGCCGACTGCAGCGCGTTGATGGCCAGCCGGGTGGTGGTGGCGGCCAGGAACGCCGCCGGGTCGCGGATCACGCCGCGGTCGGTGTTCTGCCAGCGCAGCCACGCCTCCTGCACCAGGTCCTCGGCCTCGGTGGCGCTGCTGAGCATGCGGTAGGCGATGCCGAACAGCCGGGGCCGCAAACCGGTGAAGACCTCCGCCGCCCGGTCGAGGTCGTCGAGGCCGACCGGCTCTGCCGCTGCTCCGGAGTCCGTCACCGTGTCCCCTTGTCCGCGTCCCGTTCCGTTCTCCCTCATCGTGGGCCAAACGCACTGCCCGCACCAACTCGGAAGGATCAGCTCCTGGCCCGGCGCTCGGGCGCGCTCCCGAGGGCCGTCGGTCGGTCTCATCAGCTCAGACCGCGCAGGGCGGGTGTTTGTGACGGCTCGGCGGCAGGTCGGCCGGTGTGTGCTGCTTCACCTCACCGCCGTGTCACAAGACCGGGCGCGGCCCTGTCTTCTCTGGTGAAGACACGGAAGAGGTGGCCATGCGCGAGATCGTGATCGTCGGCGGCGGCTACGCGGGGTTCTACACCGCGTGGGGCCTGGAGAAGAAGCTGCGGGCAGGAGAGGCACGGGTCACGGTGATCGATCCGCGCCCGTACATGACCTACCAGCCGTTCCTGCCGGAGGTGACCTCCGGGGCGGTCGAGGCCCGGCACGCTGCCGTGTCGCTGCGCCGTCACCTGCGCAGGACCCGGCTGA
This sequence comes from Catenulispora sp., assembly GCA_013361685.1. Lineage (GTDB taxonomy): Bacteria > Actinomycetota > Actinomycetes > Streptomycetales > Catenulisporaceae > Catenulispora. The sequence continues at coordinate 9,654 of JABFXP010000742.1, forward strand.
TCGCCGGCAGCGTGGTGGAGATCCGGCACCTGGACCGCAAGCTCACGGTCCACCCGGCCGAAGGGGAAGACTACGAGCTGGACTATGACACCCTGGTCGTCACCGCGGGCGCGGTGACCCGCACCTTCCCCGTCCCCGGCGTCGCCGAGCACGCGATCGGCCTGAAGCACGTCGAGGAGGCCGTGGCCATCCGCGACCGTCTGATGACCGCCTTCGACCAGGCGGCCTCGCTCCCGGCGGGGCCCGCGCGCCGGCGGTTGCTGACGGTGACGTTCGTCGGCGGTGGATTCGCGGGCGTCGAAGGCTTCGGCGAACTGCTGTCCCTGGCGACCGCGATGCTGAAACGGTATCCGGAGCTGAGCCGGCACGAGCTGTCGTTCCATCTCGTCGAGGCGCGGGGCCGCATCCTGCCCGAGGTCCGCGACAAGCCGGGAGCCTGGGTCGTGCGCTCCCTGGAGCGCCGCGGCGGGCGCGTCCACCTGAACACGCAGCTGCTGTCCGCGGTGGACGGTCACGTGAAGCTCTCCGACGGCGAGGAGTTCGATTCGGCGCTGATCGTCTGGACCGCGGGCAACGCCGCCACCCCGGTCGTGCACAACCACACCGACCTCCCGGTCGATCCGCGCGGCCTGATCCCGGTGCGGCCCGACCTGCGGGTCGGCACCGACACCGCCCCGGTCGCCGACGCCTGGGCCGCCGGCGACGACGCGGCCGTGCCCGACCTGGCGCTGCCGGGCCGGATCACGGTCCCGAACGCCCAGCACGCCGTCCGCCAAGCCCGGCTGCTGGCCCGGAACATCGTGGCCGAGCTGCGCGGCAAGCCGCTGCGCGACTACCGGCACGGCAGCCTGGGCTCGATCGCGACGCTGGGCCTGGGCCGCGGCGTCTTCGAGTACAAGCGGCTCGTGATCAAGGGCTTCCCCGCGTGGCTGATGCATCGCGGGTACCACGTCATGGTCGTGCCGTCCTGGGAGCGGAAAGTACGTGTCCTGACGATCTGGCTCACGGCCGCGGTGTTCGGCCGGGACCTGGTGTCGCTGGCAGCGGTTCAGCGCCCCCGGGACGCGTTCCTCGCCGACAGCGGGACCACGCCGTCGCCTGCCCGGACACGTCCGGGTTCCTGATCACGCGGACCCGCGGCGGTCACGCCGCGGCCAGCAGAGTGCGCGATCGTCACCGGGACGCCGGGAACGTGTCATCCGACTTCGGCCCTCTAAGCCGCCTCGTCGGACTCCGTCAGCGCGTCACGCAGCG
>JABFXP010000165.1 GCA_013361685.1 Catenulispora sp.
ATCTGTCGGTGCGTGCCGCGGCGGACGCGGCACGGCTGGTCGGGGACGCGCCTCCGATGCCACCGCCCGGCTCGGCGGCCCGGCGCCGCAGCGGGGTCTCGGACGCGGGGCCGGCGTGGCGGCCGCCGGGATCGGGGTCGAAGACGCGGGTGGCGTCCGGAGCATCGGTCGAACGAGCGCGACGGCCTCCGGAATCGCCCTCGAAGACGCGGGTGGCGTCCGGAGCGAAGGCGGACAGCTGTTCGGTCGGAGTGTCCAGGCGTGCGGTGTCGTCGAAGGCCGTCCGGCCATGGCGACCGCCGATGTCGGACGCGGCGTCCTCCCCGAGCGCCGCGGCACGACTATGGCGACCGCCCGAGTCGGACATCGGGTCGGGTCGATCCACCGGGTCGCCGAAGACTTCCTCATACGGCGATCTGCCGTAGAGACCGTCACCGGCTCCCTCGCTGAAGCTGGGCTCGTAGGCCGTGCGGCCATGGCGGCCGGTCGAATCAGACAGCGGGTCCAGGGGGTTCGCCAGCGGATCCAGGGGGTTCGCCAGGGGATCGAGCGGTTCGTGGCCGTACGACCTGACCTGGCCGCCGTCGTCGAACCCGGCTATCGGCGCGTCGTAGGCGGCGGACGGGTCGCCGTAGACCGCGGTGGGATCGCCGTACCCGGCGACCGCCTCGCCATATCCGCTGACCGCATCCGCACCCGCCGCAGCGGCGCCGGCACCAGCCGCCGGCCCCGCGGCACCCGCCTCAGCACCCCGCGTCCGCCGAGTCCCCCGACCCCGTCGCCGGCCGCCGGTCTCCGTGAGCGTGTCCTCGTACCCGCTCGGGTTCCCGGCGTGCGGGCGCCCGAAGTCCGGCTCGGCGCCGAACTCCTCGCCGACCTCCACCGGCCCGGCCAGCACCGCGCGCATCGCGGCGGCCATGTCGCCGCCGTCGGTCCAGCGGCGGGCGGCGTCCTTCTCCAGGGCGCGCCACAGCACCTCGGCGGCCGGGGTGGCGACGTAGTCGGGCAGCGGCGGGGGCGGCTCGTGCATGTGCTTGTACATGACCGCGGCGGTGCTGGCGGCTTGGAAAGGCTGGCGGCCGGACAGCAGTTCGTAGCCCAGGATGCCGACCGCGTAGACGTCGGCGGCCGGGGTCGGGGTGTCGGCCTGGAAGAGTTCCGGGGCCAGGTAGGGCACGGTGCCCATGAGCGCGTCGGCGGCGGTCAGGCCCAGGGACTCCGGGGAGCGGGCGATGCCGAAGTCGGCCAGCACCACGCCGCCGGAGGTGAGCATGACGTTCGCCGGCTTCACGTCGCGGTGCACGACGCCGGCGCGGTGGACCGCGGCCAGGGCGTCCAGCAGGGAGGCCAGGACCTTCAGGGCGAAGCGGGGTTCCAGCGGGCCGGTGCGGGCCAGGACCTTGTCCAGGGACTCGCCCTCGATGAACTCCATCACCAGGAAGGCGGCGCCCGGAGTGTCGGGGTCGTCGGTCTCGGCGTAGCCGTAGTCGAAGACGCCGACGATGCCGGGATGGTCCATCATCGCCATCACCCGGGCCTCGGCCACGAAGCGGGCCCGGAAGGTCGGCGTGTCCAGCAGCGCCGGCAGCACGATCTTGACCGCGACGGTGCGGCCCAGGACCAGGTCCCGGCCCCGCCACACCTCGCCCATCGATCCGCCGCCGATGCGTCTGCGCAGCTCGTAGCGGCCGTTCAGCACCTGGCCCGGTGTCGGCCCAGCCATCGGTTCCCCCCAAACTTCCCTGCTAGCTGCTCCCCCTTTCCCCAAGAATAGGACGCTTGAACATCAGCACCGGTTGCCGTCTTGATCGAATCGTTGCCGCGTCCTGCGCGTTTTCAAGTCGAAACAGACCGGTATTTGCGCACCGACAGCGGGATGAACACGGCCAGGATCAGCACCGACCAGAACAGCGAGACCCAGGTCGCGTGCTCGATCGGCCACGGCATCTTGGCCGCTCCGGCGTAGCCGTCGGGGTTTCCCCATAGGTGGCGCAGCGCCTGCACGGTCGCCGAGACCGGGTTCCAGTCCGCGACGTTCTGCAGCCACTGCGGCGACAGCGTGCGCGCCGGGACGAAGGCGTTGGACAGGAAGGTCAGCGGGAAGATCCAGATGAAGCCGATGGTGTTGGCCGTCTCCACGGTGCGCACCGACAGTCCGACCACCGCGCCGATCCAGCTCATCGCGTAGGCGAACAGCATCAGCAGGAAGAAGCCGGCCACCGCCTTGAGGACCCCGTCGTTGATCCGCCAGCCCACGATCAGGCCGCAGACCGCCATCACCACCAGCACGAACAGGTTCTGCAGCCAGTCCGCGGTGGTCCGGCCGGCCAGCACCGCCGAGCGCGAGATGGGCAGCGAGCGGAACCGGTCGATCAGGCCCTTGTGCAGGTCGTCGGCCAGGCCGACGGAGGTGGTGGCGGCGGTGAACGCCAGGGTCTGCACGAAGATGCCCGGGAGCAGGAACTCGCGGTAGGCGGTCTTGCCCTCGGCGCCGGGCACCGGGATGGCGCCGCCGAACACGAAGGCGAACAGCAGCACGAACATGATCGGCTGGATCGAGGAGAAGACCACCATCTCCGGCATCCGGGTCATCCGCCGCAGGTTGCGCAGCGTGACGACCCAGGCGTCGTGCAGCACGGTCAGCGGTCCGCCGCTGCCGACCGGGACCGGGGGTGCCAGGGTGTCCGAGCTCATCGTGCCGCCTCCTGAGGTTCCATCTCCGCCTCGGGCTCCGCGCCCGGTTCCGGTTCGCCCTCCACCGCGCGGCCGGTCAGCTGCAGGAACACGTCGTCCAGCGTCGGCCGGCGCAGCGCCACGTCGTCGATCGCGATGCCGACCGCGTCCAGCTCCCGGATCGCCGACACCAGCAGCTGCGCGCCGCCGGACACCGGCACCAGGATCTCCCGGTTCTGGTCCTGCACCCGGGCCTCGCCGGTGCCCATCCGGCCGAGCAGCTCGGCCGCCTCGGACAGCCGGGTCCGGTCCGAGACCACGATCTGCAGCCGCTCCCCGCCGATCTGCGCCTTGAGCTCGTCGGCGGTGCCGCGGGCGATGACCTTGCCGTGGTCCACCACGGCGATGGAGTCGGCGAGCCGGTCGGCCTCCTCCAGGTACTGGGTGGTGAGCAGCAGCGTGGTGCCGCCCTTCACCAGCCCGGCGATCACGTCCCACATCGCGATCCGGGTCCGCGGGTCCAGGCCGGTGGTGGGCTCGTCCAGGAAGATCACCGGCGGTTTCACCACCAGCGCGGCGGCCAGGTCCAGCCGCCGGCGCATGCCGCCGGAGTAGGTCTTGGAGGGCCGGTCGGCGGCGTCGGTGAGCGTGAACTCCTCCAGCAGCTCCGCGGCGCGCTTGGCCGAGGCCTCCTTGCCCATGTGGTAGAGCCGCCCGACCATCACCAGGTTCTCCCGGCCGGTCAGGTTCTCGTCCACCGCCGCGTACTGGCCGGACAGTCCGATCAGCCGCCGCACCTGGGTGGGTTTGCGGACGACGTCCAGCCCGAGGACCGACGCCCGCCCGGCATCCGGCCGCAGCAGGGTGGTCAGCACCCGGACGGCGGTGGTCTTGCCCGCGCCGTTCGGGCCGAGCAGACCCAGGATCGTGCCCTCGGGCACGGCGAGGTCCACGCCGTCGAGGGCGCGGACCTCCTTGGCTTTCTTGTTTCCGCCGTAGATCTTCACCAGACCCTCGGCCTCGATCGCTGCCATAGCTCCGACCGTAGATCAGACCGCCGACACTATGTACCTATTTGATCACCGCCCGTGCGCCGAACGGACGAGGAAGACCAGGTCAGCCCGGAAGAAAGAAAAATCAGCGCGATCGCTCAACGGTCGGCTAAACGGTGACACGGCCGGATCGGACAGCCAGACCCGGGCAGCCGAGCAGTCGAGCAGCCGAGCAGCCGGGCAGCCGGGCATCAGAACGACGTCGGCTCCGGCTGGTACCCGGCGGCCCGCAGCCGCGAGATCAGCGTCTCGGCATGCGCGATCCCCCGCGTCTCGAGCTGCAACGCCACCTCGACCTCGCCGAAGGCCAGCGAGGGCCGGGTCCACAGGTGCTCGATGTCCATGACGTTGGCGTCCGCCTCGCCGAGTTCGCTCAGCAGCTTGGCCAGCGCCCCGGGACGGTCCGGGATGCGCAGGCGCAGCCCCAGGAAGCGGCCGGCGGCGACCAGGCCGTGCCGGATCATGCGCATCATCAGCAGCGGGTCGATGTTGCCGCCGGACAGCAGCGCGACGGCCGGGGCGTCGAAGGCGTTCGGGTCGTCCATGATCGCCGCCACCGCGGCCGCGCCGGCCGGCTCGACCACCATCTTGGCCCGCTCCAGCAACAGCAGCATGGCCTTGGACAGCGACTCCTCGGAGACCACCTTGACCTCGTCGGAGGCGCTGGAGATGAGCGCGAACGGCACGTCGCCGGGCCGCCCCACGGCGATGCCGTCGGCCATCGTCGCCATCCCGGCCAGCTGCACCGGCATCCCGGCGGCCAGCGAGGGCGGGTAGGCCGCGGCCCCGGCCGCCTGCACGCCGATCACCCGCACGTCCGGGCGCTTGGCCTTGACCGCCACCGTGATCCCGGCCAGCAGCCCGCCGCCGCCGGTGGCGACCACGATGGTCCGCACCTCGGGGCACTGCTCCAGGATCTCCAGGCCCACCGTGCCCTGCCCGGCGATCACGTCGGGGTGGTCGAAGGGGTGGATGAAGGTGGCGCCGGTGTCGGCGGCGAAGGCGCGGGCCGCGATCAGCGCCTCGTCCACGGTGCTGCCGGCGAAGCGCACGTGCGCGCCGTAGGCCTCGGTCGCGGCGACCTTGGGCAGCGGCGCGCCCTCCGGCATGAACACGGTCGACTTGCTGTCCAGCAGCGACGCCGCCAGCGCCACGCCCTGCGCGTGGTTGCCGGCGCTGGCCGCGACCACGCCGTGCGCGCGCTCGGCCGGATCCAGGTTGGCGATCCGGACGTAGGCGCCGCGGATCTTGAACGACCCGGTGCGTTGCAGGTTCTCGCACTTGAAGTGCACCGGCCCGCGCAGCTTCTCGCTCAGCGTGCGCGAGCCCTCCAGCGGGGTGCGCCGCGCCACCCCCTCCAGCTGTTCTCGAGCCCGCTCGATGTCTTCCAAGGTCACAGTCGCCGTTGACATGAGATCAGTCTCGCAGGACGCCGGACGCCCCACGAGTCGCGGTGGCCGCGACCACCCCGCGGGCAACTACTTGTATGGCACATGCATCTAGGAGTATGCTTGCAGCAACCAAGTATCTCGAGCGCCTTCCCTGGGAGAGAAGAAGACCGATGAGCGGCGACCAGCGTCCCGGCGAGCCCCTGAGCGACGAGGAGTACAGCGAGCTCGGCAAGACGATCGGCATGCTCTTCCGCGGCATAATGCGGGCGCGCAAGGAGCCCGAGGGCGGTCAGATCGCCGCGCTGATGATGCTCTCGAAGTGCGGCCCGGTCCGCTCCAGCGACCTGGCCAAGGAGCTGTTCCTCGACCAGTCGACGGTCTCCCGGCACGTCGCCCATCTGGAGGCGGACGGCCTGGTGGAGAAGGTCGCCGACGCCAGCGACCGGCGGGCGACCCAGCTGCACCTGACCGAGCTGGGCCGCAAGAACGTCCAGGACTACTGGCAGAAGCGCATCGAGGCGATGCGCGAGGGCTTCGAGCACTGGGACCCCGAGGAGCTGCGGACGCTGTCCCGGCTGATGGTCCGGTACGTCGAGGACTTCAGCGCGATCATCTCCAAGCACAACGAGCCGGGGAACAGCCCCGCGGCGAGCACTCCCCCGACGAAGACTCCCACAACGAACGGCCCCACAACGGAAGACGGCACACATGAGTGAGACCACCACCGACATCCCCGAGAACATAGCGAGCCCTCAGGCGCCCCAGGTGGCCGAGGGCTCCACCATGACCCACAAGCAGATCCTGGTGGTCTTCGGCTCGCTGATGCTGGGCCTGCTGCTGGCCTCGCTGGACAACACGATCGTGAGCACCGCGATCCGCACCATCATCGGCGACATCGGCGGCCAGGACGGCCTGGCCCGGATGCCCTGGGTGACCACGGCCTACGTGCTGGCCTCCACCGCCGCCACGCCGATCTACGGCAAGCTGTCCGACCTGTTCGGCCGCAAGCCGCTGTACATGACCGCGATCGGGCTGTTCCTGCTCGGCTCGTTCCTGTCCGGGTTCTCCCAGAACCTCGACGAGCTGATCGCCTTCCGCGCGCTGCAGGGCCTGGGCGCCGGCGGCATCCTGGGCCTGACGTTCGCCATCGTCGGCGACGTGGTCCCGCCCCGGGAGCGCGGCAAGTACCAGGGCCTGTTCGGCGGCGTGTTCATGCTGTCGATGGTGGCCGGCCCGCTGCTCGGCGGGATCTTCACCGAGCACAGCTCGATCATGGGCGTCACCGGCTGGCGCTGGGTGTTCTACGTGAACCTGCCGATCGGGATCATCGCGCTGTTCGTCATCAGCGCCGTGCTGCACCTGCCGAAGCGGCGGATGAAGGCGACCATCGACTACATCGGCGCGGCCCTGGTCGTGGCCGGCGTGGTGGCGCTGCTGCTGGCGGCGCAGATGGGCGGCCAGCAGTACGCCTGGAGCTCCCCGGTGATCATCGGCCTGGCCGTCGCCGGCGTGGTGGTGCTGGCGCTGTTCGTGCTCTGGGAGACCCGCACGCCGGAGCCGATCCTGCCGATGCGGCTGTTCCGCGGCTCGGTGTTCCGGGTCTCCAACATCATGGGCTTCCTCATCGGCATGGTGATGATGGGCGCGATGATGTACATCCCGTTCTACTTCCAGGTGGTGGACGGCGACAGCCCGACCAAGGCCGGTCTGCGGATGCTGCCGATGATGGTCGGCCTGCTCACCACCTCGATCGGCTCCGGCCGGGTGATCAGCAAGACCGGGCGCTACCGGTACTTCCCGATCGCCGGCATCGCGCTCACCACGGTCGGCCTGGGCCTGATGACGACCATGGACGAGAACACCGACGCCCTGCTGAGCTCGCTGTTCATGTTCATCGTCGGCCTGGGGCTGGGCGCCACGATGCAGGTGCTGGTGCTGGCCGTGCAGAACTCGGTCGAGATGAAGGACATGGGGGTGGCGACCACCTCGTCCACGTTCTTCCGCTCGCTGGGCCAGACCTTCGGCGCGGCGGTCATGGGCGCGATCCTGACCAACCAGCTGACCAGCCACCTGCGGCACAACGCCGGGAACAGCCCGGCGATGGCCCAGGTGCGCGACCACGGGATGCAGACCCTGCAGAGCAAGGACGCGATGAGCAGCATGCCCGCGGGGATGCAGCACATGCTCGTGCACTCGTTCACGCAGGCGCTGTCCACGGTGTTCCTGGTGGGCGCCGGGCTCGGGGTCATCGCGTTCGGCGCGAGCTGGTTCCTGAAGGAGCACCGGCTGCGGGCGATGGCGCCGACGCCGGCGGCCCGGCCGGAGGGCGCGGAGGCGCCGGCCATGGCGCACTGAGCGCCTGCGCGCCGGCCCTGGCGCTGAGCAACCATCGCCGGGGCCTGAGGCGCTTCTGGCAATAGCAATGACGGCGGCGGCCGTCCGGGAGACCCCCGGGCGGCCGCCGCCGTCGTGTCCGCTGGTTCAGGTCTCCTCGCCCGAAAGCACCTCGCTCAGTTCACGGCCACCCCGGAACACCAGGACCAGACCGCGCTCACGGTCCCACGCACAAACGCATTGCACGGAGACGCACACCTCCTGCTCGCCGTCGGCCTCCCGCGCGACCGTGGCCTCGACGCCGAGTTCGACGTGCTCCCAGACGTCGTCGGCCCCGGCGATGTCGACCAGTTCGGCGGGGTCGTCGTCCGGCTCCGCCGGCTCGGGACCGTCCTGGGCCTCGAAGGCGGCGCGGACTTCCTCATAGTGGGCGAAGACGGCCTTGGCGGCGTCCTGCAGCGCGGACTCGTCGAGCGCGAGGAAGGCCTCGATCGCATCGTGGAAGTCCTCTGGGGTCTCGTCATCGTCATAACCCTCGATGAAGAACTCGACCTCGTTGTAGTCCAGCACCGGCACCGTGACCAGTTGGCTGATGTAGGTTTCGTCGTCGGCCTCGACGGGGCCCAGACCGGGGATCTCCATGGCGTGACGATAACCCGCCGCGCAGCGGCGGGGCCAAACTATTGCCGGTGGTTGAGATGGCGAGTTGAGGCCAGGGTGCGGGGCGTGCCGCCGTCGATCGTGGTGACCGCGCACGACGGGACGCCGTCCTGGATCAGGGCGGTGCTCAGGGCCGCGTCGCCGAGCAGACCGCGGAGCAGATCGACGGTCACGCCGCCGTGCGTCACGACCACGGTGTGGCCGTCGAGGGCGTCGACTTCTGAGACCAGAGCCCACAGCCGCGCGGCGGCGGTGCGGGAGGAGTCGCCGAAGGGCGGCGTGTAGGAGCGGTCTTCGACCGTACGGCGCCATTCGGCGGCGAAGGCCGCGAAGGGGATCGTGCCGTCCCAGTTCAGCCGTTCGGTGGCGCGGGGATCCTCGATCGGCTCCAGCCGGCGCGGCGCCACGCTGAGCTGTTCGGCGATGACCTCCGCGGTCTGCCGGGAGCGCAGCAGCGGGCTGCAATAGACGCGCCGGACGCCCATGCGGGCGGCCCAGCGCCCGGTCGCGCGCGCGTCGGCACGGCCGGCGTCCGTGATACCGGGGTCGCCGGGCTCTCGGACTTTCTCGGCGTGCTGCACCAGGAAGACGGCCATGTGACCACGATGCCCGTGCGGGCAGCCGCAGTCACCCGGTTATCTCACTCCGCGCGGTCGGCCGACCAGTAGGCGTCGCCGCGCAGGATCAGCGCCGCCGCGCCGACCAGCCCGGCGTCCTGGCCGAGGTCGGCCGGGACCACCTTCAGGTTCCTGGTGAAGTCCAGCCGGGCGTGCCGGTGCAGCGCGGTGCGCAGCGGCTCGAAAAGCAGCTCGCCGGCCTGCACGATGCCGCCGCCGATGGTGACCAGTTCCAGATCGCACAGGGCCGCGGCACCCGCGATGGCCACGCCGAGGGCGGTCCCGGCCCGGGTGAAGGCGGCCTGGGCGATGCCGTCCCCCGCGCGGGCGTCCTCGGTGAGGTCCTTGCCGGTGCGGCTGCCCTCCTGCTCGGCGCGCCAGCCCTGGGCCGCGGCCCACGCGGCCATCCGCGGACCGCTGGCGACCGCCTCCAGACAGCCGGTGCCGCCGCACGCGCAGGGCGTCTCCTGATCCACGACGACGTGGCCGATGTGGCCGGCGTTGCCCTTGGCGCCGTCGATCAGCCGGTCACCCAGGATCAGCCCGCCGCCGACCCCGGTGGAGACCACCATGCCGAGCATGTTGCCGGTGCCGCGGCCGGCGCCCTGCCAGTGCTCTGCGGCGGCCAGGCAGATGGCGTCGTTGTGCAGCCGCACCTCCCGCCGGAAGTCGGCCTCCAGACGCCACCGCAGCGGGAAGCCGCGCCACCCCGGGATGTTCAGCGGCGAGACCTCCCCGGCCGGCCACCGCATCGGCCCCCCGCAGCCGACGCCGACGGCACGGAAGGCGTCGCGGGCGTAGGGGAGGTGGTCGACGGCGTCGAGCAGGGCGGCGTACAGCGCCTCGCCGTCGGCGTCCGGACCCGACGGCGTCGGGACGCGGTAGGCGGCCAGCACCTCGCCGCGCGGATCCACCGCGCCGACCGCCATCTTCGTCCCGCCGATGTCGATCGCCAGAACCGGGGCGTCGGAGCCTTCGCGGGCGTCCGACGCGGGGTGTCCGGAGGTGTCTGTCACCGTCATGGCAGACACCTTAGGGCTTCCGGAATCAGCTTCCAGAGAAGCTCAGCAGATAGGTCACCTGCTGCCGCAGCGCCTGTCCGGCGGCCGGACTGATGGCGCCCTGGTTCAGCTCGGTGGTGATCAGCCCGTTGAGCGCGGCGATGGCCTGGTTGTAGGAGTTGGAACCCACCGGCGCCGCGACGACGTGCGACAGCGACTGCTTCAGCGCGCCGGCCGCGGTGGTGTCGGTGACCTGGGTGGCGATGATCGTCGAGGTCTGCGATTCGGCTTGCTGCGGCGAGGTGGGCTGCACGGGCGGCGGGGTGTTCGCGGCGCTCGGGGCGGTGTCGCCGGGGGCGCTGGAAGCGCCGGGGACGCTGGGGGATGCGGAGGCGCCGGGCGCGGAAGGACCGGAGGGGGCCGTGCTCGGGCCGCCGTTGGGGCCGGCCGCCGACCCTGACTCACCCGAGGCGCCGGGGGTGCTCGGGGCACTCGACGCGCCGGCCGAACCGGCGGTCGCGGCGGAGCTCGAGGTGTCGGTGGCGGTCGCCGACCCGCCGGTCGCGGTGCCGCTGGGACTGCCCGACGCGGTGGGGGTGGGCGCCGCGGCACCGGCGGTGTCGGAGGTGGAGGCGCCCGCCTGCGCCGCGTTGGAGCTGGCGATGGTGAGGCCGTTGCTGGGGGCGGTCACGGGAGTGGACGAGTGGCTGGAGCCGTGGACGCCGTACCCGATGCCTATACCGACCGCGATGCCGAGCACCGCGCCGCCCGAGGCGACGAGCCAGGGCTTGGGCTTGGGTGACGGCGACGGGCCAGAGCCGGCCGACGGCGTGGTCGGGGTCGCGGGCGGCGCCGCCGCGGCGGTCGCGACGACAGCCGCCTGCGCGGGCAGCTGCTGCGTGGTCGCGCTGGCGGCAGCGGCCTCAGCGAGAGCCGCGGCGACCGCCACGCCGACGGCGGCTTCGATCGCGGCAGCCTCATGCTGCTCGGCGGCGAGCGTCGCGACGCGTGTGGCCTCGGTGCGGGCGTTCTCGACCTCGATCAGGTGCTGCTCTTGAGCGGCGGCCATCTCGGCGCGGTGGCGTTCCTCGACTTCGGCGACGGCGAGCGCGACAGCACCCCCGCTCGCTGCGGCCAGGGCTGCTTCGCCGGCCGAGGCGTGCTC
>JABFXP010000157.1 GCA_013361685.1 Catenulispora sp.
TTGACGCGGCTCACAGGGTTTTCCGGCAGCACCACCTGATCACCGACTTCCAGGGCGGGCGCTCCGCGCCATAGGTAGCCGCATCCGTTCACCTCGACCGCCTGACATATCCGGCGCTTTAGATGGCCGACGTTCGCCGACGCCATCGACTGGTCTATTTCGCCGCGCGCGGCGTTCCCGAAAGAGGCCCGAATACCCTCCCGTTACCGCACTGTTAGGGCGATCTTCGATGCTTGGCACGCGGGTGCCGTCGTGCGGGATATGCGACGGCGTTCGTAAGCCCGTTGATTATCAAGGGGCTGTGGAACTACCTAACGGGAGAACTGAGAATGAAGACTGTACTGCGTCGGGCCCTGGTGGCGGCGGTCGCCTCGGGCACCGCGATAACGGGTTTGATGATCGGTACCGCTGGCAGCGCCTCGGCGTTCGACAGCTCGAGCACTCGGCTCTACAAGGGCGACACCATGTGGGGCTACGCCAACCAGTGGCTGTACGGATACTCGTCGAGCAGCAACTATCGCCTGGTCATGCAGTCCGACGGCAACCTGGTGGAGTACAAGACCGACCTCGTGGGCGCCAACCAGACGGTCTGCTGGTCCACCGGCACCTGGTGGGCCGGCGCGTCCCACGCCTCGTACCAGAACGACGGCAACTTCGTGGTCTACCGCGACTCCGACGGCGCCGTCCTGTGGGCCAGCAACACCCAGTGGCGCAGCGGCAGCTTCGTCAACATCAACTCCAGCGGCGTCATCTGGGTCGGCAACACGGCGATCAGCGGCTCGTGCTGAAGCACGCCGAGTACTGATTTCGATGTCAGCTGTGCCGGAGGAGCCAGCGCCACCGGGGCTGTTCGGTCGCGCTGCCGACCATGACGAGCGCTGTGACGGCGATCGCGACGACGGTGGGCATGAGCAGCCAGCTGGAGCATGAGGCTCCTATAGGCGCGAGGCGTTCAGCCAGATCCGTTTCTCCCGGCGCGAGCGGACGGGGCGCCGGACCGCGGTCGTGGTCCGACGCCGTAGCTGGTCTCCTACAGCGTCGTGATCCCGACGGGGGAGTAGCCGTACCAGTCTCCCTTCCTGCCCCCACTGGTACTGGCCGTTGATGCCGAGTGCGACCTGGATCGACTGTTCCGACCCGACTCTTGCCAGGCCCACGTCGGCGCTCTCGGTGCCCTTGAGTCCGAGCGGCAGCTGGGCACCCACGTTGCTCCGGTCCACCTGCTCCCTACTTAGTGGACCTGCGCTGCGCCGCCAGCTCCGTCAACACCGTGAGCATCGCTGTGGCCGCCGGTGTCCGGGTTCGCTGTGGCGTGACCGCGGCGTAGATGCGGCGGATCGGGAGGGGCGGGTCGGTCGTCACGAGCGCGATGTCTGGCCGGACCGTCATGCTCGCGAGTTCGGGCAGCACGGCGACTCCGACGCCGGCGGCGATCAGGGCTTGCTTGCCGGTCCAGTCCTCGCAGGTGAACGCGATTTTGGGCGGGCCGCCGAGGGCGTCGGTGAGGCGGTTCAGCGGGCCCAGGCAGTCCGGGTGCGCGCCTTCGATCCACGCTTCGTCGGCCAGTTCGTTCAGTGACACCGGGCTGTGGCGGGCGAGGTGGTGGCCGATCGGCAGGGCGAGGTGGAGCTTCTCGTGCAGGAGCAGCTTCAGCTCGATGCCGGTGCGGTCGGGTCGATCCCAGTCGGTGAGCAGCGCGATGTCGACCCGGCCGTCACGCACCGCCGCCGCGGCCGTCTCGGTGTCGATCGACTCCAGCGTGACGGTCACGCCCGGGTAGGTCTCGCGGAACCGGCGGATGGCTTCGGGGACGAAGGCCGTGTTCGCACTGGAGAAGGCGCTCAGCCGTACCTGCCCGGTCGCCAGCTCCGAGAACGCCTTCAGCCGCGCCTCCATCGCCCGCATGCGGGCCAGGACGTCGCGGGCCTCGTCCACGGCCGCCCGGCCGGCCGCCGTGGGTCGGACGCCGCGGGCCGCGCGCTGGAACAGGACCAGGCCCAGGTGCCGTTCCAGGTTGGCGATCTGTCGGGAGACGGCGGGCTGGGTCATGGACAGGCTCTCGGCCGCGGCGGAGAACGAGCCTTGGTCCGCCACCTCGGTCAGGACTCGCAGGGTCCAGCTATCAAGCATGCGCTCAGCTTATGGGAAACCCAAGTAACCGGCAGTTGTCGGCATGGCTCGTGACGGCGACGCTGTATCTATGACAGTCATCGAAGAGCAGCTGACGTTCTTGGCCGCGAACCTGCCCAGGGCGCCGTCCCGCGTGCTTGACGCGGGCTGTGGGCGGGGCGGCTTGGCACTCGCCCTGCGCGGTCTCGGGCACCGGGTCACGGCGGTCGACATCGAGCCGCCGGACGATGCCGATGACAGCGTGATCCGAGCCGACATCGCGGAGTTCGACGACGATCCGTTCGACGTCGTCGTGTTCTCCCTGTCCCTCCACCACGTCGCCGACCTCACCGCGGTCCTGACCCGGGCCCGGGCCCTGCTCCGCCCCGGCGGCACGCTGGTCGTGGACGAGATGGCCTGGGAACGCGCCGACAAGGCCACCGCGACATGGTTCTACGACATGGCGGCCGCGCTCGGCGTCCACCCGGTCGTCCCGGATCCGGCGCGGGAATGGCTGCGCCGGCATCGCGACGAGCATCAGATGCACACCGGAGCCGCGATGGCCGAAGCGGTCGCGGACCACTTCACCGTCGCCGAACGCACGTCCCGGCCGTATCTCTACCGCTATCTTTCCGGCTTCGGAGCAGAGCACGAGGTCCTGGAAGACATCGAGCACCGCCGGATCGACGACGGGATGCTGGCCGCCGTCGGCATGCGCCTGATCGCCCGCTGAATCCACCTCACGGTTGGAGACCCCATATCTGTCGTCCGAA
>JABFXP010000746.1 GCA_013361685.1 Catenulispora sp.
GGGAACGTATGCGGCGTCGGGCTGGCATAAGCCGGCGCCGCCAAAGAAGTGGCTGCGGCGAGGGCAGTCGCGGCGGCGGTGGTGATCTTCTTCGCGGACACCTGGTTCTCCCCTGAACGTGAATCTGGGTGCTGAAATCCGGTTGGCCAGCCTATCCACCGAGGGGGCGGGGGTCTACCCTGCGCGATGTGGCGATTGCCGGGCGCCACCGGGCTGCGACCTGGGGGTGGTGCGGTCGGGGTGGATGATCCTGCTGACATCCGCTGGCGTTGACCTGGTGCGATGGGAATCAGAATTCAGATTTCGTTGCGGAGTGGGAGATCCGGTGAATTCTCGGGGTTGCCGGGCTTCGTGGGCTCACCGCTTCTGACGCTGTGACGCCGACACGGCCAGCAGGCCGAGGCCGACGAGCAGGCCCCAGAACGGCGCGCCGACGCCCGCGACCGTGATGCCCGACGCCGTGGTGACGAAGGTCGCCGTCGCCGCCTCCCGGTGGCGTGTGTCGCTCAGCGCCGTGGTGAGTGCGCCGCCGAGCGCGGGCAGGAGTGCGAGGCCTGCGACGCCTTCGATCAGCAGCGGTGGGGCGGCGATGAGCAGTGCCGTCGCGGTGGCCGCCCCCAGGCCGAGCACGACGTACAGCCCGCCCGCGGTGGTGGCGGCGATCCAGCGCCGACGGGGATCGCGGTGGGAATCAGGGCTCGCGGCGAGGGCTGCGGTGATGGCCGCGAAGTTGATCGGGATGCCGCCGAAGGGCGCGGCCAGGATGCTGGCCGTGCCGGTGCCCATGAGCACCTCGCGGATCGGCGGCTCGTAGCCGTAGCTGCGCATGACGGCTATGCCTGCGAGGTTCTGCGAGGCCATCGTCACCAGATAGAGCGGGATGGCGAGGCTTATCAGAGTGCCGAGATCGAAGCGGGGGGCCACCGTAGTCAGCGTCGGAAGCAGACCGCCGGACAGGTGACCACGGGTGGAGGGGTCCAGGACCAGGCCGATGAAGGCGGCGGCCAGGGCGGCGGGTACTGCCCAGCGCTTGGCGAAACGGCCCAGTACCACCCACACCGCGACCGCCGGCAGTGCGAGGCGTGGCAGGTGCACGGCAGCCTGGGCCGACTCCAAACAGATCGGCGCGATCACACCGGCCAACATCGCGGCGGATATCGGCGCCGGGATGGCGGCGATCCAGCGGGTCAAGGTGCGAGAGAAGCCGGTGACCGCGATCAGCAGGCCCGCCAACGCGAAAGCGCCCACGGCCTCGCGGTAGCCGGCGGCGCCGCCGTGACCTGAGTGCGTACGACCGACGCCGACGCTGACCAGAAGCGCGGCGCCCGGCGTGGACCAGGCGATGCTGATCGGCATCCGGTGGCGGACACTGAACACGATGGCCGCCGCGCCCATCAGCACACAGATGGTGAACAGTCCCGACGCGGCCTGGTGCTCGGTGGCGCCGACCGCGCGCAGGCCGGCGATCACGACGGCGAAGGAACTGGAGAAGCCGACCAGCGCCGTGACGACGCCCGCGCCGAAGGTCGGGCCGAGGCCGGCGAATCGGCCGCGATCCGCTGCCTCTTCTTCTGTTCCCACTATGGAACTAGGTGCCGCCTCCGAAGACTCGATGGAACTCATGCCGAACCTCCCCTGTTCCGTATACGGAACAAGCTAGCAGCTCCGCTTCGTGTAAGTTGCCGCTTGTGGGTGACGGCACCGCGGCGGACTTCGCCACACAGATCGGCGAGCGCATCAGACGCCTGCGTCGGGAACGCGGCGTCAGCTTGTCGGCCCTGGCTGCCGGTGCCGGCGTCGGCAAGGCGACGCTGTCGGGGCTGGAAGACGGCTCGCGCGGCAACCCGACCGTCGAGACCCTGTACGCCATCGCGGGACACCTCGGCGTCCCGATCAAGGCGTTGCTCCCCGACCCCTCGCGCTCCGGCGACGCCCCGCTGGAGACGATCCACGGCACGGCGGTCTCGGCTTCGCTGCTGGAGACCTTCACGGACGGCGACATGGACACCGAGCTGTTCCGCCTGCACATCCGGCCCGGCCACAAGCAGCTCTCCCCCGCGCATCCGCCAGGAACGGTCGAGTACCTCACCGTGTTCACGGGCACCGCGCGGGTCGGCCCTCCGGACGCCCTGTTCGTCGTGCCACCCGGCGGTCACGTCTCGTGGGCGGCGGACATCCCGCACGCGTACAGCGCGATCGGCGCCGATGACGTGTATGCCAGCCTGCTGATCCGCACGCCGCGCACACCTCGCGCTCCCCACACTCCCCCAGCAGAACCCACTGCGCCCTGATCAGCTCCGGCGACGCCCGAAAAGCGCGCGCCGGATGTCCCGCCGCGCCGCGCGCAACGCGGCCCGGACCGGTTCCGTGATCTCGTGCCGGTACCAGGTGCGGACGGCGCGCAGGCCCCGAACGACCGGCTGGGCGGCGGTTCGCAGCCCTCGCCCCACCCACTTCGCGGCTTCCCAGAATCCACGGCCGGCGAAGCGGATCGGTACCCAGACCGAATGTGTCCACAGCCAGACCACTCCGCGTCCGACGGCCGCACCGACTCGGGCGGCGAAGCCGAAGGCCTGGCCTATCACGTGGAACAGCCCCACGATCCAGCGCCAGAAGACCTTGAGCAGGTACCAGAGCCCGCGGCCCAGCAGGACGAACGGTTGGGCCAGGTAGTACAGCACGCGCACGAGGACGCGTCCGACGGCTCGGGCGGCGACGCCGATGGGGTGCAGGATCCAGCGATATATCTGTCGGCCGACCCAGCCGAGGCCGTCGCGCACGCCGCGCGCGATCGCGGCGATCCCGTGCCCGATCGGCGCGAGGACGGTGAAGTAGAGCCACGTGATGACGAAGCTGATGCCGCGCCCGACGGCGTTGATCCCGGCTCCGACGGCGCGGGCCGTCGCGGCGATCCCGTGGCCGATCGGGGTGAGGATCAGGCGGTAGACGGCCTCGGCCCCGCGGCCGATGAGGGCCAGCACTTCCCCGGTGCCGCGTCCGATCCATCGCAGCGGCCACCACAGGAACCGGGTGGCGGCCCAGCCGATCGCGCGTCCGACGGCCCGGAACGGCCGGCCCAGAACGGAAGCCGCGCGGCGGATTCCCCGTCCGACCCTGCTCAGTCCGCGCCAGCCGACGCGGCCGATCGCTTTCACCGACTCCCACGCCACCTGGAACGGCGCGATGACGATGACCGCGACGATCCGGATCGGCCAGCGCAGGACGGTGCCGAGCCAGCCTGGCTCGTAGTCGTCGTCCTCCGGGTCGGCGTAGCCGCCGTCGCCGGGATCAAAATCGGAATCGGGGTCGGCATTGACCGTCGGCACAGCCGAGTCCCGCATCGCGACTCCGCGCTCGGGGTCGGCCGCCCCCAGCTGCGCGAGGTCGATCAGTTCGGAAGCGCGCGCTTCTTCCTTGAAGTCATCGCGAGGGGGTTCGGCCATGGGTGCACCCTATCCAGGAGCATCAGCCAAGATGACGGTCACATCTCGCCGCGCAGCATGGCCGCCGCCCGCTCGGGCTGGATGTCGTTCATGAACGCCCCGGCCCCGGACTCCGTCCCCGCCAGGTACTTCAGCTTCCCCGGTGCGCGGCGCAGCGCGGCGAGCTGCCAGCGCAGGTGCGATTCGGCACGTCCGGTGCCGACCGGCGCCTGGTACCACGAGCCGATGTACGGCATCGGTCCGTCGAAGAGCCTGTCCAGGCGTTGCACGCAGTCTTTGCCGATGGCGGCCAGTTCGTCGCGCTCGGCGGAGGTCAGGGCCGGGAGGTCGGGCACGTGGCGGTTCGGCACGATGTCGATCTGGAACGGCCAGCGGCCGGCGTAGGGGACGTAGGCGGTGAAGTAGTCCCCCGCGGCTATGACACGTGTCCCTTCGGCCTGCTCCTCGGCCAGGGAGTCACAGGCTACGCAGCCGCCTGTGCTCTCGTGGTACGCCGTGGCGACTTCCAACATCTTCTGCATGCGGGGCGGCACGTAGGTGAAGGCATAGATCTGCCCGTGCGGATGGTGGAGCGTGACGCCCACCTCGACGCCGCGGTTCTCGAAGCAGTACACGTACTCCACGCCGGACCGCTGCGACAGCTCGCGGGTGCGGTCCGCCCACACGTCGACGATGGTGCGGATGCGCGAGACCGGCAGCGAGCCGAACGAGGAGCCGTGGTCGGAGGAGAAGACCACGACCTCGCAGCGTCCCGTGTCGCCGGCCAGGGACGGGAAGCGGTTCTCGAACACCGCCACGTCGTAGTCGGCGGCCGGGATCTCGGAGAGGTGGCCGGGGCGGGACGGGTCCAGCGGGCACTGGTCGGCGGCCGGGAGGAACGTGCGGTCCTGGCGGTGGCCGGCGACGGTCGTGTACTCGCCGGTCAGCGGGTCGCGGCGGAGCTGGCTGGTGGTGGACACGGTCGGCAGGTCGCGCTGGTCGGCGGCGGAGCGGTCCTGGCCGGGGGTCTCGTCGTAGTAGACCAGCTCGCGGCCGTCGGAGAGCTTGGTGACGGTACGCGTCAGGCTGAGGTCCATGGTCGAGATCTCCATCAGGCGGTACGGCGCGCGCCGGCGGAGGCGACGGCGGGGAAGAACTGTGGTTCGGTGTAGCCGGCTTCGGCGAACGCGGCGCGGACCGCGTCCTGGACGGCGTCGAGCCGGTCCCGGTCGACCAGGGCGATGGCGCTGCCGCCGAAGCCGCCGCCGGTCATCCGGGCGCCGTGCGCGCCGGCGCTGACGGCGGTGGCCACTGCCAGGTCGAGTTCGGGGGCGCTGACTTCGTAGTCGTCGCGCAGGGAGGCGTGGGACTGCATCATGCGGTGGCCCAGCGGCGGCAGGGAGAAGTCCTCGTGGTTGAGGATGGCGACGAACTGCTGGACGCGGGCGTCCTCGGTGACGACGTGGCGGACCCGGCGCGCGGTGGTCTCGTCCAGGCCGACGGCGACCTTGGCGAAGGTCTCGGGCAGCTCGGCGAGGGGGATGTCGCGCAGGGCCGGGACGCCGAGGAACGCGGCGGCGCGCTCGCAGGCGGCGCGGCGGTCGGCGTAGCCGTTCTCGCCGTGCGCGTGCGAGACGCGGGTGTCGATGACGAGCAGCAGCGCGCCCTCGGCGGCCAGGTCGAAGGGCTGCGGCCGGACCTCGCCGCTGCGGGTGTCGATGAACAGCACCGCGCCGTCCTCGCCGAAGGCGGAGGACATCTGGTCCAGGGGGCCGCAGGGCACGCCGGCGTAGATGTTCTCGGCGCGCTGGGCGTGCCGGGCGAGCTCGGCCTTGGTCAGGTCGAAGCCGGAGACGCCGGCCAGCGCCAGGCCGGTGGCGCACTCCAGGGCGGCCGAGGAGGACAGGCCGGCGCCGACCGGGACGGTGCTGGTCAGGTAGACGTCCGCGCCGCTCACCGGGAAGCCGGCCTGCTGCAGGATCCAGGCCATCCCGACCGGGTAGGCGGCCCAGCCGGCGACGGCCGGGTCGGCCAGCGGGGACATGTCGGGGTCGGCGGCGTCGCGGGTGTCGTCGGCGGAGCCGGGGCCGGTCAGCTCGTCCAGGGAGATTTCGACGGTCTTGCCGAGCTGGGCGGCGTGGACGCGCAGGACGCGGTCGGCACGCGGCGCGGCGGCGGCGTAGCAGGCGCGGTCGATGGCCATCGGCAGCACGAAGCCGTCGTTGTAGTCGGTGTGTTCGCCGATGACGTTCACGCGTCCGGGCGCGGTCCACACCCCGGCGGGCTCGCCGCCGAACTGCTCGGTGAACCCACGCCGGGCTTCGTCCACAGCCTGCTCCACGGCCGATCCGGTCTGACGGCTCACCGCCACCCTCGCTCACTGTTGCGATCCGTTTGATTCTGTTCGGATCTGGTGGGGTCAGGGTAGCGGTGAGATCATCCTTCCGACAAGCAAGGGGCGGAGATGGCTCACGGTGCGATACCAGATTAGCGATGTGCGCAGGACGCGAGGTACCTAGCCAATCCGCAGTCAGGTTCTGATACGCGCGACACACCCCACCCTTCAACGAGCAGACAGGGCGCCCATGGCCTAGCTACTTGACTATGTCTAGTACCAGAGGCAGTCTAGTAGCCGTGACCACCAGTCATGACCCTCAACTGCTCAAGGGCGTGCTGTCGATGGTGCTGCTCCACCTGCTGGCCGAGCGCGAGTCGTACGGCTACGAGGTGGCGCAGCGTCTCCAGGCGGCAGGCTTCGCGGACGTGCTCGAGGGCACGGTCTATCCCGCCCTGACGCGCCTGGAACGGGAAGGACGCCTGGCCACCCGGCTGGTGCCCTCGCCGAGCGGTCCGGCGCGCAAGTACTACCGACTCACCCCGGCCGGCCGCGATGCGCTGGCCGGCGCACGGCAGGCCTGGTCGCGGCACGTGGCCGGCGTCGAAGCCGTCCTCGCCCGACCGCTGCCCCCGCCCGAGGAGAAGGAAGACAACTGACATGCCGGACAAGCTGAAGATGTTCGACCGGATCCGCATCGAACGTCTGGTGTGGACGCTCGACCAGCGCCTCTACGACCTGCCGCGCGCCTCCCGCATCGCCAAGCGCCGCGAGGTGCGTGCCAACCTGCTCGAAGCCGCTGCCGACCAAGGCGTCCGCCAGGCGCTACGCCGCATAGGCAGCAGCAGCGCTCTCGCCCGCGAATACCTCGGCGCCGAGTTCGGCGACCGCCCGCGCCACTCGTGGGTCGCGGCCGCGTATTTCGCCGCGCTGGTGCCGCTGCTGCTCAACTTCGCCCTCACGGAGGCAGCCAACGCGTATGCGCAGGGGCTCACCGGCGGGCACGCCGCCGACGGAACCCACGTCTGGAGCGGAATCAGCTACCTGCAAAGCCCGCTCACCTTCACCATCGACCAGGGCCGGGTCGACCACACGGGCGGAGCGTGGACGCCGATCGTGTACGTGCTCTGGGCCGTCGGCACGGTCGCCTGTGGCCGCCTCTGGCGTCTGGTGCCGCCCTTCTCGCGCGGGCTGCGTACGCCGGCCGCCGAATACTAGGCCGTCGCGGAGGACGCGGAAGCGGGGACTCTGCTGGCCCCGTCCGCTGCCTGCGACGTCCCAGCATGAAAGGCGCCCCCAACACCGGCACCCGATAGCCGAGCCTGTTGATCGGCCAGACAATCGGACCCCACACCGGGACGAGCAGCAGGATCAGCCACAAGCCCAACGCGGTCCACGTCGTCGTGGGCCCGCCGACCCAGGCGAAGCCCGCGAGGCCAGCTGACGAGGCACCCAGTGGGCGAGGCATCCAGAAGCTGTCGAAGCTCCCTCACACCACCGTCAACGGCAGCAACTTCACTCCCGTCGGCCCCACCTGAATCTCCGTCCCCATCTGCGGGCACACGCCACAGTCGTAGCAAGGCGTCCACCGGCAGTCCTCGACCTCGGTCCCGCCGCCCTCGGCCGCCTCCAGCGCGTCCTGCCAGTCCTCCCACAGCCAGTCCCGGTCCAGGCCGGAGTCGATGTGGTCCCACGGCAGGACCTCGTTGTACTCGCGTTCGCGGGTGGTGTACCAGTCCAGGGTGACTCCGGAGTCGGCCAGGGCGGTCTCGGCGGCGTCTGCCCAGCGCTGGTAGGAGAAGTGTTCGCTCCAGCCGTCGAAGCGGCCGCCGCGTTGCCAGACTTCGCGGATGATCGCGCCGACGCGGCGGTCGCCGCGGGAGAGCAGGCCTTCGATCACGCCGGGTTTGCCGTCGTGGTAGCGGAAGCCGATGGCCTTGCCGTAGTTCTTGTCGGCGCGGATCGCGTCGCGCAGCTTCACCAGGCGGGCGTCGGTGGCTTCGGCGTCGAGTTGGGCGGCCCACTGGAAGGGGGTGTGGGGTTTGGGGACGAAGCCGCCGATGGACACCGTGCAGCGGATGTCGCGGGTGCCGGAGGCTTCGCGGCCGGCCTGGATCACCTTGCGGGCCAGTTCGGCGATCTGCAGGACGTCGTCGTCGGTCTCGGTGGGCAGGCCGCACATGAAGTACAGCTTCACCTGGCGCCAGCCCGCGGAGTAGGCCGCGGTGACGGTGCGGATCAGGTCTTCTTCGGTCACCATCTTGTTGATGACCTTGCGCATCCGCTCGCTGCCGCCCTCCGGGGCGAAGGTCAGGCCGCTGCGGCGGCCGTTGCGGGACAGTTCGTTGGCCAGGTCGATGTTGAAGGCGTCGACGCGGGTGGAGGGCAGGGACAGGGAGGTGTTGGTGCCCTCGTAGCGGTCGGCCAGGCCCTTGGCGACGTCGGCGATCTCGGTGTGGTCGGCGCTGGACAGGGACAGCAGGCCGACCTCTTCGTAGCCGGTGGCCTTCAGTCCGGCTTCGACCATCTCGCCGATGCCGGTGATGGAGCGTTCGCGGACCGGCCGGGTGATCATGCCGGCCTGGCAGAAGCGGCAGCCGCGGGTGCAGCCGCGGAAGATCTCCACCGACATGCGCTCGTGGACGGTCTCGGCCAGCGGCACCAGCGGCTGCTTCGGGTAGGGCCACTCGTCCAGGTCCATGACGGTGTGCTTGGACACGCGGAAGGGCACGCCGGAGCGGTTCGGGGCGACCCGGCGGATCCGGCCGTCGGGCAGGTACTCGACGTCGTAGAAGCCGGGCACGTAGACGTTGCCGGTGCGGGCCAGCCGCATCAGCACCTCTTCGCGCCCGCCGGGACGGCCCTCGGCCTTCCAGGCGCGGACGATGTCGGTGATGGCCAGCACCGCGCCCTCGCCGTCGCCGACGACCGCGGCGTCCAGGAACTCGGCGATCGGCTCCGGGTTGAACGCCGCGTGGCCGCCGGCGATCACCAGCGGGTGGTCCAGGGTGCGGTCCTTCGCCGCCAGCGGGATCCCGGCCAGGTCCAGCGCGTTGAGCAGGTTGGTGTAGCCGAGTTCGGTGGAGAAGGACACGCCGAACAGGTCGAAGTCCCGGACCGGCCGGTGCGCGTCGACCGTGAACTGCGGGATCCCGCGCTCCCGCATCACCTTCTCCATGTCCGGCCACACCGAGTAGGTCCGCTCGGCCAGCACGCCTTCGCGCTCGTTGAGCACTTCGTAGAGGATCATGACGCCCTGGTTGGGCAGCCCGACCTCGTAGGCGTCCGGGTACATCAGCGCCCAGCGGACGTCACAGGCGTCCCAGTCCTTGACGGTCGAGTTGAGCTCGCCGCCGATGTACTGGATCGGCTTCTGCACACCCGGCAGGACCGCTTCTAGCTGCGGGAACACGGATTCGACTGGCATGTGGATACTCGACCTTGGGCTTTCTGGCTGGCCTGCGGGAACGAACAGGTGCGTGACGGGCGTCACGGCTCGGGCGCGTTGAGCGCCCATCCAGCCTAACGCGTGCGCGCAGCGTGCTCCCCCTCGTTCAGTCCAACGTCACCGCCGGCCGCGTGGAGCGCAGCCGCACGTTCTCGATCAGGCCGATGGCGATGAAGCTGGCGAACATGGACGAGCCGCCGTAGGAGACGAAGGGCAGCGGGATGCCGGCGACCGGCATGATGCCCAGGGTCATGCCGATGTTCTCGAAGGTCTCGAAGGCGAACCAGCTGACCACGCCGGAGCAGACCAGCATGCCGAACAGGTCGTCGCACTGGCGGGCCACGGCGATGCCGCGCAGCAGCAGGACGGCGAACAGGGCGATGAGGACCACGCCGCCGACGAAGCCGAGTTCCTCGCCGGCGACGGTGAAGACGAAGTCGGTCTGCTGCTCCGGGACGTAGCGGCCGTTGGTCTGCGTCCCGTTGAACAGCCCCTTGCCCAGGACGCCGCCGGAGCCGATGGCCAGCCGGGCCTGCGCGGTGTTGTAGCCCACGCCCTGCGGGTCCAGGTGCGGGTCGGCGAAGGCGGCGAACCGGTTGACCTGGTGCTGGGCCAGCAGGTGCAGGTGCGTGGCGGCCACCGCGGCGGCGGCCGAGCCCACGCCGAGCAGCGCCAGCCAGCGGCCGCTGGTGCCGGCGAACACCAGCAGGCCGGCCGTGGAGACGATGATCACCATGGCCGAGCCCAGGTCCGGGAGCAGCATGATGATGCCGGTCGGGACGCCGGCCACCACGGCCGCCGCGGCGATGCGGCGCGGCGGGACCGCGTCGGCGACGTGGTCGGAGAGCACGCCGGTGCTGGACTTCAGGGTCAGCACCACGGCCAGGCCCAGCACCACCGCGACCTTGGCGTACTCGGCCGGCTGGATGGAGAAGCCGCCGCCGAGCACGATCCAGGAGTGCGCGCCGTTGATCGTCGTGCCCAGCGGCGTGAGCACGGCCAGCAGCCCGAGGAAGGACAGCACGTAGAACACCGGCGCGCAGGCCCGCACCCAGGCGTAGGACAGCACCGAGGTCCCGGCCATCAGCACCAGCCCGATGACCAGGTTCAGCAGGTGCCGCTTGAGGAAGAACTGCGGGTCGCCGCCGGTCAGGCTGGTACGGCTACGGGTGGCCGACCACACCAGCAGCGCACCGTAGACCGACAGCGCCAGCGCGGCGCCGGGCAGGACCCAGTCGAAGCGGCGCAGGCGGCTGGCGCGGCGCCGGGTCTCGGCGACCGGCATCCCGGCCGGGCCCTTGTTGACGGCGGGGTTCAGGGTCACGGCGTGGCCTCGCGGTTCTCAGTGCTTTGCAGTGGCGCGGTGCGTTCCAGGGTCTTAGTGCGTTCGGGCCGCTCAGGGCTCTTGAGTCGGCGCGGGACGGTCATGTCGTCGGCTTCGTCGCGGGCGGCCCCGAGTTCGCGGTCTGCTGAGCCGTCCCCGATCCCCCGCCGGCCGCTCCGCCGGTCGCCCCGCCCGGCGTCGGCGGCGGAGGCGTCGGGAGCGTCGTGGCCGGCGGCAGCGCCGGCAGCAGCCCGTCCGGCCGGATCGCCGGCAGCGTGGTCGGCCGCGTCCCCGTCGGGTCCGGCTTCCCCATGTCGACGCCGAACAGCGCCTGC
>JABFXP010000326.1 GCA_013361685.1 Catenulispora sp.
ACCCGCCCCGAACCCGCACCGAACCCGCACAGAATCCGCCCGTCGCTGGTTACCCGTAGTCAGCCCGCGTCCCCTAAGGTCGTGGGCATGGCTGATGTTCCTGGACGCGGCGCGGGCCCCGCGACCTCGACGCGCGCCCCGCAGCCCGGATCCGCCGGCACCGCCGGCTCCTCCGCCGGCGGCTCCTCCTCCGCCGCCGGATCCGCTGCCGCGGACGCCGACGTCACCTCCCTGTCGGCCATGCCCGCGGGCGGCTGGTTCACCTTCGCCTTCTGGCTCGCGGCCGGTGCCATCACCGCCTACGCCCTGGTCCGCGTGGTCTCCGGCCTCGGTAGCCTGCTGTCGATCCTGCTGCTGGCCGTCTTCTTCGCCACCGCCCTGGACCCGATGGTCACCGCTCTGGTGAACCGCGGCCTGCGCCGCAGCCTGGCGGTCACCGTGGTCGCGCTGGGGGTGCTCGGGGTGCTCGCCGGCTTCGTGGCGGTGATCTTCCCGCCGGTGGACCGCGAGGTCAACTCCCTGATCAACGCCATCCCCGGCTATCTGGACGACCTGCGCAACAAGTCGACCTACCTGGGCAGCCTGGAGAACAAGTACCACCTTGTGGAGAAGGCCAAGTCCTGGATCGACGCCAACAAGGCCGGGACCCTGGACCTGAACGGCATCCTGGGCGCCGGCAAGGCGGTCTTCTCGATCCTCACCGGCACCCTGACCGCGATCGCCCTGACCCTGTACTTCGTCGCGAACATGCCGGGCATCAAGCGCTTCTCCTACCACCTGGTGCCGGTCCGCCGCCGGCCCCGGGTGGCCGAGCTGACCGACCGGATCCTGGCGCAGGTCGGCCGGTACGTCATCGGGCAGATGGTGATCGCCTCCATCGGCGGGGTGTGCACCTGGGTGTGGGCGATGGCCTGGGACATCCCCTATCCGGCCGCGCTGGGCATCGTGGTGGCGGTGTTCGGCCTGGTGCCGGTCATCGGCTCCTCGATCGGCGGCGCGGTGGTGACGCTGGTGGCGCTGACGGTGTCGGTGAAGGTCTCGATCGCCACCCTGGTCTACTACGTGGCGGCGCGGCTGGCCGAGGACTACCTCGTGGCGCCGCGGGTGAACCGCCGCACGGTGGACGTGCATCCGATGGTGACGATCGTCGCGGTGCTCGTCGGCGGCGCGCTGTTCGGCGTGGTCGGGGCCCTGGTGGCGATCCCGGCGGCGGTGGCGATAAAGCTGATCGCCACCGAGGTGCTGCTGCCGCGGATCGACGAGATGTGAGTCCGCCCTCGGATAAGGCATGATCTCCCCTATCGGGTGAGACCCGCGCGCGGTTGGCGCGCCGCGTTCCGGGAGTCGGGTGGGACTACTACTGTGGGCTGTCTAATGAGTATCTGCCATGGCCGGTAAGGCCGATCTCGTCGTTCTCGGCGCAGGCCCCGCGGGCCTGGCCGCCGCTTGGCGCGCGGCGCGCCGCGGGCTGTCCGTGGACGTGCTCGAACGCGCCGAGACCGTGGGCGGGATGGCGGCCTCCTTCGACGTCGCCGGGTTCCGGGTGGACCTGGGCAGCCACCGGCTGAACCCGGACCTGCCGCCGCACATCGTCGCCGACCTCAGGGCTCTGATGGGCTCGGATCTGCAGACCCGCTACCGCAACGGCCGGCTGCTGATCGGCGACCGCTGGGTGACCTATCCGTTCAAGCCGCGCGAGCTGGCCAAGTCGATGCCGGCGGTGCCGATGGCCCGCGCCGCGTTCGACGCGCTGGCCACCACGTGGCGGGGGAAGAAGCAGACCGCGGCGGCCGAGAGCTACGCCGAGCTGATGCGGGCCGGGTTCGGGCCGACGATGTACAAGCAGGTCTACGAGCCCTACGCCGCCAAGCTGTGGGGGATGTCCGGCGAGGAGATCGACATCGATCAGGCCCGGCGCAAGGCCGGGTCGCAGAACATGTGGGGCGCGCTGGTGCGCTCGGTCCGGAACTCGATCGCCAGCGAGTCGCTGGCGTATCTGTATCCGCGCCGGGGTTTCGGGCAGCTCTGCGAGTCGCTGGCGGACGCGGCGATGGGCGCCGGCGCCCGCATCCGGCTGGGTGCGGCGGCCGAGCACCTGACGGTGGACGACGAGGGCGTGAACGTGACGCTGGCGCGTTCGGAGTTCCACAGCGCGGCGGCGGAGCGCGGCGGCTGGTCCGGGGAGCAGCACTGGGCCGACGGCGGCGCCGACATCCGGGCCGGGCATGTGTTCTCCACGATCCCGGTGCCGCTGCTGGCGCGGCTGACCTCGCCGGGCACGCCGTACGAGGCGCTGGAGGCCAGCGGCAAGCTGCGGTTCCGCGCGATCCTGCTGGTCTACGCGGTCCACCAGGGCGGCCGCTGGACCGAGTGCGACGTCCACTACATCCCGGACGGCGGCACCCCGGTGACCCGGATCTCCGAGCCGGCGAACCACCGGTTCTCCCCGGACGATCCGACCGGTCGCACGGTTCTGTGTTTCGAGATCCCCTGCGACATAGGGGACGATCTGTGGGGCGCGGACGAGGACCAGCTGGCGAACCTGGTCCGGCAGACGGTGCGCCGCCTGGGCCTGCCGCAGCTGAAGCTGGAGTGGGTGCAGGTCAAGCGGATGCGCCAGGTGTATCCGATCTACCACCGCGGGTACCGGGAGGCCTTGGCCGACCTGGAGAACTGGGTGGAGTCGCTGCCGCATGTCACGACCTTCGGGCGCTTGGGGCTGTTCACGCCGGACAACACCCACCACGCGCTGATGATGGGGTACGAGGCGGCGGATGCGCTGGGGACCGGGCACTGGGATGAGCGGATGTGGCGGGATGCCAGGGATCGGTTCGCCCAGCATGTTGTGGAGAGCTGAGCGGCGCTGGCGGGCGGGTTG
>JABFXP010000576.1 GCA_013361685.1 Catenulispora sp.
TTCCGCCTGCTGAGCCTGCATCCCGGCCGCGGCCTCACGGCCGGCGCGGTGGCGGCGCTGGCCGGCACGTCCGAGGCCGGCGCCCGGTCGCTGCTGGAGGTGCTGCTCGACGAGAACCTGGTGGAGCAGCGCACCGCCGACCGGTATGAGCTGCACGATCTGCTGCACGCCTACGCCGTGGAGCGCGCCGAGGCCGACGCGGCGAGCGAGGCCGGCCGGCGGGACCGCGCCGGCGCCTACGACCGGTTGCTGTCCTGGTACCTGCACGCCGCCGAGAACGTCTCGCGCGCCGTGGAGAGCCGCCGCCTGCTGGAGACGGTGCCGCCGCTGCCCGGCGAGCCGGAGCCGCCGCACTTCGGCTCCGCGCCGGAGGCGATGGCCTGGTACGACGCCGAGCGCGAGAACCTGGGCGCGGTGATCGACTGCGCGGCGAAGACCGGCCGCCACGAGATCGCGCTGCGCCTCCCGATCGCCCTGCTGGGCTGCTATCAGCTGCGCAAGGACTGGCCGCGCTGGCGCGCCGGGTACGAGACCGGCCTGGCCGGCGCGCGCGAGGTCGGCGACCGGGCGGCCGAGAGCCGCCTGCTCAACGGCCTGGGCCTGGCGCTGTTCGACGTCCGCGCGTTCGAGGCGGCGATCGAGGTGTTCGGGCAGGCCCTGGCGCTGGCCGAGGAGTTCGGCGACCGGGCGCAGGTGGCGTCGGTCCTGGGCAACATCGGCGACTGCCACTGCCACCTGCACGACTTCGCGACCGCCGAGGACGTGATCAAGCAGAGCCTGGCGCTGTGGCGTGAGATCGGGACCCCGCAGAACCTCGCCTCGTCGCTGACGAATTACGGGGTGATGCTGTACGAGGCCGGGCGGCACGGGGAGGCGCACGACGCGCACACCGAGGCCTGGGCGGCGGCCCGGGAAGCGGGCAACCGGCGCTACGAGGCGATCATCGTGTTCAACCTCGCCGAGGTCTGCGTGGCGCTGGACCGCCTCGCCGAGGCCGAGGAACACTTCCGGCTGGCCTCGCAAGCCGCGCGGGAGGCCGCGGACCGGCCGACCGAGGCGGAGGCCCTGCGGTCGCTCGCAGGCGTCCTGACAGCCCGCTCACGGCCCGCGGAGGCGCTGGCGGCCCTGGAGGAGGCGCTGAGTGTGTTCGACGCTCTCGGGTCGCCTGAGGCCGCCGCGGTGCGGGAGCAGCTCGCGGGCAGGGCAGCAGCCGGGGCTGCCACCGGGACCGCTACTACGGGTACCGCTGGAGCCGCGGTCGCCGCACCGGCTGCACCGGGTGTCTCAGAGGCCTGACCGCACCTCGGCCTCGCGGCCGCGCCGCCGGTCCGGCTCCAGCGCCGGACTCCCGATCGGCAGGCAGGTCTGGCACTGCGCCTTCTCGACCGGACGATCGGCCGTGGGCTGCGCCACCGAGTCCCGGATCCCGAACCAGGCGATCACCCCGGAGACCGCGAACAGCAGCGCCGAGAGCATCATCGCGCGGCTGAAGGCCGGCTCCAGCTCCGCCGGATCGGCGTATCCCTCGCCCTTGAGCCCGACCAGCAGCGGGAACGCGGCGACCGCCAGCGCCCCGGCGGCCCGCGCCACCGCGTTGTTGACGCCCGAGGCGATGCCGGCCCGCTCGACCGTCGCGGAGTTCAGGACGGTCACCGTCACCGGCACCGCGATCATCACCAGGCCGAGCGAGAACACCAGCAGCGCCGGGAAGATGTGCAGCCAGTAGTTCGGGTGGTGGCCGGAGGTGGACAGGATCAAGGTGCCGACCGCGGTCAGCGCGCCGCCGGCGGTCATCAGCCGGCGCGGCCCGATCTTCGTCGTCAGGCCGCCGACCCGGGAGGACAGCAGCATCATGACGATCGTGGTCGGCAGCGAGGCCAGCCCTGCGGCCAGCGGTTTGTAGCCGCCGACGACCTGCAGGTAGGTGGCGAAGAAGAAGAACACCGCGCCGAGCGCGCCGTAGGCGGTCAGCGTCAGGGCGTTGGCGGCGCTGAAGTCGCGCGAGCTGAACAGCGACAGCGGCATCATCGGCGCCGGGGAGCGGCGCTCGACGAGCACGAAGGCCACCAGCGCGGCGATCCCGGCCAGCCCGGTCACGATGACGCTGGTCGCGCCGAGCCCCTTGGCCCCGGCCTCCACCAGCGCGTAGGTGATGCCGGCCAGTCCCACGGCGCCGAGCACGGCCCCGGGGACGTCGAAGTGCCCGGAGGTGGTCTCCCGCGACTCCGGGACGTAGCGCAGCGCGATCGCCACCACCGCGGCGGCCAGCGGCAGGTTGATCAGGAAGATCCAGCGCCAGGACGCGTACTCGATGAGCCAGCCGCCGACCAGCGGACCGGCCGCGCCGGCGATGCTGGCCAGGCCCGACCAGGCGCCGACGGCCTTGGCCCGGTCGTCCGGGTGGAACACCGACTGGATCAGCGCCAGCGCGCCGGGGGTGAGCAGCGCGCTGCCGACGCCCTGGAGCGCGCGGAACGCCACCAGGAACCCGATGTTCGGCGACAGACCGCAGGCCAGCGAGGCCAGGGCGAACCAGACCACGCCGATCAGGAAGACCTCGCGGCGGCCGAACCGGTCGCCCAGCGAACCACCGACGAGGACGAACGCGGCGAGGGTGAGGGTGTAGCCGGTGACCGTCCACTGCAGGCCGGCCAGGGTGGCCCCGAACTGTCTGCCGATGGCCGGCAGCGCGATGTTGACCACCGTGCCGTCGAGGAAGGCCATCGCCGAGCCGAGGATGGTGGTGGCCAGCACGCCGCGGCCGACCGGGGTGCCCAGACGGACTGTGCCCGCCACCGTGCCCGCTGTGGTCGCCGTCACGGCTTGCTCACCATGTAGCCATCGTGGCATGCGGGGCTGACGGCCGCATGCGAGCGC
>JABFXP010000093.1 GCA_013361685.1 Catenulispora sp.
CGGCCCGTCGTGTTTGGACAGGCCTGCCGCCGCGACCGAGGGGGACCCGAACCGAAAAACCGGCGGGGTGGGTGTGGCTGCGCCGCTGCTCGCGGCGAACTTTCGCCCTGTGGCTCGCAGGTTCTGCTCATCGGGGTCATGGTGTTTACCCCTCATCAGCGTCTCGGCGCGGTCCGGCGCCGCTACTCTCATCGCGACCATAAGAAAGCTGCG
Source organism: Catenulispora sp. (assembly GCA_013361685.1). Lineage (GTDB taxonomy): Bacteria > Actinomycetota > Actinomycetes > Streptomycetales > Catenulisporaceae > Catenulispora. The sequence continues at coordinate 214 of JABFXP010000093.1, forward strand.
ACCCCTGGTCCCAGGCCTGGGAGAGCGGAGTCGCGAACATGTCCGACTCGGGGCGCCGACGGCGCATGGTGCTCGGCCTCGGCGTCGCCGGTGGGGCGTTGGCCGCGGTGGTGGCGGTGTTCGTGTGGTCGGGCCTCGGAACGTCCAGTGGCACCGTGACGGCGGCGCGTTCCTCGCCCGCGTCCGGCGCTCCGTTCGCGCAGTCCCCCGGCGGCCCGCCGCCGAGCGGCGCCGCCTCCGCTGTCCAGCAGCTTGTCACCGGAACGCCTGAGCAGCAGCGGGCGGCACTGTCGGCGGCGGCAGCCGCGGCCTTGCCGGACGACGGCGGGCCGCTGTATCCGGCCGGGTCGAAGCTGACGCTGGACGCCGACGGCTGGCGGCAGGAGGGGGATTACGCCAACGCCACCGGGATGCTGGCCGATCCGTCGGGGACGCGGGTGCGCGTCGAGGTGGGGTTCATCGCGGCGCCGGACCAGCCGGGGGCGTGGAAGGTCACGTTCGAGGAGACGCTTTCGTGAGCACCGCCGCCGGTTCCGGGTTCCGTCGCCGGGTACGCAGGGCCCTGGTTCTGAGCGCGGTCGCCGCCGTCCTGGCCGGGACGGTGGCCGTGCCGGCGACCGGCGCGTCCCGGGTCCCCGAGCGAACCCAAGCTGCGACTCCGTGTACTGCGACGCAGGTCGGGGCTTCGGCGCGGCAGCCGGTGGCTGGCAGCACGGCGGTGCTGTTCGTGCACGGCTTCGTCTCCTATCCCGGCATCTGGGCGCAGGGGCCCGGGCCGACGCTGCCGGTCCAGACCGCCGCGCTGCCCGGGCTGACCGCCTGGACCTTCGACTACTCGGCGGTGGCGGCGAACTGGGTCACCGATCCGAAGATCGGCCCGGCGCTGGCGGCCACGATCTCCTGCCTGGCCGCGGCGACCGGCGGCCCGGTGGTGGTCGTCGGGCACTCCATGGGCGGTCTGGCCACCCGGTTCGCGGTCGCGCAGACCGGTCCGGACGGCGCCCCGGTCGGGTCGCACGTCGCCGAGCTCATCACTCTGGGCACGCCGTTCGAGGGCTCCGACTCCGAGGTGCTGGCCGAGATGACCGTCGCGGAGCTGGAGAAGGCGATCACGTCCGGAGGGCTGGGGAAGTTCACGGCGCAGCAGGTGGCCGCGTTCGAGGCCGAGCGTTCGGCCTGCGCGGGCGCGATCGTCAAGAACCCGCAGGTGGATCCCTGCAACGACCGCGCGCTGAGCCTGACGCCGGCCGGCCGGGCCCTGAAAGCCGGTTCGCCGCAGCTCGCGGCCCTTCCGCCCTGGCCGGCGGACCTCCCGGTGTTCGACACCGCCGGGGACATCACCGAGGTCTTCCAGATCGGCCCCGCGGTGTTCAGCGCGGACATCGGCGACGGGCCGGTGACCGTCGCCTCGGCGACCTCCCACAACACCGTCGGCCAGCCGTTCGTCGCCTCCACCTGCCACGATGTGGACTTCCTGCGGCTGTGGAAGGCCACCGACTCCATCCTCTGCTATCACCACAACCTGCCGTTCAACCCAGAGATCGACGCCGCCGTGATGGGCCAACTGCGGCGGTACTCGCACAGCGCGCCGGCCGGGTTGATCGTCCAGGACGAGCCCGCGGCGAAGGTGTCGCTGCTGCCGGTGACCGGCGACGCCGTCACCGTCGGGGCTCCGATCCTCGGGCCGGACGGTCGCATCTGGTTCATGACCGTCGCCCCGGACGGCGCGGTGGTGTATGCCGTCGATCCCAAGACCATGGCCGAGAGCTCGCATCCGCTGGCGTACGAGACCTCGGCGGGAAAGGCCGCCTTCACCGGCGAAATGGCGTTCGACGGGACCGGGAAGCTGTGGGTCCCCGCCGCCCAGATCCCCGATCAGCGCCCTGAAACGGACGTCCTGCTGCGCTACTCCGTCCAGAACTGGGCCGTCGACTCCTTCAGCGCGCCGGCGAAGTGCGCGACCGGCAACGGCCGCGCACCGGAACGGGTCACCGCGGCTGGCGACGGCGCGATCTGGGTGCGCTGCGTGACCAACGATTTCGGCGCCGCCGGCGGCACCTATGTCGAACGCCGCACCCCCGACGGCGCCGCGACCCCCAGCCACGTGGTCCTGCAGGGCAAGCCGGGCGATCTCGTCTACCTCGGCAGCGAGGAACTCCCCGCTCAGGCTCTGTCCGACCCGATGGCCGCGCTGTCCGGCGGCGTCATGTGGACCACCGCGAACGGCTCGATCGTGACGTTCGCCCCCGACGGCTCCGAGCGGCTGCTGCTCACCACCGGCACCGGCACCGCCAAGCCCGGCCAGCCCGCCGTCACCACCCAGATGCAGCTGTTCACCAACGGATCGGCGCCGCCGGTCGAGCTGTCCGAATGCCTGATCGCCGAAGCGGACCAGGCGAGCCACGACTCAGAGTGCTTCGTCACCGTCAGCCAGACCGGCGAGCTGAAAGTCCTGACGACGCTCCCCGACGACAACGGCTACAACCTCCAGCAGGCCGACGCCGCCGCCATGGACCACGCCGGCACGGACTGGGTCATGCTGAAGGGCACCGCCGGAGGCAAGGTCCACGAAGGCCAGTACTACATCGCGGTGGGCTCGGACGGGCACCAGTCGATCTATCCGTTCACCGCGACCGGCGGCAAGGGGCTGCCGGTGAGTCCGGACAAGACCGCGCCGGTGATCACCTCGGACGGCGGGCTGTGGACGACCGCCTCGGACGGACAGGGTCCTTACTTGATGGAGGTCCTGCCCAAGCGGTGAGACGCCAGAGCCCGGCGTTCGCATCATTGTTTGAACCGTCGTGGCCGGGTATCCGTGGGGCTCAACCCAGGGAGGCGTCATGACCATCGGTGTGATCGTGGCGGTAGCCCTCATCGTGGCTATCGTCGTTGCCGGCGTTCTGGAGTACGACAAGCGGAGGAAGCGGGCGGCGTTCGGCGCGGAGTACGAGGCCCTCGTCGAGCAGGAGGGCGGCCGGAGGGCCGCGGACCGGGAGCTCACCAGGCGGCGGCGCGCCTATTCGAAGCTTGAGCTCAGGCCGTTGGGCGACGAGGAGCGGGCCCGGCACGCGGCGGACTGGCGACGGGTGCGGGAGTCCTTCGTCGACGACCCCTACACGGCGCTGAACGACGCCGAGGGGCTGGTCATCCGCCTGGCGCGGTCCCGGGGCTACCCGGGCGGCGACGAGGAGACCCTGCTCGGGCTGTTGTCCGTGCCGCACACGGACGCCGTGCCGGGGTATCGCGAGGCGGCCCAGGTCAGGCAGGCCGCGGACCGGGATCCGCAAAGTGTCTCGACCGAGCAGATGCGCAAGGCGTTCCAGCAGTACGACGCGCTGTTCGAGGACATGCTCGCGAAGGCCGGTTCGGAGGAGCAGCCCCAGCAGGCACAGGACTCGGCCGCCGACGAGGAACTGAGCTTGGAGGGACGGCGATGAGCGAGAAGATCGAGACTGAACCGGCGTTGGAGAAGAGCACGGAGAACCCCGAGGCCGCCGACGACTTGGAGAGCACGGACGACTTCGAGGCCGCAGACGACTTCGAGCGCACGGACGGCTTCGAGGACGTCGAGAGCTCCGAAGACGAGCTACGGGACGAACCAGAACCCGTCGAAGCTGACAGCCAGACCCCGGTCTTGGCGGACGAAGGTCTTGGCGAGCAAGAGGATCTCGGCAGCGAACCCGAAGACGACACCAGTACTGGCCCGGCTTCCGCCTTGGCAGAGCCGCTGTTGGCCTCGGCGTCAGCCGGCGCCTTCCTGGACCGCTGGTCGGACGTCCAGGCCGGCTTCATCGAGGACCCGCACCGGTCCGTCACCGACGCGGACGCGCTCCTCACTGAGGTCGTCTCAGCGTTCCAGGAAGCGGTCGAGCAGCGCCGAGCCCGCATCAGCGCCATCCTCTCCGACGGCACGGCCGACACCGAGGATCTGCGGCTGGCGCTGCTGGACTACCGGGCGGCCATCACCACGATGCTGCCGGCACCGGACGGCGCGCGGCAATCCGGCACGGCCGCACCCGTTTCGAACTGGTGAGCCGGGTAGAAGCGCAATGAGCTGCGATAAACCGAGAACCGCCTGAGACGGCGGTGGCATCACGGACCGCGGCTCCGGCAAAGCGCTCCTGTGCTGAGAAAGGACAGCGCACATGACTACGGAAACGCGTTCCCGGTTCTATCACAGACGCGCCCCGGGTGATTTCATCTTCCTCGCGGCCGTCGTCATCGCGATCATCATCATCGCCCACATCATCTTCGTCCTGTTGAACGCCAATGCCGGCAACGACATCGTCGGGACGGACGGCGACTGGGCCAGCTGGTTCGCGACCTGGTTCCTGAACCTGTTCACGCCCGACAGCCCCAAGCTCAATGTCGTGCTCAATTACGGCACGGCGGCCATCTTCTACCTTGCGGTGGGCGCCATCTTGCGGCGTGTGGTGAATGATCTGTGACTCCATGGTGGACCGGTAACAGCCGTTCGGCTGTTACCGGTCCACCATTCGGCGGAACAGCGTCACTTCAGCTGATCGTGCAGATCGGTGTCGGAGCCGTATTCGTCCCCGAATAGGTGGCCTGGAATCCGAAACTCGTGTTCCCGCCCGCGGGGATCGAACCGTTGTAGCCGGCATTCGTGACGGCCACGCTGCCCGCTCCGGTGCCGGACAGGACACCGTTCCAGACGTTGGTGATCTGCTGGCTGCCGCCCCAGGTCCAGGTCACCTTCCAGCCGGTGCCGGGCGCCGTCCCGGTGTTGGCGACGGTGACGTTGGCGGTGAAGCCGTTGTTCCACTGGTTGGTCACCGCATAAGTCGCGGTGCACCCGCCGCCGCCACCGCCGCCGGCGGACGTCGTCGCGGTGACCGCGGCCGACTGGGCCGAGACGTTGCCCGCCGCGTCGTAGGCGGCGACCTTGTACGTGTACTGCGTCGAGGCGGACAGCCCGGAGTCGGTGTACGAGGTCCCCGCGGTCGTGGCCACCTGGGTCCCGTTGCGGTACACCCGGTAGCCCGCCACGCCGACGTTGTCCGTCGAGGCCGACCACGACAGCGCCGCCGACGAGCTCGTCACGCCGGTCACCGCCAGACCCGAGGGCACCGAGGGCGGCGTCGTGTCGCCGCCCCCGCCGCCGGTCTGGTCCAGGCCGAAGAAGTGGACGGCGACGGCGGCCATGCCGGCCTGCGGCAGGCTGTGTCCGGTGTTGGCGATGCTGTAGGCGTCGACCTGCGCGGTGCCGGAGGTGTCGGCGTAGGTGGTGTGGGTCCAGCCGGACTGCGGCATGTCGGTGGTGGTCGGGGTCTGCGACAGCCCGGCCACGTTGGTCCACTGCTTGATCTCCTCGCCGAAGTTGACGTAGGACAGGGTGGTGTCGTTGGTCCCGTGCCACAGCTGCATGCGCGGCCGGGTGCCGGTGAAGCCGGGGTAGGCCGCGCGGACCAGGTCTCCCCACTGCTGCGGGGTCTTGGTGATCTGTCCCTGCGCGCAGGCGGAGTTCCACTGGGAGCCGTCGGTGGTGGCGAAGCAGCCGAACGGCACGCCCATGAAGGCGGCCCCGGCCTTGAAGACGTCCGGGTAGTCGCCGAGCATGACGTCGGTGGCCATGCCGCCGGAGGAGGCGCCGGTGACATAGACGCGGCTGGCGTCGCCGTTGTTGTGCTGCTCGATGTACTGGATCATCGAGATCAGGCCGGCCGGGTCGTTGGTCCCGTTGTGGGTCAGCGAGCTCGCCGAGGACACGTCCCAGCAGTCGTAGCTGCGGGTGACCGACGGATAGATGACGATGAAGCCGTACTTGTCGGCGAGCGAGGCGAACTCGGTCCCGGAGTAGAACGCGGGACCGGACCCGGTGCAGTAGTGCAGGGCGAGCAGGATCGGCGGGTGGGCCTGGACGCTCGCGGGGACGTACTCGTACATCTGCAGGTTGGTGGGGTTGTAGCCGAAGTTCGTGACCTGGACCAGCGACGCCGCCTGCGCCTCGGGCGCGCCGGCCACGCCGGACACCGCCGCTGTGACATACGCGAGCATCGCCAGCACAGCGGCGACGACCCGTCTGCCGGATCTCATGGGACCTCCTGCTGCGGGAGTGCTGCCGAATCGGCTCGACAGCTTGCGACCGACGCTAGGAACCCGCGCCGATCCGGCCAAGCACTCCGCAGAAACCGGTGGTTTTACCCAGATACACGGCGAAACTTTCAATCCCGGCGCGCCCCTTACCGGTGCGCCTCTCACCCGGTGGGCTCGTGCCCGGCCGAGTCCAACGGCACCAGTGCGACCGGGCAGGCCGAGTGCCGCAGCAGCGTGTACGCGGCCGGGCCGACCCGCAGCCCGCTACGCCCCGGCGAGCGCCACCGCGCGCCGATGATCGCCAGGTCGGCGGTGTTCGCGGTCCGCAGCAGGGTGTCGCCGATCGCACCGGTCGTCACCCGCACGGTCACGGGCACGTGGGGGTATTCGTCCCGCCAGGACTGGACGACGGCGCCGATGGCGGCCTCGTGCCGCCGTTTGTGCGCGGCGACCATGCGGTGGCGTTCCGGGCCTTCGCGGTAGTCGTACAGCTGCGGCTCGCTCCAGATGTTGAGGATCGTCAGGTCCGCGCCGCGCCGGTCGGCCTCGTCGAAGGCGAACGCCAAGACCGCCTCACAAGGTCCTTCGACGTCGATCGCGACGAGCAGCCGGTTCTGGACCGGGCGGTTCGGGCCGCGCACGATGATCGCCGGGCAGCGGGCCGCGGCGAGCAGGCCGGCCACGACGGCGCCCTTGCGGCCGTGTCCGGCCACGTCGGCGCCGGCCCGGTCCTCGACGACCACCAGGTCCGCGTCCCGGCTCGCGGCGGCGAACGCGTCGGCGGCCTCTCCGGAGCCGGCGCGGACGCCCAGGACCGGGCCCTTGTGCGGATGCCCGTGGCGGGAGCGGGCGGTCGCCGCTTCCGGGGTGTCTCCTGGACGGGTTCGCGACGGCTCGGCGCCCGGCCCGCGGGCCGGGGCGATCCACGACGGCGGGCGACAGCCCCGCACGACGGCGAGCGTGTCGCCGCGGTCGGCGGCCTCCCGCTCGGCCAAGGCCAAGGTGCGGCCACTTTGCGCGGTGTCGGCGAGACCGACGACAACGGTTCCGTTCACAGCCCTTCCACCTCCATCAAGATGCCGATCGCCGGGCGGGACCAGTGGTTCGTCCCGCCCGGCCTCGAAGGGTTCGGATGCCCGGGCGCCCGGCGGCGCCACGCCTGTTCAGATCAGCGACCGGTGCTTGTTGACGAAGGGGATCCGGGCCCACCAGGCGCCCAGTCCGATCCGGCTGCCGGCGCCGAAGACCGCGGCGGCGGTCAGGGCCAGGGCCTCGAGCACGTGGTCGTCCACGAAGGGGTTGTTCGAGCCGGTCGCGGCGCCCTTGGCGGTGTGCTGCGCCGGCGGGTACACGGCCAGCCACATCATGGTGACCAGCAGGATGCCGCTGACCGCGGCGATCCGCAGGCCGACCCCGGTGACCATGGCCGCGCCGATGCCCAGCAGGCCGAGCATGAACATCCAGTCCACGAAGCCGTTGCCGGCCATGGAGTGGAACGCCGACTGGAACGGGCCGACGCTGACGTGGCTCAAGAAGCCCTTGGTCGGGGACCCGCCGTGGATCCAGGCGCCCTTGGACTGCGTCGAGTAGTGCAGACCGAAGGTCTTGTCCAGGAACGCCCACAAGAAGACGAAACCGACACCGATACGCAGCCCGGCGATCGACGCCTCACGCGCGGTGACAGCCGTGGTCGGCGCCGCGTCCGTCGCCGAGGCGGTGCTGCGGTGCCAGTGCAGACCCTTTGTCAGGTGGATTCCGTGTTGCGTGCTCATGGTGATTCCTTCGGGGTAAGTCAGTCTGGTTAGTTCGACAGGTCCATATCAGCGCTCGCGGGGGTGGCGCGGTCAGGGCCGAACGGCACCATCTCCGGGAGCCGCAAGACCCGTCGTGGGAGGCGCTTGGACTCCGTGCGCCGAGGCCGGAGGGCCGTTTGCCTCTGGTCAGGCTCGACATCCGCGCGGATGCTGGTAGCAGTAGCGAGGAGATGCGGAGATGAGTCGTCTGAGTCTTCGATTCGGCAAGAACTCCTGGCTGTGGCTGTCCGCCGCCGTGGCGCTCGGACTCGCCGCGGTGGTCGCGATCTGGCTCGCCGTCTCCCACGGACACGGGCACGGCGGCTCAGCCGCGCCCGAGCCGCGTGAGGCCACTCCGACCGCCCCGCCGACGGCCCAGCCGCCGAATCCGCTGGACAACGTCGGCACCGCCGGGAACCTGCTGGCCGTGAAGATCGACAACGTCGGCGCCCACGTCCAGGCCCTCCATCAGGGGCTCGCCCAAGCCGACATCGTGTACTGGATCGAGGTCGAGGGCGGCCAGTCCCGGTTCCTCGCCGTCTACGACGCGAACCACCTGCCCGCCCTGATCGGGCCCGTGCGCTCGGCCCGGCAGACCGACATCCCGCTGCTCCAGCAGTACGGACGACTGGACTTCGCCTACAGCGGCGCCATCAGCGGCCTGATACCGCTGCTCCATCAGGCCGATCTGCAGAACGTCACGCCGGCCGACGACCCGGGGGTCTTCACCAACCGCGCGATCGATCCCACTTTCGTCGACCCGCACCGGATCCTCGCCCAGCACCCCTCGGTGCCGCCCCGCTCCCCCGGATTCGTGTTCGGCGCCGCACCGGCCGGCGGCACCCCGCTCGCGTCCCGGTCCTGGAGCTTCCCCGCCGCGACCATCGCCGCCCGCTTCAACGGCCACGCCTACGACGTCGGCGTCGACGGCCGCCCGGGCTGGTCCGGCACGGCCACCGTCGTGGTCCAGCACGTCAGCATCGTCCCGGGCCTGTTCACCGACCACAACGCCGGGCATCCCGACAACGAGGTGTTCACCCAGAGCACCGGCACCGGCCGGGCCGAAGTGCTGCGCGACGGCAAGGTGTGGAACGTCCTGTGGAGCCGGCCCGATCCGGCGAACGGGACCTCGTACACGCTGCCCGACGGCCAGGCGATGCCCTTCGCCACCGGGCCGGTGCTGGTCGTGATGGTGCCCTAGCCCCGGTGGCCACGGAACGCCGAACGCCGGGCGACACACGGTGAGCAGCACCTTCGCGCCCCGCACACACGTTTGCCGACCCCGACGCCGGTCATCAGGGACGCAGGCGAAAGTGCAAGGAGGCATCATGAAACGGACACTGACTTTGGCCACCGGGCTCGCCGTGGGTTATGTCGCCGGTGCCCATGCCGGCCGCGAACGGTACGAGCAGATCAAGCACAAGGCGCAGGAGATCGGTCAGCAGCCCAAGGTGGCCGACGTGCGGGAGAACCTGCGCGAGCACGCGACCGCCGCGACGAAGACCGTCACCGGCAAGGTCACGGACATCGCATCAGGACTCGCGGACAAGCTCCACGGTTCGGACGACAAACAGGACGCGTCCGCCACGGTGTCGACGTCCACGACGCCGGCGTCGTCCACGGCCCCCACGGGGTACGCGGCCCAGCCGCTGGACGCCGCACCGGGCGGCGGCCACGCGCTCTGAGCGACGCTCCCGGGTGCGAAACCGCGAAACGCGTTTCCCGCCCTCGGTTTGATATCGCACAAGATGGCCATACGGGGAGCACAGAAACCGTCGGTCCAAAGCGTTACCGCAAACACTGAGCGGAGACCGACCTAAAAGGAGGAGCAGCCCATGGGTGTCATTCTTCTCGTTCTTCTTCTGGCTTTGATCCTTGGTGGCGCGGGATTCGCCGTGCACGCGCTGTGGTGGATCGCAGTGATCGTGTTCGCGGCCTGGCTGATCGGATTCGGCATAAGCGGCGGCGCAGCAGCAGGCGCAGGAGGCCGACGCCGCTGGTACGGGCGCTGGTGACACACGGCGCCAGGGGCCATAAGGCCATAAGCACAAGGGGTACCGCACTTTCAATGTGCGGTACCCCTTGCTGCTGACCCGATGCGATATCTATGTCAGGACAGGAAGCCGCCATACGGTCCGTTGAGGATCCCGTTCTTCTGTGTCTGGTTGAAGGTGCAGTTCGGGTAGTCGTAGAGCGAGGCGGACATGCAGGTGCCGTCCGTGGATGTCGCGTCGGGAAGGCCGAAGGCGTGGCCGAGTTCATGGACCATGCCGCCGTACCAACGGTTCATCGGACCGTTCTTACCGGCCGCGCCGTCGGCGTCGTGGCCGCTGAGCAGCACCCAGCCGGAGCCGCCGCCACCGCCGGACTGACCCACCTCCTCGGCGCTGACCTCACCCACGATCAGCCAGCGGCTGTCGGGGTTGCCGAGGCCGAAGCGCTGTTGCAGCTCGGCTTGCATGTTGTCGACCACGCACCAGTAGTGGTCGCCGTTCGGGTCGCAGTTGTTGGTGATGTACCAATTGGTGTCGTGCAGTCCGTTGACGGTCTCCACGACGGTGCTGTTGAGCGTGAACGTCTTGCCCAGCTGCTGCTTGTAGAAGCGTTGCGCTTCGCGCATGACGCCGGCGATGCCGTCCGGATAGGCCTGGTCGTAGGCGACGTCAGTGGGCTTGAGCCAGAACACCCGCACGGTGCCGGACGGCGGCGGGCCGGAGGTGCCGTTCACGGTCCAGGAGAACGAGGCTGTTCCGGACGCGCCCGTGGTGTCGGTGGCGGTGACCGTGACGGTCGAGGTTCCGGCGGTGGTCGGCGTACCGCTGATCAGGCCGGAGGAGGTGATGGCGAGACCGGCCGGGAGACCGGTCGCGGAGTAGGTGAGAGTCTGACCGGAGGCCGAGTCGGAAGCGGAGATCTGCACCGAGACCGCGGTGCCGACCGTGGCGGTCTTCGGGCCGGGGTCGGCGACGGTGACCACGTTCCCGCTGCCGCCGGTGCGGTAGGCCGGGAGCTGCCAGACGCGGGTGGCGGCGCCGGTGCAGGACAGCTGGACCAGGAGGGTGCCGGCGGCGGTCGCATCGCCTGCGGGCACGATGCATTTGCCGGAGTGGACGGCGGCGAGGCCGAAAGTGCCGGTCTTGCCGGAGACGGTCACCGGCTGGAGCGTGAACTGCTGGTTGGTCTGACCGTTGCAGGTGTACTGGATGATTTTGGCGTTGTCGGCGGTGGACTTGCCGGAGACGTCCAGGCACAGGTTCGAGGCGCCGTTGGTGACCGTGTACGAGGCCGACGTCCCGGCAACCGGTGTGAAGGTCCAGTTCTGATTGGTCCCGCCGTTACAGGACCACTGGATCGCCTGTGTCCCGGCGCTGGCGGAGGAGTTCGGATCGTCCATGCAGCCGGCGCTCGCGACGTTCACCACGGTCGAGGTGAACGTCACCGGCGTCGCCGCGGACGACGGCGCGGCGCCGGCCAGGGACAGCGATCCGGCGGCGACGGCGACCGCGACCGGCGCGGCGAGCCGTCGAAGGGGAACACGGAGGAAACGCATGAGCACCACTTCCCAACAGGGGTGACAGACCGGGGTGCCCGCCGGTCGAACGGAATCAGGACGGAAGCTAGGCGGCGGTCTCGGCGGTTGTCAACGGCCGCCGGCGCGTGAGCGTCGATGAACCCTGATACCTGCCGGAAGAGGCCCGCCTCGGCGAAACTTTCAGCCGTGAGGAGGCGCGCGGACGGCTTCGGGCCGGCGGCTCGACACCGCCGGCCCGAAGCCGTTCCCCTGCTGGGGAATCGTTTACCTGTTCAGGTTCTGCTGGACTTTCCCGGCCAGCTGTTCGGCCTTGCCCTCGGTTTCCTGGTTCTCCTCGCCGCCGGCGGCTTCAGTGCCCTCCTGCCCGGCGTTCTCCATCTCGCCCTGTGCCTGGTCGGCGGATTGCTCGGGGTTCGTCTCGCCTTGCTCGGGCTTGCCCTTGGCCTTGCCGGCCATTTCCTCGGCCTTGCCCTTAAGGTCGTCGGCCTTGTCCTTGAGGCCCTCGGTCGCGTTCTTCATCGTGTCGCCGATCCCCATGAGGTCCCTTCCTTTCCAGAGAGGGTCTGGGTCATCGCCGTCCTTGTGACCGTGGGCCGGAGGATGAACACTGCTCCATCCAGGCGATATCCGGTCCTCCCCGGCGTCAGGGCATGTCAGCCGGTGCGGGTCGCCAGGTCCTCGTCGGTGATGGCGCGCAGGACCCGGCAGGGGGTTCCGACGGCCACCGTCATGGGAGGAATGTCGCGGCTGACGACGCTGCCGGCGCCGATGACCGAGCCGTAGCCGATGCGGACGCCGGGCAGGACGACCGCGTTGCTGCCGATCCACACCTTGTCCTCGATCACGATCGGTTCCGAGAACCGGCCGAAGTCCACGCGGCGTGCCGGGTGCACCGGGTGTCCGGTGGTGGTCAGCGTGACGCTCGGAGCGATCATGACTCCGTCGCCGATGCGGATGTCGACGTCGTCGACGAAAGTGAGGTTCACGTTGCCGAAGAAGTCGTCACCGATGTAGACGTTGCTGCCGAACCCCGCGTTGAACGGCGGCAGCAGCACCGTCCGTTCGCCGACTGAGCCGAAGATGGCGGTGAGCAGCGCTCGGCGCTTCTCCGTTTCGCCCGGCGGCGTGTGGTTGTACTCGAAGATCTGCTCTGTGCGGCGCCGGGGAGCCTGGAAGGCGGCTTCCGACTCGGTGTAGACGAGCCCTTTGTTGATCCGGGCCAGGACTGCTTCCTCACGACCGTGCGACACGGCGAACACGCTCCGTTCACTGATCTCGTCGGCTCCGAGCACAGTGACGTGCCGGTTCCGTGTCTGGCGAGCCTACCTAGATCGCGAGGTGTGTGGATCACGTCGGTTCGCCTCGCTACGGTGGGCGGGCCGGAGCCACCGATGTCGGAGAGGGCACGTGACGAGCACTGTCGATGAGGGCCGCGAAGACGTCTTCGATCTGCCTGCGCCGTTCCGCGGCCGGGCTCTGGTCCGGGACCGGTGTGCTCCGGACGAGGTCGCCACGATCGATCCCGAGCGGGTCGCGGGCTGGCGGGCGGTGCGTACGACGAAGCTGACCGAGATCTGGGACCGGCCCGGGCGGGTGGTCTGCCGGTTGCCGGGGTGGCGGGAGACGGGGCCGGCGGGGCTGGCCGGCCCGGTGGGTCCGGCGCAGTTCGAGCACTTCGATCTCCTGTCACCGCAGGACGCCGCGGTGGCCGAGGCCACCGTGACCGCGCCGGACATCGACCGCGGTGCGGTCATCGACAGTTGGGCGCTGCTGCGCGGGGTGCCGTTCGCGGTCGAGGCCTTCATCGCGCTCTTGGAGATCCGCTGGTCCATGGAGGGCCGCGACATCGTGTTGCTGCCGGAGACGTCCGTGGTCGGCGAGCCCCGGGGCACCTGGCCGATGGCGCTGCGGCTGCTGGACCTCGTTCGGTCGGCACCGGAGGCCGAACACCGGCGCGCGTGTTCGGCTGCGGGACGACTCCGAGCCGGGTATCCGGGCGGATTCCGCTCCGCGGTGGCGGCGTTCCTGTTCCCGGAACGGCCCGACTGGTGTGCGGAAGCCGTCGACGCGCATGGGAAACGCGGCCACCTGCCGCACGGACTGATCGCCCGGATGACCATCGCCTCGGTGACCGGCCCCGAACCGGCCCGCACCGTCGGCGCCCTGGTCACCGGCTGGACGTGGGGCGACGACGTCCGGGCCGAAGCGACCCTGTTCACGCTCGGCGGCGGCGCGTCGGCCCCCTTCCTCGCCCACCGCGGCGGCCGCAGCGCCGACGTGCGCCGGATGATCAGGCTCCTGTCCCGGATGCCCGGCGACGACGCGGCGCTGATCCTCATCGACGACCTGCGGGCCGACCGCCCCGGCGCGCACGAGGCGCTCCTCGCCTCCGGCCGCCGGTTCCCCCGCCGGAACCTGCGGCTGCTGGCCGAGGCGGCACCGGACACGCGGGTGTCGGCGGTTCTGCGGTTGCAGGTCCTCGCCGATCCGGGGCTGGCCGCCGCTGTGGCTGTCGAGTTGTCGGACGCGGCGCGCGCCCGCGTTGAGGCACTGGTCGAGCCGACGCAGAGGGGCTCGTCGGCCGCCGGACCAAACGAGCCAGTCCAGCGCGCGCAGAAGGACATCAGCGGCCTGGCCGCCTCGGCGTCGAAGCCGGAGCCGACTATGGTCCGGCAGCCATGCATGCCGACAGCGACAGACCTCCCGATCGCCGCCCTGGACGAGTTGCCGCCGACTCTCGCCGCCCCACCGTGGACGGTCCGTCCCGTCCGCTCCACGCCGAAGGTCATCAAGGGTCTGATCCCCCCGGAGCCGACCATCGCCTGGCAGCCCGGCGAGCGCGAGCAGTGGATGGCCGAACGTCCGCAGTGGCGGCGGGTCCATGCCGACTACACCGAGCAGCGCCTCCGGCAGGCCGCCGCCGAAGTCGCCGCCGGCCGGGCCTTGCCGGTCGAGCTCGGGCCGTTCCTGGCCTGGGCGCCGGCGGAGGTGGTCCTGCCGCTGTTCGAGCACTGGCGCCCGACGCCGCGCTGGCTGGGTTTGGACCCGAAGGCGTTCCTGGCGCGCTTCGAACTCGACGCGCTCCCGCTCGTCGCCGCCTGGGACCAGGACGCCCGGTGTAAAGCCGAGCGGGCGCGGGTCCTGCTTCCGGTAGCCACCCCGGCCGTCGCCGCGCTGATGGCGAAGCTGGCGCGGCAGAAGAGCCTGCGTGAGGCCGCCGGGGACTGGTTCCGCCGGCACGGCGACGTCGCGGTGCGGCACCTGGTGCCGGGGGCGCTGGCGCGGACCGGGGCGGCGCGGGAGGAAGCCGCCGCGGCGTTGCGGCTGATGGCCGGCCACGGCTGGTCCGATCCCGGCGCCGTGACGCGGCAGGCCTACGGCGACGCCGCGGCCGGCGAAGTCGAGGCCTGGCTCGCGGACCGGCCGGGTCCGGTGCCGAAGACCATGCCGGTGCTGCCGCCGTGGGCCGAGCCGGACAACCTCCCGCCGGTCCTGCTCGCCGGCCGCGGCCGGGTGCTGCCCGCTGGGGCGGTTCGCCATCTGGTGCAGATGCTCAGCATCTCCGAACCGGGCGCTCCCTATCCGGACCTGCCCGCCATCCGCGAGCTGTGCGATCCCGCGTCGGCGGCCCGGTTCGCCCGGGCGCTGTTCGAGGCATGGGAACTGGCCGCCTATCCCCCGGCCCAGGGCTGGGTCTTGACCGCGCAGGGCCTGCTCGGCGACGACGACACCGCCGACCACCTCAGCCCCCTGATCCGCCGCTGGCCCGGGGAAGGCGGCCACGCCCGCGCCGTGGCCGGCCTCGACGTGCTCGCGGCGATCGGCAGCGACCGGGCCCTGGCCCAGCTGCACGACCTGTCCCTGAGGGGGAAGTCCACAGCGCTCAAGGACCGCGCGGCCGAGCGTGTCCAAGCCGTGGCCGCCGCCCGTGGGCTGGGCTCCGGGCCTGCGCGATAGAGTCCCGTTCAATGTCGACTTCACTGCCCCGCAGCGCACCATCCGCGCAGAACACCGACGCCCGCGGCATCATCGCCTTCCTTGACGCGCTCGACGCCTCCGCCGCCGGCGGCTCGGGCCAGCCCGGCCGCTCCGGCCAGTCCGGGACCGAGCTGCACAGCCTCATGCTGCTGCGGCACGGCCACGTGATCGCCGAAGGCTGGTGGGCGCCGTACACGCCGGACGGGGTCCAGCACGTCTACTCGCTGTCGAAGAGCTTCACGTCCACCGCCGCCGGGTTCGCTACGGCGGAAGGCCTGCTGGACCTCGACGCACCGGTTGTCTCCTACTTCCCTGAGTTGGACGCCGAGGTCACGGACCCGCGCAGCCGTTCGATCCTGGTGCGGCACATCGCGTCGATGGCGGCGGGGCACAGCAGTGAGCAGTGGGACCGGGCTCTTGCCACGGACCACGACGAGCCGGTGCGCGGGTTCCTCCTCGAGCCGCCGGACGGCGAACCGGGCGCCACCTTCGCCTACAGCCAGTCCACGACCTACACCCTCGCGGCGATCATCCAGCGGGTGACCGGGCAGACGCTGCTGGAGTACCTGCGGCCCCGGCTGTTCGAACCGCTGGGCGTCGAGCGGGCGTTCTGGACGCAGCACCCCGTGGGC
This sequence comes from Catenulispora sp., assembly GCA_013361685.1. Lineage (GTDB taxonomy): Bacteria > Actinomycetota > Actinomycetes > Streptomycetales > Catenulisporaceae > Catenulispora. The sequence continues at coordinate 16,206 of JABFXP010000093.1, forward strand.
CGGGACCTCGGCTTCGCGGGGCTGCACGTCACCACCGAGGCCGTGGCGCGGCTGGGGCAGCTGCATCTGCAAGGCGGGGCCTGGGGCGGCCGCCAGTTGCTGGCGCCGGAGTGGGTCGCCGAGGCCACGCGTACGCAGGTGCAGAACGGTACGGACCCGGCCTCGGACTGGGCGCAGGGGTACGGCTTCCAGTTCTGGATGGCCCGCCACGGCTACCGGGGCGACGGAGCGTTCGGGCAGTTCTGCGTCGTCCTGCCCGAACAAGACGTCGTGCTGGCGCTGACCACCGAAACGTCGGACTTGCAGAGCGTCCTCGACGCGGCCTGGACCCATCTGCTCCCCGCCTTCGAAGGCCCGGACTCGGATCCGGCGGCGGCCGACGCGGCGCTGGCGCGCAGGCTGACCGATCTTCAAGTGCCGTTCCGCGCCGGGACCGCGACCGAGGCCGCGATCGACACCGACACCGACACCGACACCGTGACCGGCGCCGAGCCCCCGACCGGCGAATTCACCGTCGCCCACTCAGTTCTGGACCGGCTGACCCGGGTCAGCTTCGCCCCGCAGGAACTCACCCTGCACGAAGACGACGGAGCGACCACGACCCTGCCCCTGGTCCCCGGCAGCTGGCCGGTCCGCGGACACCTGACGGCCCGCGCCGCCCGAACCGGCCCGGACATCGTCCTCGCGCACGTCCAGTTCGTTCAGAGCCCGCACAAACTCCGGATCACCTGCGATCTGCGAACCGGCACGTTCGACGCCACCTGGCGAAACGTCCCGCTGGGGGTGCGTTCGAAGTCCGCCCTGTCCGAGTTGGCACAGCCGCCTGACGTGGACGTCCTGTGACCCGGAGCCGACGGCGGGCACCCCACCCGCCGCCGACCCCGAGTCCCCAGCGTTCTCAGAACGCTCAGACTCCTCACATGCCCAAAGCCGCGAGCACCTCGTTTCCGGCCCGCTGACCTTCGTCCGCACCGCCGTTCATGTAGCCCTGGAAGTCGGTAGACGTGTGCTCCCCGGCGAAGTGCAGGTTGCCCTGGGCCACCCGCTCGTAGCCCGCGTACTGGTGCACATAGTTCACCGGCCACATCGAGTACGCACCGTACGAGTACGGGTTCAGATGCCAAGCCGAGAGCTTCGCCTTGCCGTTCCACAACGCGGTCGTGCCCGGGAACAGCTTCTCGATCTGCGCCAGGTACGAGCCGACCAGGTTCCGGGTGTAGGCCGCGCTCGCGTCGGTGAAGGCCGACGGGGGCTTCAGGCCGTAAGCCAGGCTGCCGCCGCCGTACTGGATCAGGATGCCGTTCGATCCGGACTGGCCGCGGGTGACGTCCCACACCTGCTGGAACGCCAGGTCCGCGAACGCCTCGCCGTTCGAGCTGCCCGGCCACGGCCCGGTGCCCACCCAGGGCCGGCCGGTGAACTGCATGTTGAGCTTGGTGCAGTAGCCCATGCGCATGTTCGCCAGGACCCCCTGCATCATCGGGTCCAGGCCCGCCTTCGAGAGGTCGACGTGCTGTTGCAGGATCGGCAGCGGCACCGCCAGCACGGTGTGGTCGGCGGTGACCGTGCGGGTCCCGCCGCCGTCGGTGGCGAACGTGAGCGTCTGGGTGCCGTCGGCGTTGCGCACCACCGCCAGCAGCGTCATCCCGCGCTGGACGGTGCCGGCCGGCAACGCCGCCTCGATCAGCTGCGGAAGCTGATCGTTGCCGCCGGTGATGTGATAGCGCTCGTCTGACAGGCCCCAGATGTTGAAGTGGGCCGGTTTGGTCTGGTACGCGAGCAGCGACAGCAGCGCCCACGCCGACTGGTCCGCGCAGTCGGCTCCGTATTCGACGTTGTAGGCGACGTCCAGGAACGCGCCCAGCTTCGACCCCTCGCCCCCGGGCACCCGGGTGTTGATCCAGTCCACGATCGACATGCCGTCCAGGGCTGTCGCGCCGGGATTGGTGTTGTTGTAGCCGGGGATCGTGTTCTTGGCCCAGTTCATGTCGGACTGGATGTTCTTGTAGACCGGCTGGAAGTCGGCGTCGGCCTGGGCCCGGTCGTAGTAGCCGCCCTGGAACCACAGGACCTGGTCGGCCTGCGAGCCGTAGACGTGCCGGACCGGCGTGAGCCCGAGGCCGAAGCGCTGGCACAGGTCGATCAGCGTGTGGTGGCCGGTGTCGACGAGTTCGCCGCCGTACTCCGACACCTGGCCCTGGTCCCAGAACCCCGGGTTGGCCGGGCTGCCCTGCGAGTACATGCGGCCGCCGATCCGGACCGGGTTGGCCTCGTAGACCGTGGCCGCCACGCCTTTGTCGGCCAGGGTCAGCGCCGCGGCCAGGCCGGAGATGCCGGCGCCGACGATCGCGACCCGGGCGTTCGGGCCGCCCGCCTTGCCGACGGTGGTGCCGGCGGCGGACACGTCGGCGTGGGCCGGGCGCGACCGGACCGCCTGGGTGCCGAACGCGGCGACGCCGAGGCCCAAGGCCACGGACCGCCGGAGCAGCGCGCGCCGGGACGGTCCGTCCGGCTCGGCCAGTGCCTCGTCGCGCAGCTCGCGGTATTCGGCTACGGGGAGTTGGAGTCTGTCGGCCGCCGCGTGGTCGGCCGCCAGGGCGCGCAGGAAGTGCACGTGCTGGGTTCTCGCCATGGTTCTGTCGCCTCCGTGATGTTGCTCAGGGATGTACAGGACTCCACGTGCTCAAAATTCGTTATGCGGTCGCGGGTTCCTCGGCGCGCTCTTGGGTGTCCTCCATGACGATGCGGCCGAGGATCTCGTAGCGGGCCGGGTTCCGGGCGCGGGTGACGAGCGCGTAGGCGATGCCGGCGGCGAACACCCCGCCGACGATCCACGGGGTCAGGGTCAGCAGCAGCGCCGAGGATCCGCCCGAGGCCGTCTTGAGGTTCGTCACCAGCAGGTACACCGCGCCGACCATGCCGAGCCCGCCGAGGCCGGGGGCCACCAGGGTCCGGAACCAGTGCCGGGACTCGGGGTGGTGCGAGCGGAAGTAGGCGATCACCGAGAAGGAGCACAGCGCCTGCACGACCAGCAGCGCCATCGTGCCCAGGATCGCGGTGAGCGTGTAGAGGTCGAGGTACGGGTCCTTGCCGGCCGCCCAGAACGCGCCGACGATCGCGACCGTGATCGCGGTCTGCGCGAAGGAGGCGACGAAGGGCGAGGCGTGCCGCCGGTGGGTGCGGCCCAGGGAGCGGTGGATGAACCCCTCGCGCCCGATCGCGTAGAGGTACCGCGACGCGCACTGGTGGAACGCCATGCCGCAGGCGAAGGCGCTGCTGCACATCAGCCATTCGAAGGCGGTCACCGCCCAGTGCCCGAGGTACTGCTGCGCGGCGCCGTAGAACAGGTCGAGCGGGTTGCCGGTGCTGCCGCCGGAGACCGCGACCGAGACCCGCAGGCCGTTGCCGGACAGCGTGGTCCAGGCCACCAGCGTGTACAGCGCGCCGAGGCCGACCACCGCCAGGATCGTCGCGCGCGGGATGATGCGCTTGGGCTCGCGGGACTCCTCGCCGTACATCGCCGTCGACTCGAAGCCGATCCAGGACCAGAAGCAGAAGAACAGGCCGATGCCGGCCGACGGGCCGGCGAAGGCCTTGAGCGGGTTCAGCGTCGAGACCGCGAGGCCGTCGGCCTTCCCGCCGCCGTGCCCCAGGACCGCCAGGCTCAGCAGGACCAGCATCGCGACCTCGCCGACCAGCGCCACCGACAGCACGCGGGAGGCGATGTGCAGGTCGAAGAACGCCAGCACGGCCGTCACCGCGACCATGGCGAAGGCCAGCAGCGGCCAGGGCACCTTGTGGTGGAACTGGTTCTGGATCGCCGACTGGGCGAAGAACGCGAAGATGCCGACGATGGAGGCCTCGAAGACCACGTAGGCCAGCACCGCCAGCAGCCCGGAGGCCATGCCGGTGACCCGGCCCAGGCCGTGCGAGATGTAGCCGTAGAACGCGCCGGCGGCGGTGATGTGCCGGGCCATCGCCACGTACCCGACGGTGAACAGCAGCAGCACGCCGGTGACGAAGACGAACGCGCCGGGCGCGTGCGTGCCGCTGCCCGAGCCGATGATGATGGGCAGGTTGCCGGTCATGGCGGTGATCGGGGCCGCGGTGGCCAGCGCCATGAACATGACGCCGGCCAGGCCGACCGAACCGGCTTTGAGCCGCTCCACCTTCGGCGGCGCGCCGGCGTCCGGCGACGGGTCGATCAGGGAACTGGCAGACATGTGACTCCTCGGACGGGAACGGGAACGGGCACGAGACGCTGCGGGGCGGAGCACGGCGCGGCCCGCGGGTGGCACGCGGGCTGACGACCGGGTCCGGGGCGGGCCCGGGCGGGCGACGGTCGGGGAACGGGCGGGCGATGGGCGAACAAGGGGTGTGCGATCCGTTGTCGTGGAAGCTTGCAACCCGCTCAGCTGCACGGCAACGCGCAATGTGTCATCGATTCGGGGGAGCCCCCTGACAGGGTGTGCAGGCGTGCGCATCGCGAAATGTTGCCGGCGCGTGACGTTCGCCGCGTGCTGAAATCCCTCGCCGAGCACGCCGGTCGGACAATTAGGCTGTCCCGGTGATCGTCAAAGAAACCTTCAACGTCCGTAGAACCCTGCCGTTCATCTGGTTCGACGTCCTGCTCGCCGCCAGCAGCGCCATCGCGGCCTATCTGCTGGTGGACCGCGCCGAACTCTACTGGTTCGAGCTGCCCTCGCTGCTGGCGACCGTCATGGGCACCGCGCTGGCCATCCTGCTCGCGTTCCGCGCCAACACCGCCTATCAGCGCTGGTGGGAGGCCAGCACCATCTGGGCTCAGCTGACCGGCCAGTCCCGCACCCTGATCCGCGTCGCCCGCACCATCACCGATGCCAAGACCGCCGACCCCGCCGTCGACCCCGAGGTCGTCCGCGCCTGGCAGCACGACCTGGCCAACCGCCAGGCGGCCTGGGCTCACAGCCTCGCCCGGCAGCTACGCGGCCAGGATCCCTCCGCCGAGCTCGCGCGCCTGCTGCCGGCCGACGAAGCGGCCCTGGTCCTGGCCGCGGACAACCGGGCGGCCGTCCTGGCCCGGCTGCAGAGCCAGGCCATCTTCCGCGGCTACTCCTCCGGCATCCTGACCGGCCTGGACAACTTCCAGATGGAGACCGCCCTGGCGGGCCTGTCCACCCAGCAGGCCCTGGCCGAGCGGATGAGCATCACCCCGATCCCCCGGCCGCACGACTTCATCAGCCGTTTGTTCGTGCACTGCTATGTCGTCGTGTTCCCCTTCGCGGCGATCAGCGCCATGTCCACCTCCTACCGGTGGCTGGTCATACCCTCCGCGCTGCTGATCGCCCTGTTCTTCCGGATGGTCGAACGCGTCGGCGCCTCCATCGAGGAGCCGTTCGCCAACCGCACCCAGGACGTGCCGGTCACCGCCTTGGCCACCAACCTCGAACGCGATCTGCTGGAACTGGTCGACGTCCAGCAGCGTCCCGCGCGGCCGGTGCCCGTGGACGGATACCTCTGGTAGCCGCCGCGCGCAGCTGAGGCCGCCGGGCCCGGACGATCGGGTGCCACCGGATCGAGCGGTGGCGCCGGGCCGGCGGCCTCTCAGGCCCCTCCCCTGTTTCGCAGACACCTGACACAATCGTGGCCGGAGGGGAGGGGCTCATGGCGGATCGCGTCCTGGACGGCCGGTACCGGCTGGTCGAACTGCTCGGCGCGGGCGGGATGGGCGAGGTGTGGCGCTGCCACGACCCGCGGATCGGGCGGGAGGTGGCGGTGAAGGTGCTGCTCGACGTCCGGGTGACCGCCGAGTCGCTGGCCCGTTTCGAACTGGAGGCGCGGGTGGCCGGCAGCCTGACGTCTCCGTCGATCGTCTCGGTGTACGACTACGGACACGGCGACCTCGACGGACGCCCGGTGCCGTATCTGGTGATGGAGCTCGTGGCCGGCGAGACGCTGGATCAGGTGGTGGCGCGGGAGCTGGCGGCGTCGCGGCTCCCCGACGCGCGCCGGGCGCTGCGGTGGACCGACCAGGTGTGCACGGCGCTGGAGGTCGCGCACGGGGTCGGCGTCGTGCACCGCGACATCAAGCCGGGCAACGTCATGACGACCCGCGACGGATCGGCGACGGTGCTGGACTTCGGCATCGCGCGGTTCGTGGGCGAGGCGCAGTCGCGGGCCGCGCTGACGGCGGCCGGGGTGGTGCTCGGCACCGCCGGGTACATGTCGCCGGAGCAGGCCGAGGGCCGGGCGCTCGACCATCGGACCGATCTGTACTCGGTGGGGTGCCTGCTGTACTTCCTGCTGACCGGCCGGCCGCCGTTCGAGGCCGAGAGTTTCATGGGCGTGGCGTACAAGCACGTGAACGCCGACCCGGAGCCGCCGAGCCGGTATCGCAGGGGTCTGCCTCCGGCGCTGGACGCGCTGGTGCTGGACCTGCTGGCGAAGGAGCCCGGCAGCCGTCCGGCCGACGCCGCGGCGGTGCGCCGCCGGCTGGCCGAGGTCCGGGTGCTGATGGAGCGGTCGGGGACGGCTGACACCGTCGGTGGCGGTGCGGATGTCGGTGCGGATACGAGTGGTGGCGGCGTCGGCGTGGCCGCGGCGCCGCCGGCCGCCGTGACCGAGACAGCGGCCTCGGTCGCCGGGCCGACGGCGGAACCGGCGCTGACGCCGCCCGCGCGCTCCCCGCGCCGGGATGCCCCGACGCGGTTCCTCCTGCGTCCGGCACGACACGCGACGCGGATGCAGATCCTCGCGATCACCACGGTGACGACCCTGCTCATCGCCGCCGCCACCGTGTTCATCCTGACGATGAGCGGCAGCGATCAGGAGTACCCACCGAACCTGCCGGCGTGGGTCACCTCTCACAGCTGACCGCTTGGCCGCCTCACCGCCTGGCCTCGCCGAGAATCCCTTGTCCTTCAAGCGTCGCCGATCGCGATCAGCCTACGGAAGCGTCACCACCAGCAGAGACCCCAACTGGTGGTTTCCGGCCTCGGTGTAGTCGAGGTCGATCCAGACCTGGTGCGTGGTCTTGAGATACACCTTCACCGTGCCGGAGAGCGTGGTGTCGGTGTTGTCGCTGAAGGCGTAGGTGTACCCGGTGTTCACGTTGCCGTTCGTGTAGCCCAGGTTGATGTATCGCGTACCGCCGAAGGTCGGGAGCGTCAGGCCCACCGCGACGTCTGAGGCGCCGGTCGTGGTGTGGACGCCGCCGGAGAAGGTGATGTCGTTGAGTTTCTCGACGAAGGGGAGCAGGTCGGCGTCGGGATCGCTGGACGACGCGGCCACCGCCTGCGGCCGGGCCGCGCCGGTCGCCCCGTGCCCCATCGCGGCGGCGGCGGTGGTGGCGCTCACCAGCGCTGCGACGAGCGCCACGGCACTCGTCGCCGGACCGATCGTCCGGCGGAGCTTGATGCCCTTCATGAGGGTCCCCTTTCGACCGTTGTCTGTCGGTGTTGGCCGGGTCGGTGTGGAACGCTACAGAACGGCTGCTCGCTCTCCGGTCGGGATCGGCTCGGGCGGTGCCGTCGCGCTGGTCAGCGCACTGCGGGACGACGGTGACGACTCGCCGTAGCGTGTGGGGTTGCCAAGCGGCGAGTACGGGCGCGACGGATAATGGGCGCCATGCGCCAGGAAACAGCGGTCGACGGATTCCGGCTCGTCTACGACCGATCCGGCAACGGCGGTCAGCCTGCTGTGGTGCTGCTGCACGGCTGGCCCGGCGATCGGACCGACTACCGCGCGGTCGTGCCGCTGGTGGCGCCGGTGGCCGAGGTGATCGTCCCGGATCTGCGGGGCTTCGGCGATTCCGACAAGTTCGACGCCGACCCGGCCCGGCAGTACAACGCCGCCGCCCAGGCACGCAGCCTCGCCGCCCTGGTCGAGGAGCTGGCGGCGGGGCCGGTGGTCGTCGCCGGGTACGACATCGGCAGCCGGATCGCGCAGGCCGTCGCCAGACAGCGTCCTGATTTGGTCCGCGCGCTCGTCCTCGCTCCCCCGCTGCCCGGGATCGGCGACCGGATCCTCACCCCGGAAGCGCAACGCGAGTTCTGGTATCAGCCGTTCCACAACCTGGAGTTGTCCGCTCACCTGCTGGACGGCCAGCCGGAGGCGGTACGCGCATACCTGCGGCACTTCTGGACGCACTGGTCCGGCCCGGACTTCGAACTCGATGCCGATCACCTGGACCACCTCGTGTCGGTCTACGGCCCGCCGGGCGCCTTTGCCGCGTCGGTCGCCTGGTATCGGGCCGGTGCCGGGGCGATCGCCGCCTCGGCGACGGAGAAGGCGCCCGCCCCGGAAGACCGCATCGCGGTCCCCACCACGGTGCTGTGGCCGGAACACGATCCGCTGTTCCCCCGCGCGTGGTCCGACCGCATCGACGAGTTCTTCGCCGCCGCACGCCTGATGTGGCTGGACGGCGTCGGCCATTTCTCGCCGCTGGAGGCACCGGAGGCGTTCGCCGAGGCCGTGGTGGCGGCGGTCCGGACCGGGCCTCGGTCACAGAAGTGAATCAGAAGAAGTGAATCAGAGCCGGAAGGCTACCCTGGCACGAGCTTCCATCCCGAGCAGAGGGAATCACCCGTGACAGACGAGAACGCCGGGTTGCCGGAGCCGTTCGCCGGTTCGCTGCGTGTGATCGACCATCCGATCCTGCGCGCCCACATCAAGGACACCACTCGCTGGGTTCTCGGCGAGTCTTTGGGCGGCGAGGTGGCGGCAGGGCAGCTCGAGGACGTGGCCGACGAGATCGGCGCGGTCCTGGCCGGCGGGCTCGCCCCGGCGCTGGCCGCGGAGATCACACGCAACACCGAGAAGGTCGTCGCCGACTCCCAGGGAGAGGCGGTGACGTTCGACCGGGACGGCCGCCTGACCATAGGTGGCGTCACGGTGCAGAACATCGTGCGCTTGCTGGACGCGGTCGGGGTGCTGGTCGAGAACGGGATCGGAGACGCGCTCGGCCTCTTGCACGACAGCCATCGGCGGGCGCTGTTCGACGCGCACGACGCGTGGCTTGCGAAGCAGTCGCCCAAGCGTCCTGGTTGATGCGGTCAGGCGGCGAGTGCCGCCGCCTGCTCAGGCTTTCGCACACATGGGCTGCTAATCAGCCCTCGCTCGCCTCCCCCACCCGCGCCAGATCCCGCAGCCAAGCATCAGCCGTGCCGTCCGAAGGCGCGCGCCAGTCGCCGCGCGGCGAGAGCGAGCCGCCGGCCGACACCTTCGGCCCGTTGGGCAACGCGGAGCGCTTGAACTGCGCGAAGGCGAAGAAGCGGCGGCAGAAGACCTGCATCCAGTCGCGGATCTGCGGCAGGTCGTAGGCCACGTGCTTGGCCTCCGGGAAGCCGGGGGGCCAGGCGCCGGCTTCGGTGTCGTGCCAGGCATGCCAGGCCAGGAAGGCGATCTTCGAGGGGCGGAAGCCGTAGCGCAGGACGTAGAAGAGGGTGAAGTCATGCAGGGCGTAGGGGCCGATCTTGGACTCGGTCGACTGTAGTTCCTCGCCGGGGATCAGTTCGGGGCTGATCTCGGTGTCCAGGATGGCGGTCAGGATCCGGCCGGTCTGGTCGTCGAACTGCTCGCTGCTGACGACCCAGCGGATCAGGTGCTGGATCAGGGTCTTGGGGACGCCGGAGTTGACGTTGTAGTGGCTCATCTGGTCGCCGACGCCGTAGGTGCACCAGCCCAGCGCGAGTTCTGACAGGTCGCCGGTGCCCAGCACGATGCCGCCGTGCAGGTTGGCCAGGCGGAAGAGGTAGTCGTAGCGCAGACCGGCTTGCACGTTCTCGAACGTGACGTCGTAGACCGGTTCGCCGTGCGCGAAGGGGTGGTCCATCTCCTGGAGCATCAGGCGGGCGGTGGGGGTGATGTCCAGTTCGGAGGCGGTGACGCCGAGGGCGCGCATCAGCTCGTGGGCGTTGCCCTTGGTGTGGTCGCTGGTGGCGAAGCCGGGCATGGTGTAGGCCAGGATGTCGCTGCGCGGCCTGCCCGCGCGGTCCATCGCGCGGGCGGCGACGATCAGCGCGTGGGTGGAGTCCAGGCCGCCGGAGACGCCGATGAGGATCTTCGGGCCGCCGATCGAGGCCAGGCGCTGCTGGAGCGCCGAGACCTGGATGTTGTAGGCCTCGTAGCAGTCCAGGGCCAGGCGGTCCGGGTCGTCGGGCACGAACGGGAACCGTTCGACCTTGCGGCGCAGGCCCAGGTCGGTCGTCGGCGGCTCGAGCAGGAAGGACGCCCGGCGGAAGCCGCTCGTGCTCGCGGCGTTGGCGCGGCGGTTGTCGTCGAAGGTCCCCATCCGGGCCCGCTCCTGCCGCAGCAGGTCCAGGTCCACGTCGGCCACGGCGCAGGCGTCGCCCAGCGGGAAGCGCTCGGTCTCGGCCAGCAGCGCGCCGTTCTCGTAGATCATGGTCTGCCCGTCCCAGGACAGGTCGGTGCTGGACTCGCCCAGGCCGGCGGCGGCGTAGACGTACGCGGCCAGGCAGCGCGCGGACGCCGAGCGGCACAGCAGCCGGCGGTCCTCGGCGCGGCCCACCGTGATCGGGCTGCCCGAGAGGTTGACCAGCACCGTCGCCCCGGCGAGCGCCGCCTGCGCGCTCGGCGGCACCGGCACCCACATGTCCTCGCAGACCTCGGCGTGCAGCACCAGGCCGGGCACGTCCTCGGCTTCGAACAGCAGGTCCACGCCGAACGGCGCGGTCTGCCCGGCGAGGCGGATCGTGCCGCCGCGCTCGTCCTCGCCGGAGGCGATCTGCCGGCGCTCGTAGAACTCCCGGTAGTTCGGCGGGTAGGACTTGGGGACCACGCCCAGGATCCGGCCCCGGTGCACGACCACCGCGCAGTTGTAGATCCGGTTCCGGTAACGCAGCGGGGCGCCGAACACGAGCACGGGCAGCAGGTCGGTCGAGGCGTCCGCGATCTCCAGCACCGCGGTCTCGACCTCGTCCAACAGCACGTCCTGCAGCGTCAGGTCCTCGATCGAATAGCCGGACAGGCACAGCTCGGGGAAGACGGCGACCGCCACCCCCTCCTCGGCGCGGGCGCGCGCCTGGCGCACCACGGACTCGGCGTTGGCGAGCGGGTCGGCGATGACGACGTGGCCCGAGCAGGCGGCGACGCGGGCGAAACCGTGCTGGTAGAGCGACCAGAAGTTCAACGGGCTTCCCAGGATGCGAAAGGCGGGTCAGGGCAGGAACAGATCAACAGCAGGCTACGCTGCCCGGCGGCACTCGGCCCGGGCGGGCCGACCGCGGTCGGCGACTCCGGGCGCTGCGAATAGCGGCAATTCGGGGGAATCCCTACCCGCCGACTCGCGAGGAGCGCCTCCGCACCGCATCCGGATGACTACGCTGCGGGCATGAGACGTCAAACATCTGCTCGATTATCGGCGGTCATAGCGGTGCTCACCGCGCTCGCGGCGCTGTCGGTGGCTGTGGTGGTGGCGCAGCCGCCGGCGCGGGCGGCAGCCGCCGCTTCGGCCGGGAGTTGCCAGTCGCTCCGCATAGCCGTGGCGCTCGCGCCCGGCGCTCCCGCTGACCAGACGGTCGCCGGAACGCTGTGCCGGCCGGCCGCACAGCCGGTCGCCAACCGCGTCGACGTCCTCGTGCACGGCGCGTCGTACAACCAGTCCTACTGGGACTGGCCGGTCGATTCCGGCACGTACTCGTACTCGTACGTCCATCGGACGCTGGCCGCCGGGCGGGCCACGTTCGCCTACGACCGGCTGGGCGCCGGGGCGAGCAGCCATCCGCTCAGCACGCTGGTCACCACCGTGGCCGACGCCTATGTGCTGCACGAGGTCATCGGGGCGATGCGGGCGGACGGGTTCGCGGGCGTCGACGTCGTCGGGCACTCCTTCGGGTCGGTCGTGGCCGTCGACGAGGCCGGCACGTACCACGACGTCGACAAGCTGGTGGTCACCGGCCTGCTGCATTCTCAGGGCTCAGGTCTGGCGACGGTCGCGGCCACGTTCTATCCCGCCGACGCCGATCCGCAGTTCGGGCCGCTGTTCGCCGACGCCGGGTATCTGACCACGCTGCCGGGGACCCGGGCCTCGTCGTTCTACGACACCGCCACCGCCGACCCGGCCGTCATCACCTATGACGAGGGGCACAAGGACGCCATCTCCGGAACGGAGCTGTCCGCCGGCGTCACAGAGAGCGAACTGCCCGCCTCGACGAACCCGTCCCGGCTGGTCACCGCACCGGTGCTGGTCCTGGACGGGCAGGAGGACGGCATCTTCTGCAACCTGACGCTGAACTGCTCCGACATCGCCTCGGTGCTGGCCGAGGAGACCCCGTTCTACGCGGGTACGGCGCGGCTGGCCGTGACGACGGTCGCCGGTACGGGCCACGATGTCGCGCTGCATCCGAGCGCCGACCAGTCGTTCGCCGCGATCGATCGGTGGATCGCCTCCGACTGATCCGCGCGCGCGATCACGAGCTCCGAAAGATCAGCGGACTACCGCCGGTCCAGCCGCCCGACCCCGGCGTAGAACCACGCCTCCTCCGGCTTCACCGCCGGCGCCGCGTCCGGGCGCCACAGCGGCAGGTAGACGACGCCGGGTTCGACGATGTCGAACCCGGCGAACAGCCGCACGATCTCCTCGTGCGAGCGCGTGTGCGCCGCCGTCCGCGCGGCCGACCGGTACAGCTGCTCCACCTTGGCGGCGGCGCTCGGAGCCGCCTCGTGGGTGGCGTGCGAGATCGCCACGAAGCTGCCGGGCGGCACGGCGTCCCGGTAGTGCGCGACCATCGCGTACGGCTCGTCCTCGTCCGGGATGAAGTGCAGAACGGTGACCATCAGCAGGCCGATCGGCTGCGAGAAGTCCAGCAGCTCCTGCGTCGTCGGGTGGTTCAGCACCAGGTCCGGGCGGCGCATGTCGGCCTGGATCGCGGCGGCTCCGGGGTCGCCGCGCAGGATGTGGCGGCCGTGCGCCACCACCGAGGCGTCGTTGTCGACGTAGACCACGCGCGTGCCGGGCGCCGAGCGCTGCGCGATCTGGTGGACGTTCTCCTGCGTGGGGATGCCGGAGCCCAGGTCGAGGAACTGGCGCACGCCCTGCTCGAGCAGGAAGCGCACCGCCCGCCCCAGGAACTCCCGGTTCTCCCGCACGATCATGCGCGCGTTCGGTTCGGCGCGCAGCAGCCGGCGGCCCAAGGCCCGGTCGGGGGCGAAGTTGTGGTGCCCTCCGAGCAGCCAGTCATACAGGCGCGCCGCGCTCGGCCGTTCTATGTCCACACCGTCCGGCGCCGCATCGTTCCGTGCGGCGCCCTCGTGCTGTGCCACCGTTCCCATCACCGTCCCCACTTCCGTGCTCACTGAGCGATTGTCTCGCTTCGCTCCGTGCGCAGCAGCGGTTTGCCGCCGTTTCCCGGGCGGGGCAATGCCTGATGGACAACGAGGTCAGTACTCCAGCATGAACGAATCCCCGGCAGGCTTGAACCCGATCTGGTCGTAGTACGGCGCGACCTCGCCGGGCGGGCTCAGGACCTTGCGGAACCCGCGGTCGGTGAACAGGTGGCTGGAACGGAAGACGAACTCCCCCGGGGTGAAGTCCCGGTACGGCTTCGTCACGTAATCCAGCTCGACCTGGGCGGTCTCGGCGTCCAGCGCCCGGATCAGCACCACCCCGACCAGCGCGTCGCCGGTCATGACGAGATAGGCGTGGCGGTCCGGACCGGTCTGCCGCCGGAAGCCGGGGTTGAAGGCGCGGATGTCGTCGCCGTGCACGCGCAGCACGTAGTCCAGGAACGTGTCGTCGTCGCGGACCGGGACGACGTGGTACTTCCGCGCATCGTGCCGGGTGGAGAGCAGCCGGTACAGGAAGACCCCGTTGATGCCGGCCAGCACCACGTTCAGCCCGACCTGCGGCCAGACCCCCAGCGACCAGTTGAAGACGATCAGCACCAGGCAGCCGAGCAGGTTGAAGGCACGGAACCGGACCTGGTTGGCCTGCAACAGCGACCAGACCAACACCGCCGAGGCGGCCCACCCGACGACGTCAAGCCAACCCACGATTCCTGTCCTCTCAGCTCCGGTACCGGCACCCGGACCGTGGCGAATGTAGCCGATGCGCCGGCCCGCCCTCGGAACCGGACCCGCCACCTGCGCGTCTCCCCTACAGCAAGCGCGTTCGAAGAAGCGGGGAACATGGTGGAACCAGGAGACGCAAGCCAGCGGGCGGCGGCAGTCGCCCTGGCAGCGGTCGGCATACCGATCGTGGCCGAGGTCGTGGCGTCGGTCACCGGGAGCGGTCCGGCAGTCGGGTACGGACTCGTCTTCCAGATCGGCACGGTGCTCGGCGCGGCGGTGGCGACGTGGTTCGCCACGCGGCGCGGGCTGTGGTGGCTCGTGCCCGCCCAGCCGCTGATCGTGGTCCCGGTGGCGGTCGCCGGCACGGTGCTGAACGAGCCGAGCGGCACCAACCGCGCGCAGTTCGGCACGGACGCCGCGACCGCGCTCCAGCACGCGTTCCTGATCACGCTCGCGGCGATCGCGGCGGTGGTCGTGGTGAGCGTCGTCAAGGCGGCCACGGGACGGACCGACAGGTCTGACGGTCCCGCTCAGGGGCGGGGCCGGCCGGGGCGGCCGGGGCGGCGGCGCGCCGACGCCGCACCCTCCGCGTCCTCCGTTC
>JABFXP010000973.1 GCA_013361685.1 Catenulispora sp.
TGCATCGCAGCCACGGACGGTAGCGGGCGCGGCGTTCCGCCCGAGTAGTAACGATATGCCCGGCGTGTCCGACGCCGGGCGCACCGAGAGACCGCGGCCGGATCATAGACTTGCCCGATGCCCGGGGTCACCGGGCGGACAAAGGAGGACTGGCATGGCGAAGCGCGGTAACAAGAAGCGGGCGCGTCGTAAGAAGAAGGCCAACCACGGCAAGCGCCCCAACTCCTGAGCGGAGTCAGGCGTAGGTCCCGCGCCCGGTGCCGGAACTCCGGCCGGGCGCGGGACCTTGTCGTCTGCGCGTCCTTGATCCAACATTGGGGGATGGTTCAGGCATCCCGGTCGCGTCGTAGCGGCGGTGTCGCGTGAGAATGCGGCGGCGGCCCGCGTCTGCGGTCGGGGCGTGGTTGCTGTCGGTGCTCACCGGTGACCCGCGGGAGAGCGGGCGGCAGATGGCGGTCATCCGCGCGCACATCGAGGCGATGCAGTTCGCGCCCGCGCAGTTCATCGTGATCCGGGCCGTTTTCGAGGCGCTGATCGGGGCGCACATGCCGGCCGATCCTGAGGCCAAGGCGGTGAACGCGCTGGCGCGGGACGCCGTCGCGATGGGTGGTGAGGTCGATCTGATCGCCACCGCCGCGGTGATACGGCGTGCGCTCAGTACGCAGGCGCCGGAGCCGCGGTATCTCGGTTTCGGCGACGAGATCGACAAGATCTGGCTGGTGGTGACGATGGCGTTGGTGCGCCGGCATCGTGTGGGGGCGGCGCGGATCCGTGCGCTGGTGCTCCAGGGGGAGAAGGCCGCGGCCGAGTGGAAGCCGCCGGTTTTCCTGACGCCGGCGGCGCCCAGATGGGGCGCGGCCTCCTAGCCTGGGACAGGTCCGAAGTCAGACCTTTATCTGCTTCCCGAGTTCCTCGCTCAGCTTGCGCAGCTGTTCGCCGATGATCGGCTTCTTCGCGTCGGGGTCGCCGCCGGTCTCGGTCGTGACTTCGAGGGCCACGTCCCCGCCGGAGGCCTTGCGCGCGACGACGGCGGCCAGGCCGTCGCCGGGCATCAGCACCGCTTTGCCCGCGTCGTATTTCTGGGTGACGACCTTCTCCAGGTCGTGGGACGCGATCTCGCCGTCCCGGGACAGCATCGGCGCCATCAAGGCCACCGCCTTGCCGTGGCGGACGCCGGTGACGGTCGCTTCCAGGTATCCGCCGGTGGACAGCTTGTAGGTGCACGTGATCATCGCGCCGCCGAAGGACTGGAACGGGCTGCCGTCCTTCGCGTCGGTGGCGCTCACCGCGTCCACCGGGTGGGCGTCGGGGTCGTTCGATCCGGGGTCGGGCGTCGCGGTGCCGGACAGCCCGGCCTTCTTCAGCGCCGCGTCGACGTCGAAGCCCACCGGGCAGGGCGCGGTCGGGGCGGCGTGCGCCTTGTCCGCGGCCTGTTGCAGTTTGTCGACGGAGACCTTCGAATCCGAGCTTCCACATGCCGCCAGTGCGGTGGTCGCGACGGCCAACGCCAGTATTCCGGTCACAGCGCCTGGGATTTTCACCCGATCACCGTAACGCGGGGGGCCGGGGTGGGCTCCCCGCGGGTTCGGCGCGGGCATGTGATCAGGGTTCCTAGATCTTCACCTGCTTGCTGAGCGCTTCGGCCAGTTTGCGCAGAGGCTCGCCGGTGATCGGGTTCTTCGCCTCGTCGCCCTTGTCCGTGCTGTAGCTCGTGACGTCGAGGACCACGTCGCCGCCGGTGGCGTCGAGCTCGACGACGGCGGCCTTGCCACCCGGGGTGAGCGCCGGTTTGCCGGTGCTGAACTTCTGCGCGACGAACGTGTCCACCTCGCTCGTGGAGGCGTCGCTGTCAGCGTGCAGGAGCGGCTTGAGCACGGTGATCGCCTTGCCGGTGTGCGCTCCGGTCAGTCTCGCCACGACGGTGCCGCCGGTTGACAGGGTGTAGACACACGTGATCATCGAAGTGCCGGAGGTTTTGAGCGGCGAGCCCTGCAGAGCATTGGTGGCGCTCATCGCGAGCGCCGCGGCGTCGTCGGCGGAACCCGGCTTCGCGGTGGCGGTCACTCCGGCTTTCTTCAGGGCAGCGTCGAGGTCGAAGCCCGCCGGGCAGGGCGTGGTCGGGGCGGCGACCACCGCGTCCGCGGCCTTCTGCACGTTGTCCACGGAGACCTTCGAACCCGAACTCCCGCACGCGGTCAGGCCCGTGCTCACAAGGGTCGATACCAGTAACGCGGTGATGGGGGCAGGGATCTTCACCGGCTCAACCTAGCGAGGGGGAGTGGGGCTCGACACCAGTGATCTCACCTATTCGACCACGGGGTCGACGTCGGGGATCGGGTCGAGGCGCTGCTGAGCCGAGGGTATTACTACGGCTCTCAAACAATCAGAAGCTCATGTAGTATGAGTTCCGTAGGAAATGGAACGCCACGAGGGAGAGCGCCATGACCACGACCGAGCCCGCCACCGGGCGGATCGACTTCACCATGATGTACCTGACCCACGACGCCTTCCGTCGGGACCTGACGAAGCTGCGGCAGGCCGCCGACGCCGACCGGACCGACAGCCTCGGCGTGCGGGCCGGCTGGGCCAACTTCAAACGCCAGCTGACCGTGCACCACACCGTCGAGGACGAGGCGTTGTGGCCGCGCGTCGAGGCGGCCGCGGGCGGCCGCGCCGACGCCGCCGAGATCCTGGCCGCGATGGCGGCCGAGCACGGCCGGCTCGACGGGCTGCTGGCGGCCGTCGACACGGCCATCGCGCAGCGCTCCGCCGCGCTGCCGGAGATCGCCGCCGGGCTCGAGGCCGGACTCGACGGCCACATGCGGCACGAGGAGGAGGCGGCGCTCCCGCTGATCCAGGAGGTGCTGGAGCCCAAGGACTGGGAGCAGTTCGGCAAGGCCATGGCCCGCAAGCAGAAGCTGTCCGGTGCCGCCGCTTACGTCCCCTGGATCCTCGACGGGGCCTCCGACGCGCAGCGCGAGGCGTTCTGGCAGGTGATGCCCGCTCCGGTGAAGGTGCTCAACGGGTTGTTCTGGGAACGGCGGCACCGGGCTCGGAATCCGTGGGCGTGACGATCCGCTCCGGCAGCCGGAACGCGGCGAACACCTCCGGATCCTGATACGCGGTGGTGCGCCGGATCGCCCCGCCGACGATGTCGAACACCTGCACCGTGTTCAGGACGAAGCCGTCGCCGTCCGGGGCGCGGACGTAGGCGGCGACCGCCGGCTGGCCGTTCGCCCGCAGATGCCGCATCCGCCAGACCGTTCCGCGCCGCGTGTAGATGCGCGCGAGGAACCGCGTGTAGATCTCGCGGCCGCGATACCAGCCGAGGTACGGCGGCATCTCCAGGATCGCGTCGTCGGTCAGCAGCTTCTCCAGCGCCTTCAGGTCGGCGTTCAGGAAGGCCGCCACGTACTGCTCGACCAGCGCGCGATCGCCCGGGTCGTCCGGCTCGCCGACCTGGTCCTCGCCGACCTCGGCCGCCGCCATCCGGTCCCGGGCGCGTCGCAGGGCGCTGTTCACCGCCGTCGGCGTCATGTCCAGCGCCGCGGCCACCTCGGCCGCCGGCCAGTCGAGCACGTCCCGCAGGATCAGCACCGCCCGCTGCCGGGGCGGCAGGAACTGCAACGCGGCCACGAACGCCAGCCGCAGCGTGTGCCGGGCCGACGCCACCACGGCCGGGTCGCCGAGCAGCGTGTCCGGCAGCGGCTGGAGCCAGGGCACCTCCTCGCCGCGGAGCATCGGCGTGTCGGGATCCTCGTTCAGCGGGCCGATCCCCGAGGGCAGGGGACGGCGGCTGCGCTGCTCCAACGCGGTCAGGCAGGTGTTGGTGGCGATCCGGAACATCCAGGTCCGCAACCCCGCCCGCTCCGGGTCGTACCGGTCGTACGCCCGCCAGGCCCGCAGCATCGTCTCCTGCAACTGGTCCTCGGCGTCGTGCACGGATCCGAGCATCCGGTAGCAGTGCGCGAGCAGCTCGCCGCGCAGCGGGCCGGTGCGGACGGCGAACTCCTCGCCGACCAACGCGGTCGGTGCGGTCGATGCCGGTGCGGTCGTGGCGTTCGTGGCGTTCGGCGTGGGCGGCGTGGGCGGCGTGGGCGGCGTGGGCGGCGTGGGCGGTGTGGACGGTCCAGTCATCGTGAAGCCACCGAAATCTCCGATCGGGCCGGACTCGCGGCATCAGCCGGGGCGGCGGCCGGAACCGGGGGCCGGCGACCCGGCGTCCACCATGCCGCGATCGCGGCGCCCACCGCCAGCGCCGTCGCGACCTCCATCGCGGGCCGGAAGCCGGCGCTGAACATCCGCGCCGACCCGAAGCCGCCGAAGGAGGCGAACACCGCCGACAGGATCGCGACACCGAAGGTGTTGCCCAACTGTCGCAGGGTGTTGAAGACGCCGCTCGCGGCCCCGACCGAGGCCGGCGGCACCGCGCCGAGCACCGCGTTCTGCGCGGCGGGCATCGCCGAGGAGATGCCGCAGCTGCCCAGCACCATCGGCGGGATCAACGCCGGGTAGCTCAGATCCGGACTGACGAGCACCGCGATCCAGGCCATCGCCGCCGTGACCATCGTCAGCCCGCCGACCAGCAGCGTCCGCTCCCCGACCCGTGGCACCAGCGCCCCGGCGAGGGGCCCGACGATCACCAGCGTCAGTGTCCACGGGATCAGCCGCAGACCGGTGCCCAGCGGGCTGTAGCCGAGCACGACCTGCAAGTACTGCGTGAGCAGGAATGTGACACCGACTGTGGTCGCGTACAGCAGGAAACTGGAGGCGTTCCCGCCGGAGAAAGCCGGCGTCCGGAAGAACTTCATCGGCAGCATCGGCGCCGCGGCCCGCAGCTCCCAGGCCACGAACGCGACCGCCAGCACCGCGCCGCCGGCCAGCGTCCCGATCGTCTCGACCCCCGCCCAGCCCACGGCGTTGCCCCGCACCAGGCCCCAGACCAGACCGAACGCCGCCCCGGTGACGAGGACGAGCCCCGCGAAGTCCAGCCGCCGCGCCGGACCGGTGCTCTCCGTCATCCGTGCCCGGGCCAGCGGGATGAGCAGCACGCCGATCGGCACGTTCACCCAGAAGATCCAGTGCCAGTCCAGCCCCTGCGTGATCGCCCCGCCGGCCACCGGCCCGCCGACCGTGCCCAGGCCGGTGACGCTGCTGAACGCGCCCAGCGCCCGGGCCCGCTGCCGTCCGGGGAACGCCACGCCGAGCAGCGCCATGGCGTGCGGCATGATCAAGGCCGCGCCCACGCCCTGCACGCCGCGCGCCGCGATCAGCAGCCCGGTGCCCGGCGCCACCGCGCAGGCCACCGACGCGGCGGTGAACACGCCGACGCCGGCGAGGAACATCCGGCGCCGGCCCAGCCGGTCGCCGAGGGCCGAGGCCGGCAGCAGCAGCACGGCGAAGCTCAACGTGAAGGCGGTGATCGTCCACTCCAGCTCGGCCATCGACGCGCCGAGGTCGAGCCGGATCCGGTTCAGCGCCGTGGTGACCACCAGCATGTCCAGCACCACCATCAGCGACGCCACCGACGCCAGCGCCAGCGTCCAGCGCTGCGCCGCGGTCATCGGCGTCCTCGTGTCTTCCGTACTCACGCGCAGACCTCCGGTCCGGGATCCGGGGCCTGCCGGATGCAGCCCCACCGGTACATACCGGCGACGGGCCCGAAAATCGTCGCGGCCGTCAGACCGGGTCGAAGTCGCCGGTGATCGTCGCCGGCACCGGGCCCCGGTGATCGACATCTCTTTGACGCCGCGCGTGTACGGCCCTACGCTGCCCAAGCAAGGTACTGGGACAGGAAGCCGGTGAGATTCCGGCACGGTCGCGCCACTGTGAGCCCTCTGCTCCGCCGCAAGCGGAAGCCGGGGGATGAGTCAGACCCTCCCCAGTCGACCAGCTCCATCGATCAGGGACGCCAGATCCCGAAGGAGGGCTCAATCGTGAGCACCATGCCTGTTTCCCCTGCCCCGGCCGCACCGGTCTCCGCACCCACCCCGCTGGTGGTCTCCGCGGCCAAGGCCAAGCTGTGGCTCGGCGGCACCGTGCTGTTCGGCATGCTGGCCTACTACTTCGTCGGCGTGGACCAGGGCGCGTTCTCCGTCTTCGGCGGCGACATGCACCTGCACGAGTTCGTGCACGACGCCCGCCACCTGCTCGGCTACCCCTGCCACTGAGCCGCGAAGCGGATCAGAGCCCTGATGGAAAGGCGCCTCATCGCGCGCGGTCTGCTGGCCGGCGCGCTGGCCGGCCTGCTCGCGTTCCTGTTCGCGCGGGTGTTCGCCGAGACGTACATCGACAAGGCGATCGCCTACGAGAGCGGTCGGGACGCGGCGCAGGCCGCGCTGGACAAGGCCGCCGGGCTGCCGGCCGACACCGGCGGTCCGGACATCTTCAGCCGGACCGTGCAGGCCAACCTGGGCATCGGCGTCGGCATGATCGGGTTCGGGGCGGCCATGGGCGCCTTGTTCTCCGTCGCCTACCTGCTGTGCCTGGGCCGGGTCGGCCGGATCCAGCCCAAACCGCTCGCGCTGCTGCTGGCCGGGGCGGGTTTCGCAGGGTTCTACCTCGTGCCGTTCCTCAAATATCCGGCGAACCCGCCCGCCATCGGGCACGCGGAGACCATCCGCGCGCGGGGACTGCTGTATCTGGCGATGGTGGCCTGCTCGCTGGCGTTCCTGTTCGCCGCGGTGTGGACCGGCCGCCGGCTCGCCGCGCGGTTCGGCGCCTGGAACGCGACGCTGCTCGCGGCGCTCGGCTTCGCCGCCGCGATCGGGATCGTGATGGCGGTGCTGCCGTCGGTCGGCGAACTGCCGGCGAACGTCCGTGTGTTCGGCCACCACGGCACCGAGACGCCGCTGCCGCTCGCCGACGCCAAGGGGACGATCGTCTACCCGGGCTTCCCGGCGGACGTCCTGTTCTCGTTCCGGCTGTACTCCGTCGCGGCGCAGACGCTGCTGTGGGGTGCGCTCGGGCTGGCGTTCGGGCCGATGGCCGAGCGGGTGCTGCGGCCGGTCATGCGGGCGCAGGCTGAGGGGTCCGGAGCGCCGGGCACGGTTCCGGCGGCTGTGTGACCGAGCCGATCAGCCGGCGCGAGCCGATCAGCCGGCCCGCGCCGGACGGCGGGGCCGCGCCGGACGGCGGACCGGCTGAAGCGTTGATCCCGGCGGTGGTGAGCGAACAGCTCGCCACGCTGGGACCGTACTTCGCCGCCGGGTTCCACGACGCGTCGCAGGAGCCTGAGGCACCGTGGCGCTCGCTGGCGGAGCTGACCGGGGACCCGGCGGTGATACAGGAGCGGGTCGCGGGGGTGCGTGCGTTCCTGGCCGCCGGGACCGGTCAGGACCCTGAGGCGGTGGAGGCGCGGGTCGCGGCGTCGGTCGTGCACTTGGGGCTGGTGGCGCGGGTGGTCTCGCCGCTGGTGGCGCTGAGGGTAGGCCACGGATGGCGTGGCTCGGTGGGGGCGGCGGATCTGCGATGGCAGCCGGGACTCGCCAGCACGTTCCCGCTCTCGATCAGTGAATCAGCGCTTGAACGTACGGGTTCGAACACGTTCACCGGCGGCGTGATCGCCGAGCTGGAAACGGCCGTCGCGCCGTTCGGCGTCAACCGCCACATCCTGCGCGGGAACGTCGCGTCCGCGCTGGCCGGGGCGGTGAAGACGCTTGCGGCGGCCCGGCCGGAGTTGGCGGATCGGGCCTCCGCGATGCTCCAGGTCGTGCTGGCCGAGCCGGTGCTGCACGGCAGCGCGGGCCATCGGCGGGACGGAACGTTCCGGCGCCGAAGCTGCTGCCTGATCTACCGCGCCGCTCCCGCTCACGACGGCGCGCTCTGCGGCGACTGCGCGCTCCGCGACTGACCGCACCTGCGGGTCACCTGCGAGCGGCAGACCTCGGCGAGAGTGGTCGCCGAGGCCGACGGCACGGGTCTGGGTGTGTCGATCGCGGTCAGGACGGCAGGACCGCCGCCACCGCACTCACCTCGATGAGCGCCCCCGGCACGCCGAGCGCAGCGACGCGAGCACCGGTCACCAGCGGAGGGTTGCCGGCCTCGGCGGCGGCCGCGCCCAGCCGCGGGCCGATGGCGCCGTACGCGGCCTGCAGGTCGACGCCCTCGACGAACAGGACGTTCCACTGGATGACGTCGGACAGCTTCGCGCCGACGGCGGCCAGCGCGGCTTCGGCGTTGTCCAAGGCGCGTGCCGACTGCTCGGCGACCCCGTCCGAGACCAGCTTGCCGTCGGCGTCGACGCCGTTCTGCCCGCCGACGTAGATGGTGGCCGCCCCGGCGGGGACGACGGCGACATGGCTGAAGGCCGGGCTGTTCACCAGGCCGGCGGGACGGAGGAGGGTGATCTTGGTGATGTCCATTACGGCATGCTGCCACGCCGGTCGGACAGAGGCCGGGACGACGCCCCGACCAGGCGTTGCGCCGCCGTGCCGCCGCCGCGTGATGCAATGGGGGCCCGGGGGAGCAGGCCGAGGACGAGGAGCGGGAACGATGCGGATCGCGGTGTCGGCGGACGAGATGGCCGGGGTGGCCGCGCAGATCGGGCCGGAGTTGGAAGCCCGTGGGCACACGGTGGAGCTCTACGGTGCCCTGGCGCCGGATCAGCGCCCTGACTGGGCGTGGTGCTCGGAGGCGGCGGCGCGCGCGGTCGCCGACGGCCGTGCCGACCAGGCGATCGTCGCGTGCTGGACCGGTGCCGGTGCCTCGATCGCCGCGAACAAGGTCGCCGGAGTGCGTGCCGCCCTGTGCACGGACGCGGTGATGGCGGACGGCGCGCGGAAATGGGCCGACGCGAACGTGCTGGCGCTCAGCCTGCGCCTGACGTCCGCGCCATTGCTCGCCGAGATGCTGGACGCGTGGTTCGCCGGCGAGCCGAGCGCGGATCCGGTGGATCAGGCGAACGTGGAGCACGTCGCAGAGATCTGAGGGGTGGCTGCGGCCACGAGAGCGGCCGAACCGGTAGGCGTAGCGGGTGCTGAGCCGTGCCTGCGCGCGCCTACACGTTGTCGCGGTGCGGTGGATCCTCGCGGAACGTGCCGCCGAGGAGGTGTGAACCGGCGGCCACTGTTCATAAGGGGGCCGCGCCCCGTCGACGGCCTTGGTCCTGACGTCCCGACCGAGCGCGAGCGGGCCCTCCAGACGCGCCGGTCCTCGGCGCGACGTGCGGGGCCCGGCCTGCCGTACCGGGCCGGGACCCCGCGGTCGCCTGGCTTCAGAGCCGGGCTGTCAGTCGGCTACGGCAGCGTCCACTTCTGGGCGTTGGTGCCGTTGCAGTCCCAGATCTGTACCTGGGTGCTCCATGTCGTGGTCGCGCTGGGGACGTCCAGACAGCGGCCGGACTGCGGGTTGTACAGGGATCCGTTCGACTGCGGGATGAACACCTGGGCTCCGGTGTTGTTGCAGTCGTACAGGTCCACCTTCGTGCCGTTGGCGGTGCCGCCGGCGTTGATGTCCAGGCACTTGCCGAGGACGTGCAGGGTGCTGCCGGCCTCGACCACGGTCCACTGCTGCGCGGCGGTGCCGTTGCAGCCGTAGATCTGGACCGGGTTGTAGTTCGCGGTGCTGGAGCTGCGGTCGTCCAGGCAGATGTTGGAGCCGACCGCGCTGTAGATCGGGCCGCTGCCCGGCGGGGGCGGGGGCGGGTTGCCGCCGCCGGTGGTGGTGTAGGCCGCCACGTAGTCGACCCGCATCGTGCCGCCGGAGGTGGTGCTCCCGGTCGGGGTGGTGCAGCCGCACACGCCGTTCGGGAAGGCGCCGCCCATCGCCAGGTCGAGGATGATCGACAGGTTGTGGTCGAAGGCCTGCTGCCAGACGGCGGTGCCGACCTGCGACTCGCTCACGCTGAAGTACTGGCTGCCGTCCAGCGAGAACGCGATCGACTCCGCCGAGGTGTTCGTACGGTCCAGCACCATGGTGTAGGTGTGGAAGCCGCTCTGGCACCCGCTGCACGCGCGCAGGCCGCTGCCGATGCCGTTGCCCTCGTTGCACACGCCGCCGGGGTAGGTGCCGCAGTGGATGGTGCCGGCCACCTCCGACAGGGCGTTGACATCCTCCATGATGTCGATCTCGCCGTTCTCCGGCCACTGGCCCGGGCCCAGCATCCAGAACGCCGGCCAGTAGCCCAGCCCGCCGGTCGGCTGCTGGATCGAGGCGGTGACCATCAGCTTCCCGCCGGCCGGCGCGCCGACGTTGGCCGAGGTGGTCTGCACCCGCCCGGACGTCCAGTTGCTGCCGCTGCCCAGGGCGGTGATGTCGAGGTTGCCCGCCCCGTCCAGGTGGACGTTGGAGGTGGAGTTGGTCATCGTCTCGATCTCGCCGGTGCCGAAGTTGGCGCCGGGGCCGGTGTCATACATCCACTGGCCGTCGATGCCGCTGCCGGAGCCGCCGTTGAAGTCGTCGAGGAACACCTGGTTCCAGCCCGACGGCGTCGGCGGCGCCGAGGCGTGCGCCGCGGCGTCCGGCAGCACGGCCCAGGCGGTGACCGCCAGGGCCAGCGGCGCCGCCAGCGCGGCCAGTCGGACGCGGAGCCTGCGCACCGTGCCGGGGCCGTGGGCGCTGCGGTGCCGACGGCCGGGGCGGGGTGCGCGGGGCGATGGGGACTGCGGTGGGGATTGCGGTGGGGATGGGGACATCAAGTCTCTCCTGAATTTGACGCACCACGAAGACCGGAGGAAACAGGGTTCGGATGTCAGAGGTCCTCGTCCTGGCTCCACGAGGTCTAAACCATTGCGCGCGCAAGCATCATGAAAGCGCTCTCATGTCGGGCTGTCCAGCGGGCGTGACCAAGAATTTTGACTTTCTTGGGG